>NZ_JBEAIQ010000013.1:0-523 GCF_040064335.1 Klebsiella sp. CN_Kp088 | reverse complement strand
AAATGAATACCAAGTCTCTGAGTGAACATACGTAATTCATTACGAAGTTTAATTCACGAGCATCAAACTTAAATTGAAGAGTTTGATCATGGCTCAGATTGAACGCTGGCGGCAGGCCTAACACATGCAAGTCGAGCGGTAGCACAGAGAGCTTGCTCTCGGGTGACGAGCGGCGGACGGGTGAGTAATGTCTGGGAAACTGCCTGATGGAGGGGGATAACTACTGGAAACGGTAGCTAATACCGCATAACGTCGCAAGACCAAAGTGGGGGACCTTCGGGCCTCATGCCATCAGATGTGCCCAGATGGGATTAGCTAGTAGGTGGGGTAATGGCTCACCTAGGCGACGATCCCTAGCTGGTCTGAGAGGATGACCAGCCACACTGGAACTGAGACACGGTCCAGACTCCTACGGGAGGCAGCAGTGGGGAATATTGCACAATGGGCGCAAGCCTGATGCAGCCATGCCGCGTGTATGAAGAAGGCCTTCGGGTTGTAAAGTACTTTCAGCGAGGAGGAAGGC
>NZ_JBEAIQ010000012.1:0-557 GCF_040064335.1 Klebsiella sp. CN_Kp088 | reverse complement strand
ATCTACACCAACCGCAGCATTATGCTCTCCAGCATCGTGCGTATTATCAACACCCTGTCGCTGTTCGGCTTCGCGGTGGTCATGCCGATGATGTTCGTTGATGAACTCGGTTTCACCACTTCCGAATGGCTGCAGGTGTGGGCGGCGTTCTTCTTCACCACCATCTTCTCCAACGTCTTCTGGGGTATTGTGGCGGAGAAACTGGGCTGGATGAAAGTGGTGCGCTGGTTCGGCTGCATCGGCATGGCGCTGTCGAGCCTGGCGTTTTACTACCTGCCGCAGCACTTCGGCCATAACTTCGCCATGGCGCTGGTGCCGGCCATCGCGCTGGGGATTTTTGTCGCGGCGTTTGTGCCGATGGCGGCGGTGTTTCCGGCGCTGGAGCCAGAGCATAAAGGGGCGGCGATTTCGGTCTACAACCTGTCGGCCGGGCTGTCGAACTTCCTCGCACCGGCGATTGCGGTGGTGCTGCTGCCGCACTTCAGCACCATCGGCGTGGTGGTGGCCTATACCGCGCTCTATCTGCTGGCGTTTTGTCTGTGCCCGTTTATTCGCGT
>NZ_JBEAIQ010000011.1:0-573 GCF_040064335.1 Klebsiella sp. CN_Kp088 | reverse complement strand
CAGGGCATCCACCGTGTACGCTTAGTCGCTTAACCTCACAACCCGAAGATGTTTCGTAAAACACCAACGTGTCGCGAAAATTTGAGAGACTCGAACACACATTAACTGTGTGTCGTTTCAATTTTCAGCTTGATCCAGATTTTTAAAGAGCAAAACTTCGCAGTGAACCTTTTCAGGTACACTCTGAAGTTTTCTTGTTTTTTGCAGTAAGGATGGTGGAGCTATGCGGGATCGAACCGCAGACCTCCTGCGTGCAAAGCAGGCGCTCTCCCAGCTGAGCTATAGCCCCATCGTAGTTATCTCTTTTAACCTTAATTCGTTTTCGGGCGCGGCGTGGTGAAGCGAAGCATACTGAAGTATGCGAGCTTTGCCACAACAAAGCACGAGAGCGAATTTGGTAGGCCTGAGTGGACTTGAACCACCGACCTCACCCTTATCAGGGGTGCGCTCTAACCACCTGAGCTACAAGCCTGCAGAGATTACTTACTGCTGTATTTTCATCAGACAATCTGTGTGAGCACTACAAAGGCAGGTTCTTTAAGGTAAGGAGGTGATCCAACCGCAGGTTCCCCT
>NZ_JBEAIQ010000010.1:0-690 GCF_040064335.1 Klebsiella sp. CN_Kp088 | reverse complement strand
GGGTGTTGATAATACGCACGATGCTGGAGAGCATAATGCTGCGGTTGGTGTAGATAAGGGTCACCGCGCGCCCCAGCTCGGAGAACTTCTCGCGGGTGGTGAGATTCTGCATATGGCACGGGGTTTCGGTGTTGCGCAGCGCTGCCAGGGCAATCAGCCCGCCGGTGACACAGAACGCCAGCGCCAGCCACAGGGTGCCCATCTCGCCAATGTGCGGAATGGTGAAGCTCGGAATATAGCTGCCGAACACGCCGATGCCGACGGAGTAGACCGCCCAGAACCAGCCCAGGGCCGAGCTGGAGCTGTCGCTGCGGACGTTATGGATAATGGCGACGATAAACGAATAGAGGAACAGCGGATAGGCCAGGCCGCGGATGCCGTAAAACAGCAGGATTAAGGCGTAGTTGGCGCGACCGAGGCCGAAGACGAGGAACAGGACGTGGAACACGCACCACAGCACGAAACCGATAAACATGGTTTTACGCGGGGTGATAATTTCCGCGACCACGCCGGAGACCCAGGCCGACAGAGCGGCGGCGAGGCCGTAGAGGGTGAAGGCGAAAGAGGCCTGCGCCGGACTGAAGCCCAGCTCCTTGATGTAGTGCGAGAGGAAGGCGAGTTCAAAACCGTCGCCGGTCATAAACACGGCGATGGCGACGTATCCCCAGATAAGATTCAGCGGCAGACCGA
>NZ_JBEAIQ010000014.1:0-351609 GCF_040064335.1 Klebsiella sp. CN_Kp088 | reverse complement strand
GCACAACTCTGTAGCCCCGGTAAGCGACAGCGCCACCGGGGATTTTGAAGCCACCAGCACCGGTGTCAGCGATACACCACCCGGCCTCCCGGATTGCGCTACGCTCATCCGGGCTACCAAATAGCACAACTCTGTAGCCCCGGTAAGCGACAGCGCCACCGGGGATTTTGAAGCCACCTGCACCGGTGTCAGCGATACGCCACCCGGCCTCCCGGATTGCGCTACGCTAATCCGGGCTACCAAATAGCACAACTCTGTAGCCCCGGTAAGCGGCAGCGCCACCGGGGTTTTCTCATCCCGTCCGCACTCACTGCGCTTCTCCTATACTTGCAGTTTAAGCGGGGACAGGAGAAAGACGATGACGCTACCCGATTTTCACGTTTCAGCGCCTTTTACGCTTGGTATTGAGCTGGAGTTACAGGTCGTCAACCCGCCGGGATACGACCTCAGCCAGGATGCCTCCACGCTGATTGCCGATATCCAACGCGAACTGACGGCGGGAGAGGCCAAACACGACATCACCGAAAGCATGCTGGAGATAGCCACCGGCATCTGTCGCGATATCAGCCACGCCACCACACAGCTAGGCGCCATCCATCAGGCGGTACAACGCGCCGCTCTCCATCACCACCTGCAAATATGCGGCGGCGGTTCGCATCCTTTCCACGCCTGGCAGCGTCAACAAATCAGCGATAACCCGCGCTATGTGAAAACCGTCGAGCACTTCGGCTATCTGGCAAAGCAGGCGACGGTGTTTGGCCAGCACGTTCACGTCGGCTGTCAGAACGGCGACGACGCCATCTATTTGCTGCACGGGCTGTCACGCTTTGTACCGCACTTTATTGCCCTCAACGCCGCCTCGCCGTGGTTCGACAGCACCGACAGCCGCTTTGCCTGTTCGCGTCTGAATCGTTTCTCTTCCTATCCCGATAACGGGCCGATGCCGTGGGTAGAGAACTGGCAGGCCTTTCAGCGTTTATTCCGCCGCCTGAGCTACACCAGCATGATCGACAGCATGAAGGATCTGCACTGGGATATTCGCCCGAGCCCGGTTTTCGGTACCGTCGAGGTGCGGGTGATGGATACGCCGCTGACGATAGGCCAGGCGGTGAATATCGCCGGATTTATCCAGACGCTGGCCTGTTGGCTGTTAAGCGAACGGCCGTTTAAACATCAGCCGGAGGATTACCTCCTCTACCCTTTCAACCGCTATCAGGCCTGTCGTTACGGCCTCGACGGGGTGATAACCGATGTCTGGTCCGGAGAACAACAAAGCATCCGCGCGAACATTCTACAGTTAGCCGACAGACTGGCGCCCTTTGCCCATAAGGTGCACGCCAGCGCGGCGCTGGAATCGGTTGTGCGCCAGGCCAGGTCCACCATCAGCGAAGCGCAGCAGATGCGCGAATTCATCGCCAACGGCGGTTCGCTGATCGGCCTGGTACAAAAGCATTGCGAGATTTGGGCGGCATAAGGAAGCGAAACGGGTATACTCGGCGCAGGATATTCAAAAGGATTGTTCATGTTATTACGCCGCCTGCTCCCTCTTGCGCTTCTTCCCTTCACCGCCTTTACCCATGCTGCCTGTACGCTCACTGACCCAACGCTGACCTTGCAAAGCTATACGGTTAATCCGCAGCAAGAGCGCATCGTGATGTACTGGCAAAAGCAAAATGGCAAAGCCTGGGGATCGCTACGCTCGCTGCTGTCCGATATCAATAAAGACGACCGCGTCCAGATGGCGATGAACGGCGGGATATACGATAAGGCCTACGAACCGCTGGGCTTGTATATCGAAAATGGCGAGCAGATAAAGCCCCTCAACCGCGCCTCCGGCGGCGGCAACTTTTTCATTCGCCCCGGCGGCGTATTCTGGCTGAAGGGCCAGCGGGCGGGAATAACGCCTATCAATAAATTTAAGCCATCGCCTGAGATAACCTACGCCGTGCAGTCCGGGCCAATGCTGATTGAAAACGGCGCCATCAACTGGCGGCTGAAGCCCTCCGCCAGCTCGCGCAAACTGCGCAACGGCGTCGGCATTGATAAGCAGGGACGGGTGGTATTTATGCTTAGCGAGCGCGAAACCAATTTCTACGATTTCGCCTGTTACGCACAGTCCAAACTCCACGTGCGCCAGATGCTCTACCTCGACGGTACGATTTCAAAAATGTATCAAAAGGGCGGCAGCATACCGTGGCAATACCATCCGTTCGTCACCATGATCGCGGTGGAAACCCAAAAACCTGGCTAAACGAAAATGGCGCCCGCTCTATCCTGAAGGGGCGCCATTCGGTATCAGGTAGGTTTACGCAAACGGCGGGTTAGCCGCTTCTCGACTTCGACCACCAGGAACATGGCCACGCCAATCGCCAGGGTCACGAACCAGTAGCGCAGCGGTAGTGCTTCGGTGCCGAACATGTTCTGCATCAGCGGCACATAGATGATGACCAGCTGCATCAGCAACAAGACGCCGGTCACCAGCCAGATGCCTTTGTTGCGCAGCAATCCTTTGTTCAGGGAGAAGCTGTCGCTGCTGCGGCAGTTGATCATATAGACCCACTGGGCGGTCACCAGCATCTGCAGTAGTACGGTGCGGATGAACTCAGCACTGTGGCCGCGCGGCGCCAGCCAGGCTTCGAGAACAAAAGCGGCGACGGCAATCATCGAACCGACAAAAGCGACGCGCCAGACGGCGAACCCATCCATCACGTGCTGGCCGGTCTTACGCGGTGGACGGTTCATCACGTTGCGCTCGGCGGCTTCAAAGGCCAGGCCGAAGGAGAGCGTGGCCGAGGTCGCCATGTTCATCCACAAAATCAGCACCGGCGTCAGCGGAATAATATTGCCCGCCAGCAGCGCAATGATGATCAACAGTCCCTGCGCGAGGTTGGTCGGCATGATGAACAGGATAGTCTTTTTCAGATTATCGTAGACGCGACGCCCCTCCTTCACCGAGCTGGCGATGGTGGCGAAGTTGTCGTCGGTAAGCACCATATCGGCGGCCTCTTTGGTCACCTCGGTCCCTTTAATGCCCATGGCGATGCCCACATCGGCCTGACGCAGCGCCGGGGCGTCGTTAACGCCGTCACCGGTCATCCCGACCACTTCGCCGCTATCCTGCAGCGCCTTGACCAGACGCAGTTTATGCTCCGGACTGGTACGGGCGAAAATATCAAACTCCACCGCCGCCTTCGCCAGCTCGGCATCATCCATATGCTCAAGTTGATAGCCGGTCATCGCCTGGCGGCTGTTGGCGATCCCCAGCATCTGACCGATGCTCATCGCCGTCTGCGGGTGGTCGCCGGTGATCATCTTCACGCGGATCCCGGCGGTCTGGCAGGCGTGGATCGCATCAATCGCCTCCGGACGCGGCGGATCCATCATTCCGGCGATGCCGAGGAACACCAGACCTTCCTTCAGATCATCGTGGGTCAATGTGGCGCTGCCGACGGTTGCCGGTTTACAGGCGGCGGCAACCATCCGTAACCCCTGGCGGGCGAAGCGCGCCATTTCATCTTCCCAGTACTGACGGTCAAACGGCCTTGGTCCCTGCTTGCTCATCTGCTGGCCGCACAGGGCGAAGATGACATCCGGCGCGCCGGTAATCAGCACCCGCTCCTCATCGCCGATCTGCTGATGGGTGGCCATATATTTGTACTGCGAGTCGAAGGGTATTTTCGCCACCAGCCGGGTGGCGACCGGCGCTAACTGGGCTTTCGCCGCCAGCACCTTCAGCGCCCCTTCGGTCGGGCCGCCGGTGATCCCCCACAGGCCACGCTCGTCCTGAACGATCTGGCTGTCGTTGCACAGATCGATGGTACGGAGGTAGGTTTCCAAAACGCTGCCCGGCTGGACCACCACCGGCTCGTCGCTGCCCTCCTGGAAAATGCGCCCCTGCGGCTCATAGCTGTCGCCTTCAACGCGGTAGCAGCAGTCGGCGGTGATGACTGCTTTCACCGTCATTTCGTTCATGGTCAGAGTGCCGGTCTTGTCCGAACACACCACGGTCATCGCGCCAAGCGTTTCAACCGTCGGCAGCTTGCGGATAATTGCCCGCTTGCGCGCCATCGCCTGTACGCCGAGCGACAAAATAATCGAGATAATCGCCGGCAGGCCTTCCGGCACCGCCGCCACCGCGAGGCTAATCAGCGACAGCAGCAGCTCACCCAGCGGGATATCGCGCAACGCGAGGCTGAAGAAGAACAGCGCCACCATCATTGCGAGGATGATGACAAAAATCGCTTTCCCCAGTTTATCCATCTGCACCAGCAGCGGAGTACGGTGCTTTTCAATAGCCGCCATCATCTGATTGATGTGGCCTAGCTCGGTCTCTTGACCGGTAGCGGTGACCACACCGACGCCGCTGCCGGCGCTGATAGTGGTGCCGGAGAAGACCATATTGGTGCGGTCACCCAGCGGTAGCTCGCCCTGCAACGCCACAGTGGTTTTATCCACCACCGTTGATTCGCCAGTGAGAATCGCCTCTTCGACCCGTAGATTGTGGCTTTCAATCAGGCGCATATCCGCCGGGACGCGATCGCCAGCGCGCAAAATAACAATATCGCCCGGCACCAGGTCACGTGTGGGGATGGTTTCATGCTTGCCGTTGCGCTGGACGCGGGCGTCGCTGGAGAGCATGTTGCGGATCCCCTGCAGCGATTTTTCGGCATTGCTCTCCTGAATATGACCGATCAACGCATTAATGACGGTAACGCCGAGAATAACCAGGGTATCGACCCAGTGGCCCATCACCGCGGTGAGCGCGGCAGCGGCCAGCAGGACGTAAATCAGGACATCGTTGAAGTGGGCAAGAAAACGCAGCCAGGCCGGTTTGCCTTTCTTTTCCGGCAGCGCGTTAGGGCCGTATGATTTCAGGCGCCCGACGGCTTCAGCGGTGCTGAGACCGTCGGCATGGCTCTTTTTTTGCGCCAGTACCGCTTCGACTGTTTGCTGATAAGCCTGCTGTGGCGCGCTGTCGCCCGAAGGCGTGATGTTGTGGGGGTTAATCATCCGGGTCAAAATTAAGTTTCCTTTTAAATTCCGTCATTCGGAAAGCCTGAAATCATTTCTGGCCAATGAATTAATGCGTTTTGCGAGCAAGATCAAATTATCCAGCCAGAATATTTATTTACTCGCAAATTAAAAAATACATGGTAAGTTGGTTCTGAAAAACAAATATTACAGGGTATTTCTAAACCATTTATAAACGAGGTGAAACATGTTTGGAATCTACCGTGGACGCCGGCTGGTGCTGTATGTCGCACTGGCAATTATTATCGCCACAATAGTGGGATATAGTACCTATACTTTTGTAAAAATGCTGGGATAATAAATGACGTTAATTTACATCGCGGTGCAATTAACTTAATCACAAATATTACTCAATAAATTAACAGAGGGGGTTTAATTAATAGTATTAGAAATAATATGAATGACGTAAATTAATAAGCGGATAAAGCATATTGCGTTAACGGACTTTTTACCAGACAATATGTTTTTTAACTGACGATTAACACTATAATGAAACACCCGCTGGAAACGCTGTTATCCGCCGCCGGCATTTTGCTGTTAGCCCTGATCTCATGCTTATTGCTGCCGGCGCCCTCGCTCGGCCTGACGCTGGCGCAAAAATTGGTCACATCCTTCCACCTGATGGATCTCAACCAGCTCTATACCCTAATCTTCTGCCTGTGGTTCTTAGCGCTGGGGGTAGTTGAATATCTGGTATTGCGCTGGATATGGCGCCGCTGGTTCTCGCTGGCTGATTAAGCCGTACGAGAGCAAAAAAAGCCCGCCGATAGAGGCGGACTGGTATGCAGCCGGCGCTCAGTGCGCACGGCTGTGGTTCTCTTTGCGATACGCGCCCGGCGGCTGATTGAAGGTACGGGTAAAGATACGGGTGAAAGTCTGCTGCGAATCAAAGCCGTATTTCAGGCAGATATCATAAACCCGCTGATCGGTATCGCGCAGGTCCCGCGCCGCCAGCAGCAGTTTACGCTCGCGAATGTAGCGCCCGAGACTTTCCCCTTTGTACTGCAAAAACAGCCGTTGCAGATGCCATTTCGAGTATCCGGCATGGCGCGCAATATCATCAATTCGCAGTGGTTGATGTAGATTGTCATCAATCCATTCCACGATAGTGTCAATCACCTGAGCGGATATATTCATATCTCTTCTCTCCTTCTGAACCACTCTGGCGGTTAGCGCCACCAGGCGTTAAATGATTGTGTCTTATCAGCGACCCACACCGGTTCGCCCAGCATTGGCGTGACTAAACGCCACTCACGTCCTTCGCTGGCTGCCGCCAGCCGCTGGTACGGATCGTCCCAGCTGTGTTTTGCCAGCACAAAGCGTCCGGCGTGCCCCGGTAATACCGACCGGGCGCGTAAATCATCGGCGGCCTGCGCCGTTTCTTCCGGCATCATGTGGATGTACTTCCAGTCCTGGTCATATTGACCGTTTTCCATGATTGCCAGATCGATAGGGCCAAACTGTTCGCCAATGGCCTTAAAATGCGGGCCATAGCCGCTATCGCCGCTGTAATAAATCTTTTCCTGCGGGGTGACGAACAGGAAGCTGGCCCATAAGGTCTGGTTGCGTTTCAGCCCGCGGCCGGAGAAATGGCGAGCCGGCAGCGCGTGTACGGTGAGTTCATCGCTGATTTTTATCGTCTGGTTCCAGTCCACTTCATCAATAATCGCCGCATCCATTCCCCAGTAGCGCAGATGCGAGCCGACGCCGAGCGGCGTCACCACGCGTTTAACTTTCGGCATCAGCGCTTTGATGGTGGCGTAGTCGAGATGGTCGTAGTGATCGTGGGAGATAATCAGCAGATCGATCTCCGGCATCCGCTGCGCATTCCACGGGTAGTCGCCGGGGAAGGCCTTATTGATGAAGGAGAACGGCGCGGCGTAATCGCTAAATACCGGATCGATCAGGATACGTTTACCCGCCAGCTGCAGATACCACGATGAGTGCCCGAGCCAGACCATGACGTCTTCGCCAGACGGCAAACCGGCAAGATCGGTATTCACCAGCGGCAACGGCTGCTGCGGGCGCGCGTTTTCTCGTTTCGTGACCAGAAAATCCCACCACGCGGCCAGCATGTTTTTCTGGCCGGTGAATCCCGGCGTCGGCAGTTGGTTATGGAACTGGCCGTCACGGTAGTTCGGCGACTGTTCGACAAGACTGAGCTGCGCACCCTGCGGCGCTTTGCCAAAACCGGCATTAAGAACAAACGGCAATGTCGTTGCTGCTGCTAATAACATAATGGCGACCACGCTAAAGGTGACACGGTTCATATCCTGACCAGACGAAAGCCCCATCCAGGAGACTTTATGATATAACTTGATTATGAGTGAGTAAGCACTCATTATTAGGAAGGAGTAGAAAATCGTCAAGACTATTTTCAATTTTTGACATCTGCCGTTGCAGTTGTGCGGTCCGCCGTGATTAGATCGAGGTTTAACTTTCAGCGAGGTAAAATGTAGTGGCTCGTCCTAAGAGTGAAGATAAAAAACAAGCGTTACTGGAAGCCGCCACGGCCGCTTTCGCCCAGTCCGGCATTGCCGCTTCAACATCGGCGATAGCCCGCAGCGCGGGGGTTGCCGAGGGAACGCTGTTTCGCTATTTCGCCACCAAAGATGAGTTGCTCAACGAGTTATACCTCGCCATTAAGATGCGCTTAGTACAGACGATGATCGACGGGCTCAATCCTGACGAAAAACGCCCGAAAGAGAACGCGCGCAACATCTGGAACAGCTATATCGACTGGGGAATGCGTAACCCTATGGAATACCGCGCCATTCGCCGTATGGCGCTGAGCGAACGCATCACCGATGAAACGCGCATCCAGGTCAAAGAGAGTTTTCCCGAGCTTAACGAAATGTGCCAGCTGTCGGTGAAAGCGGTTTTCCTTAGCGACGCCTATCGCGCTTTCGGCGATGCCCTGTTCCTGTCGCTGGCCGAAACCACCATCGAGTTCGCCAGCCACGATCCGCAGCGCGCTCGCGAGATCATTGCCCTCGGTTTTGAGGCCATGTGGAATGCGCTGCATGAGAATGAGTCGTAATGGATAACGAAGCGCTACACCATCACGCGCAGCGTATCGCGCTAACCTACCCTTTCACCGAACACTGCTGGCCGTTTGGCCCGGAGTATGACGTGTTTAAAGTCGGCGGGCGTATTTTCATGTTGACCATGACCCTTCGCGGGCGAGCCATAGTCAACCTGAAGGCCGATCCGCAAAAATCGCTGCTCAATCAGCAAATTTACCGCAGTATCGAGCCGGGTTATCACATGAACAAAAAGCACTGGATCACCGTGGTGCCGGGCGAGGATATCAGCGAGGATTTACTTGCCGAGCTTATTGACGACTCATGGAATCTGGTGGTGGATAAGCTGGCAAAAAAAGACCAGCGCCGGCTGCGTCCCGGCTGATTTTCAAATAAATGCGATAAGTGTTATCGCATTTTTCACTCTTATCATTTCCCGCGCATCGCTGTACTCTTCATCCCACGAAATGTGCCCGTAAGGGGCTGAAAATTGTGAGGAAGAGTCATGGATATTATCTCAGTTGCCTTAAAACGTTACTCCACTAAGGCTTTTGATCCGGCGAAAAAACTGACGGCTGAACAGGCGGAAAACCTGAAAACGCTGCTGCAATATAGCCCGTCGAGCACCAACTCTCAGCCGTGGCACTTTATCGTCGCTAGCAGCGATGAAGGTAAAGCTCGCGTCGCGAAAGCAGCCAGCGGCACCTACGTGTTCAACGAACGTAAAATCCTCGACGCTTCCCACGTTGTCGTGTTCTGTGCGAAAACCGCGATGGACGATGCGTGGCTGGAAAAAGTCGTTGATCAGGAAGATACCGATGGCCGTTTTGCCACTCCGGAAGCCAAAGCCGGTAACCACAAAGGCCGCACCTTCTTTGCCGATATGCACCGCAAAGAGCTGAAGGATGACGATCAGTGGATGGCGAAGCAGGTTTATCTTAACGTGGGCAACTTCCTGCTCGGCGTGGCGGCAATGGGTCTGGATGCGGTGCCTATCGAAGGCGTCGATTTCGCTATCCTCGACGAAGAATTTGGCCTGAAAGCGCAAGGTTATACCAGCGTGGTCGTGGTGCCGGTCGGTCATCACAGCGTGGAAGACTTCAACGCCGCGCTGCCGAAATCCCGCCTGCCGCAGTCCACCACCATCACCGAGATCTAATCTCCGCGCGCATCCCTCCCCGGTGGCGCTAACGCTTACCGGGGCTACCAACCGAGTGCCGGATCGTAGCCCGGATAAGGCGCAACGCGCCGCCATCCGGGGAGGGCTGCGGCGATCGCTTACGCTTAGCAGGGAAAAACCGTTACTTTTTCTCCCCCTCGCCGGCGTGCCAGATCCGCTCGGCGTAGCGACCAATCATCGCCAGCGATACCGCCAGGATAAGGAAGAACACCACCTTGTGCAGGCTATACCAGAAGAATTCGAAGAAGCGGGTGTAGAGGTTGATGGCAAGAAACGTCAGGCCAAATCCACGCAGCATGCCATCGTCGGTTTTCAGGCTGATATAAATACAGATCGCCGCCGCCAGCGCAAACAGCAGCCCCCACGGCAGCAGTTGCGCCTGGCTCACCCCATACCAGCTATCGGAATCGTAGTTGCCGAAAATCGACAGGATCCACAGCGCGACAAACAGCCAGGTCAGCCCCATCGCCTTACTAACGGTAAACAACTGCCGCTGGCGTAATACATTTTGCATCAAGTAGCACAGCGCCAGCAGCACGCCGCCGAACAGCACGAAACGAATCGGGAAGCTCATCCCCAGCCAGTAGGCGCCCCAACCTGATACATAGCCGGTTTCCGCGCCAAACCAGTTACCTAACGCCAGCAGGAAGAACAGCCACACCAGCCCGGAGCGGGCGAAAAACCCTATCAGGCCGTAAATGGCGCAGCCGAGCAGTATTAGCGGCGCCACATGGCCGCTGCCGTCGTCCAGCCGATCGCCTAGCTGCCACAAGGCAATGGCGGTACAGACGACGCCGAGGAACAAAATCGCCTCGGTGCTGTAGTGCCACTGGGATTCGCGCCGCTGGCGGCGGAACCCCCAATAGTAAAATGCGATGGCCAGCAGCGTCGGCAGAATAATCCGCGCGACAGCGGAATCGCTGAACAGATTGATAATCGCCGCAATCAATTCAGCGTCGGCGAACAGACTCCCCAGCGCAATCAAGACGCAGGCTATCGCGGTCCAGAAGGCATAGCGGCTCAGGCGCTGCCAGTCGAAAGTACGGACAGATAGCGACGCTGACAGCCGTTGGCCGTCGCTGCTGTTCAGGACCCCCTCCTGCTGCCATTGCTCAATAGCGCGTTGAAGAATCCGCTGCTGCTTGCGGGTGACGTTCATAAGCGTTCCTTGTCCATTGCGGGCTTAGCCCTGTTGATCCAACCAGGCCAGCGCCTGTTCTCCGGTTTCATCCAGCGGTAAATAGACCAGCAGACGCGAACCGTTGCGCGGCGCGGAATACCAGTACATTTGCTGCAGGCTAAAGCGCCCGAGCTGCGGATGGTTAAAATTTTTCACCTGGTTTTCGACGCCGCGCACCTCATAGCGCTGGTGCCATAGCGCTTCGAACTCCGCTGAAGCGGCGAAAAAGCGCGCCAGCTTATCTTCCCACTCTGGCGAACCGCGATGCTCAGCCATCGCCGCGCGAAAATAGGAAACAAAAGTCGGCAACACATCGCGATTTTCAATGCGGCTACGCCAGGCTTCGCAGGTGAGATAGAGATAGATGCAATTGCGGTCTTCTTCGGCAATCGTCGCGAAATCAACGCCCATCAGGCGGCAAAAACTGTCATTCCAGGCGACGATATCAAAGTTCGGTTTCTGAATGCTGGCGGGCTGCGGCATCAGGCTATCAAGCATGCGTCGGGTTCCGGGACTGATCCCCTCGCAAACCGTGGCCTGCGTATTCTCCGGCGGCGTTAAGCCGGCCAGTACGAACAGATGGCGGGTTTCCAGCGGGCTGCACTGCAGCGCGCTGGCCACGCCGCTTAATACCGCCGCCGACGGATTCACTTCCCGCCCCTGCTCAAGCCAGGTGTACCAGGTCACGCCGACGTCCGCCAGCATCGCCACCTCTTCCCGGCGCAGCCCCGGCGTCCGCCGCCGCCCGACGCGCGGCAGGCCGAGACGCTGCGGGTCAAGGCTTTCGCGGCGGGCGCGCAGAAATGCTCCCAGCTGTTTACGGCTATCATCGGGCGCGAGATTCAGCGCCTCACGTTGCAGCATTAGCGTCATTGTTCCTCCAGCATGGTAGTACCAATACCAGTATAGACAGGAACTGGTACCCGTTTAATTAATCGGAGATGCTACGGCCATCCGCTGAATGACGCAATGGAGAGATCCGATGAATTCGTCTGCTGTTTCACCCGGCCGCGCCGGCTTACTGCTATTACTGACCGGCCAGATGCTGCCGTTAATTGATACCTCGATAACCAACGTGGCGCTGGATTCGATCACCCACTCCCTCGACGCCAGCGCCACTCAACTGGAGCTTATCGTCGCGCTGTACGGCGTGGCCTTTGCCGTCTGCCTGGCGATGGGCAGCAAACTGGGTGATAACTATGGGCGCCGCCGCCTGTTTCTGTGGGGGGTGGCGGTATTCGGTATCGCCTCACTGCTATGCGGAATGGCTAACTCCATTAACGCCCTACTCGCCGCACGAACGCTGCAAGGTGCCGGCGCGGCGCTGATCGTGCCGCAAATCCTCGCCACCCTGCACGTCACCCTGAAAGGCACCGCTCACGCCCGGGCGATCAGCCTGTACGGCGGCATCGGCGGCATCGCGTTTATCGTCGGCCAGATGGGCGGCGGCTGGCTGGTCTCCGCCGATATCGCCGGGCTCGGCTGGCGCAACGCCTTCTTTATCAACGTGCCTATCTGCCTGCTGGTGTTGGCCTTTAGCCGCCGCTATGTGCCGGAAACCCGCCGCGAAAGCCATTCCAGCATCGACTGGCAGGGAACTTTCAGCCTGGCGTTAATCCTTTGCAGCCTGCTGTTTCCGATGGCGCTGGGGCCGGAACTGCACTGGCCATGGGAGCTACAGCTGCTTTTGCTGGCCGTACTCCCCCTGCTCGGCTGGATGCGCCTGAGCGCGCTGCGTAAGCAGCAGCGCGGCGAGCAACCGCTGCTGCCGCCGCGGCTGTTGAAGCTCACCAGCATCCGTTTTGGTATGGCTATCGCGCTGCTGTTCTTCAGCGCCTGGTCCGGCTTTATGTTTTGTATGGCGCTGACCATGCAGGCCGGGCTGGGGATGGCGCCGTGGCAGTCCGGCAACAGTTTTATCGCTCTCGGGGTGGCCTATTTTATCTCCGCGCTGTACGCGCCAAAGCTTATCGCTCGCTACAGCATGGGACGGATTTTGCTGATCGGTCTGGCGGTGCAGATTAGCGGCCTGCTGCTGCTAAGCCTCACCTTTTATCAACTTGGCCTGCGGACCACGACGCTGGCGCTGGTGCCCGCCACCGCGCTGATCGGCTATGGTCAGGCGTTAATCGTCAACAGTTTCTATCGTATCGGGATGCGGGACATTCGCGCCTGCGACGCCGGAGCCGGTAGCGCCATCCTCAGCACCCTGCAGCAGGCGACGCTGGGGCTGGGGCCGGCCATTCTCGGCTCACTGTTCTTAACCCTGGCCCAGCGCGGCGGCGGTGACTATACGCAGGCGCTGATCGTCTTCCTGCTGGTCGAGGTGGCAATGATGCTGCTGCTGGGCGCTATTGCCCTTTGGCTGCGCCATCACCTGAACCTGCAGCCGGCGGCGACGGCGTCCTGATTCACAACTGTGTAACCTCTGATTTGCATAATAGTCATCCAGCGGTCATCATAACCGCTGGATGTACAGGAGACGTTATGCAGGAATTAATATCGCAAATCGCCGCATTAGGCATCAAAATCACCCCTACCACCTCGCTCATCATTACTTTTGGCATTATTTTTCTGACGGCGATTGTCGTTCATCTCATTCTGCACAAAGTGGTTCTACGCACCTTTGAAAAGCGGGCGCAGGCCAGCAGCCATTTATGGCTGCAGATCATTACGCAAAATAAACTCTTCCACCGCCTGGCGTTCACCCTGCAGGGGATTATCGTCAACGTTCAGGCCGTGCTCTGGCTGCAGAAAGGCAGCGAAGCGGCGGAAATCTTATCTACCTGCGCGCAATTGTGGGTCATGGTTTACGCCATGCTCTCTTTCTTCTCGCTGCTGGATGTGATTTTCAACCTGGCGCAAAAATTCCCCACCGCCTCGCAGCTGCCGCTTAAAGGTATCTTCCAGGGGATTAAGCTGGTCACGGCGATTATTATCGGCATCCTGATCATATCGCTGCTGATTGGCCAGTCGCCGGCGATTCTGATTAGCGGTCTTGGCGCGATGGCCGCCGTGCTGATGTTAGTATTTAAAGACCCGATTCTTGGCCTGGTGGCCGGGATCCAGCTTTCCGCCAACGACATGCTCAAACTCGGCGACTGGCTGGAGATGCCAAAATACGGCGCCGATGGCGCGGTTATTGATATCGGCCTGACGACGGTAAAAGTGCGCAACTGGGATAACACTATCACCACGATCCCCACCTGGTCGCTGGTCTCGGATTCGTTTAAAAACTGGAGCGGGATGTCGGCCTCCGGCGGTCGTCGCATTAAGCGCAGCCTGAACATCGATACCACCAGCATCCATTTTCTTGACGAGCAGGAGCAGCAGCGGCTGATTCAGGCCAAATTGCTGAAGCCCTATATGGACTCGCGCCATCAGGAAATTAACGAGTGGAACCAACAGCACGCTAATGAACCGTCGGTGCTTAACCTGCGCAAAATGACCAATATCGGCACCTTCCGCGCCTATCTGCAGGAGTATCTGCGTAACCATCCGCGGCTACGTAAGGATATGACCATGATGGTGCGCCAGCTGGCGCCGGACGCTAACGGCCTGCCGATTGAGATCTACTGCTTCACCAATACCGTGGTGTGGGCGGAGTATGAAGGCATTCAGGCGGATATCTTCGACCATATCTTTGCGGTGGTTGACGAGTTCGGCCTGCGTATTCACCAGACGCCAACCGGCAACGACATTCGTTCACTGTCGGGCGCGCTGTCGTCATAGCATTTGTAATGTCGCCCCGCCATTCCGCGGGGCGATAAGCCTTACGCCGGGCGGCGCAGCAGTTTGAAAGCGGCAAACAGGAAGATAATCCACACCGGCAGCAGTATCGCCGATAGACGCATCCCGTCAATGGTGCACATCAGCACCAGAATCAAACCGAGAAAGGCGATACAGAAGTAGTTGCTGGCTGGCGCCAGTAACGCTTTGAACTTCGATTCGCGGCCTTTACGACGCTGCGCGGCGCGAAACTTCAGGTGCGCCATACAGATCATGATCCAGTTCAGCAGCAGCGTCGCCACCACCAGCGCCATCAGCAGCCCCAGCGCTTCATGCGGCAGCAGATAGTTGAGCACCACCACCAGCGAGGTAATAACGCCTGACAGCAGCAACGAATTCACCGGCACGCCGCGTTTGCTGACGCGGGCGAGAAACTTCGGCGCATTGCCCTGTACCGACAGGCCGAACAGCATCCGGCTGTTGGAATAGACGCCGCTGTTATAGACCGACAGCGATGCCACCAGAATGACGAAGTTCAGCGCGGAGGCCACCACGTTGCTGTCAAGATTATGGAAAATCATCACAAACGGGCTGCTGTCGGATTTAATCTCCACCCACGGGTAGAGCGCCAGCAGCACCACCAGCGAACCGATATAAAACAGCAGGATACGGTAAACGACCTGGTTGACCGCTTTCGGAATGCTCTTTTCCGGATTTTGCGCTTCCGCAGCGGTGATGCCGATAAGCTCCAGGCCGCCGAAGGAGAACATAATCACCGCCAACGATAGCACCAGGCCGTGCCAGCCGGTGGCGAGGAAGCCGCCATGCTTCCACAGGTTATCAAAACCGGCTTTGCTGCCGCCGTGGCCGCCAAACAGCATCCACAGGCCAAAGGCGATCATGCCGATAATCGCCAGCACTTTTATCAGCGCGAACCAGAACTCCGCCTCGCCGTACAGGCGTACGTTGACCAGGTTGACGGCGTTAATAATGATGAAGAAAGCCGCCGCCCAAACCCAGGTGGGAACATCGGGGAGCCAGTACTGCATATAAATCCCGGCGGCAGTCAGTTCCGCCATTCCTACCAGCACGAACATCACCCAGTAGTTCCAGCCGGACAGGAAACCGGCGAACGGGCCCCAGTATTTATAGGCAAAGTGGGCAAAAGAACCGGATACCGGCTCTTCCACCACCATCTCGCCAAGCTGGCGCATAATCAGAAAAGCGACAATACCGGCCACGGCGTAACCCAGCAACACCGCCGGGCCAGCCATTTGAATCGCGGGACCAATGCCAAGAAACAGGCCGGTCCCAATCGCGCCGCCAAGGGCGATAAGTTGAATATGTCGGTTCTGTAAACCGCGATGAAGCGTCGGGCCGCTCTCTTCTACGGCATCCGACGACGTTGACGCGTCTTTCACGTCGTTCCCCTGTGTGTTTTTGTGAAGGGGCACCTTTTATCACTTAGGGGGGATTGTCGCAAGTTGCGCGGGGCAAGCATCAGCCGTCCGCCCCGCTTTTTTAGCGTTAGAAGTCGTAGCTCATTGAGACGCGAACGGTACGCGGATCGCCTTCGAACAGATAGGTTCCGGTATCGTCAATGCCGGACCAGTACTTCTCGTTGGTCACGTTGGTCACCCCGATGCGCCAGGTCATTTCGTTCTGGTCGGCGTTCAGGCGCATACGATAGCGCAGGCCTAAATCCAGGGTGGTGTAGCTATCCAGCTTCTTGGTGTTGGCCGCATCGGCATACTGCGAGCCGCTATGATTGACACGCGCTGTCGCGGTCAGGCCTTCCACCGGCTTAATATCATACTCGGCGCCGAGCACCGCGTAGAAATTAGCCACCCCGATGGCATCTTTACCATCGGTTGCGCCTTTAGCGGTTTTAGTCTGTTTGGCATCCAGCCACACCGTACTGGCGTTAAGACGCAGCCCCAGCATCGGCTCGCCGAAGACGTTCATCTCTACGCCGCGGTTACGCTGCTCGCCGTCGAGGCCGTAATTGCCAGCGGTATCGGAAATAGCGTTCGGTTTTTTGATTTCAAACAGCGCCAGCGATCCGCCGATCGTTCCGTAGTCGATCTTGACGCCCACTTCGTCCTGCTTCGAGTGCGCGATCCCGGTACTCTGCCCGGCATTGGCCGCCGTAGTCGGCGCCACAGAGCCCGGCTGCAGCGCTTCGGTATGGTTAGCATACAGCGACAGCTGCTCCCACGGCTTGTACACCAGGCCAAACGTCGGCATCCAGCGGCTTTGGGTATAACGCGAAGAGGTATCTTCCAGTCCGGTGGCGTTGCTGTAGTTGCGCACGACCACTTTCTGATGACGAGCAGCCGCGGTAAACAGCACCTTATCGTTAAAGAAGCCGAGAGTGTCGCTCAGCAGCCAGCCCTGCGTACGGCTGCGCGAGGTGACCAGCGGATCGTGGTAGTTGCCGCCAAAATAGGCGTTATCCGGCATTGCCACATCGCGGTTGTCATAGATATTGGTGGTCGGATTCTTCGCCGACATCCGCCAGGCGGTCGCATCGGTATGCACCTGCGCCGCATAGCCGAGATTCACCTTATGCGAAATCGCACCGGTATTGAAATCGCCGCGTACCCCGCCCATGCCGCTGATCGCGTCGATGATGCGGTTAGTATCAAGGCGGCCAACCGTTGCATCGCCGTTTTTATTGAGCAGCTTCGGCGCGCTGTAGGTGCCGATTTCATGCGAATGCTGACCGCCGAGGGCGCTGTATACCGTCCAGCTATCGCTCAGGTCATATTCCGCCTTCGCCATGCCGAACTCGCTTTCAATATCGCTATAGCCCCACTTCTGGCTGTAGTTTTTGCTGTTGTCCGGCAGCGCCGGGATGAAATCTACGCTGCTGATATTGACGCCCATCGTACCGCCGTGGAACGTTTTCTTCTGATAGCCGAAATCGAGCGAGGAGCGGAAACGATCGCCACGGTAATCAAGCCCCAGCGAAGCCAGCGTGGTACGGCGTTTATCGTTATCGATAGCGCCTTCGCCCTCGCGATGCACCAGGTTGACCCGGGCGCCGAACTGGTTGTTATCGCCGAAACGGCGTCCCAGGTCGAGGGTACCGCCAACCTGCGAATCAGAGGTATAGTCGACGCCAACACGTGCGGTCGGCAGATCTTCCGCCCGTTTCGGCTCGAGGTTAATCATCCCGCCGACGCCGCTGCTGGCCGCGCCGTTAAGCAGGCTGTTAGCCCCTTTGAAAATTTCAACGCGCTCCAGCATCTGAGTGTCCATCACCTGACGCGGCACCACGCCCGCCAGACCGCCCATGGTCATGTCATCGCCATCGAGCTTAAACCCGCGGATTCGATAGGTCTCGGCGAAGTTGCCGTAGCCCTGTACGGCCTGCACGCCAGCGTCGTTACTGACGACATCGGCGATGGTTTTCGCCTGCTGATCCTGAATCAGCTTCGAGGTATAGCCGATGACGTTAAACGGGACGTCCATCGCCTTTTGTTCGCCAAGCATCCCCAGACGGCCGCCGTGGGCGATCTGCCCGTCGAGGAATGCCGGAACCACCAGGTCGCCGCCGGATTTAAAATCGCTGGTTT
Source organism: Klebsiella sp. CN_Kp088 (assembly GCF_040064335.1). Lineage (NCBI taxonomy): Bacteria > Pseudomonadati > Pseudomonadota > Gammaproteobacteria > Enterobacterales > Enterobacteriaceae > Klebsiella > Klebsiella sp. CN_Kp088. The sequence continues at coordinate 333,885 of NZ_JBEAIQ010000014.1, read as the reverse complement.
CGTTAGCCTCGACGATGAGGGTCTCTTCGCCAGGTTGCTTCGCGGCGGTAGCGTCCGCGGCCATCGCCGTTTGACTGGCGGCGCCGATGGCTAAGGCCAACAGCGTTTTACGCAGCGGGAAGGATGAATAGTGCGTGGTGTGCATAATTTGCCCCATGGATGAGGATAAATGGATCAAAGGGCCCGTCGCCGGGCCAGTTATTTTTATTGCTCGTTCAGGTCGATGCGTACGACGCTGTCCGGGCCTTTAGTGGAGTGGTCTTTATTGAAGGGCTGTTTGACGGTGACAAACAGCGTCTGACCATCGGCGGAAAGCAGCAGGCTGTTGGGATTGGCCGGCAGCGCCCAGCTTTTCTTCAGCGTGTAGCGGCTGTCGTCAAGGCTGATAACCTTGCCGGATTCACGCTGTGAAATATAAATTTCGTGGCGTTTCCCATTGAACTGCACCGCCAGCGAATCGCCGACCTCGAGCTGTTTAAGCAGTTTGCCACTGTGGATATCCAGCACCAGGGTGGTTTTCGCTTTCGAGTTATCGGTCACGAACAGACGACCGGTGTCGCTATCTTCGGCCATATTAAGCAGCAGCGCCGGCTTGTCGCCCAGCGGCTTCCAGCGCTGTTCAATGCGTTGGTTACGCGGGTTAATCACCAGAATTTCACCGCTGCCGTTGGCGGCGTATACGCGCCCGGTTTGTGCGGAATAGTGCAGGCCGGTCATCCATTTACCGGTGTTTTTAATCCGCGTTTTCAGCTTCATGGTAGCGGCGTCAACCACCCAGATTTGCGCCGGGTCGGCGACCGCGCCAACGTAGAGGGTATTATTTAACAGCAGTAGCTGACGCGCCCCATAGGGGAACCCTTTTTCATTGCGCTCGCTGAACAGCAGGCGGTTTTTTACCTTGCCGGTGGCGGTGTCGATAGCGCTGATGCCGCCGTCAAGCGAATTGCTGACGTATAGCGTTTTACCATCCGCAGAGAGCTGCAAAGCGAAGTTTTTCAGATCGGTATGCGTCAGGCCGATGGTATTAAGGGTTTGCGGATCCAGCTTGTAAACCGCCCCGCCCTGCACATCTTTAAAGCCTTCGGCGCTGGCGACGTACAGCGCATCACCCTGCGGGCTTAGCGCCATCTCGTACAACCCTTCCGCTAGCTGGCGCTGCAGCGGTTGCGCCACGTTAGCCGCAGGAGAGTTAACAACCGGTTGCGCGACGGCAGCGGAATGGTGAGTCGCGCAGCCGCCTAACGTCGCGCTGATGGCCAGCGCCAACGCCGGAAGAGTGTATTTCATTGGAACAACCCTATAAAAAATCAATGACCCGGTGGTCGCGCAGTGGCCGATATTGTGTGTTTCCGGCCTGCTGTCTTTGCGTCACCCTACGCCTTTGCTGTTCCTTGTGAACGACTCACTGGCGCAGATCGATCCCTGCTTAGCCTGCGAACAAAAAAGAGAATGAGAACTATACGCATTATCAGGTGTCAGGCAACCCCCGGCGGGCAAAAAAGATAATCTGCTGATTATTTAACGTGGAATAGCGGATTGATAGGGGAAGAAAGAAACTTCGGGATCGATACATACCCGGATAGCGGGGCACTACGCCTTATCCGGGCGACAGGAGGCTATGCCGCACGCTTCTTGCGAAGGGCGGCTTAGCACGCTTAATGCAATTTCAGGCGCGGGCGAATAATCCGGTTAATCCCGCCGGACAACATCATCAGGCCGGTTTTTAAATAACCGTGCAGCGTCACCTGGTGCATCCGATACAGCGAATCGTAAACCATCCGCGCAATACGGCCTTCGACCATCATCGGGCCGATCGGTAGATGCCCCATGATGCTGCCAAAGGTCGTGTAGCCGGAGAGCGAAACCAGCGAACCGCGATCGCGATAGGAGAACGATTTCAACTTATGCCCCTTCATCCGGGCGATAATATTGTCGGCAGTGAAGAGCGCCATTTGATGCGCCGCCTGGCCGCGCGGTGGAATAAATCCACCTTCCGGACGCGGGCACGCCGCGCAGTCGCCGAAAGCAAAAATATCAGCGTCGCGCGTGGTTTGCAGCGTCGGGGTCACCACCAGTTGATTAATACGGTTGGTCTCCAGCCCGGCAATATCCTTCATGAAGTCCGGCGCTTTTATCCCCGCCGCCCAGACGATTAAACTCGCCTCGATAAACTGGCCATCTTTGGTATGCAGGCCGCCTTCTTCAACGCCGGTGATCATGGTATTGGTCATCACATTCACGCCAAGTTGGGTCAGCTTTTCGTGCGCAGCGCTGGAAATCCGTTTTGGCAGCGCAGGTAAAATACCGTCGCCGGCTTCTATCAGGCTGACATTTAACGCTTCGTTGGTCAGATCTTTATAACCGTAGCTACGCAGTTCTTTTACCGCATTATGTAATTCGGCAGATAATTCAACCCCGGTAGCGCCCCCGCCAACAATGGCAATATTGACCTTACCTGACGTCTGAGGGTCGGCAGAATAGCGCAGAAATTGGTTCAGCATTTGCTGATGAAATACTTTTGCCTGCTCAGAACTGTCGAGAAAAATACAGTGCTCTTTAACACCCGGCGTATTGAAATCATTGGAAGTACTGCCCAGCGCCATTACCAGAGTGTCCCAACATAATTTACGCTCCGGCACCAACACCTCGCCTTGTTCATCCCGCAGCGCGGCGATAGTAATCGTTTTATTCTGCCGATCGATATCCATTACCGAACCGTGCTGGAAGGAAAAGTGGTGTTTGCTGGCATGGGCAAGAAAGCTTAACGCATCCACGCCTTCATCCAGCGAACCAGTGGCGACTTCGTGCAGCAGCGGCTTCCACAGATGGCTCTGGCTGCGGTCTACGAGAGTGATATTCGCTTTCCCTCGGCGCCCTAATTTACGTCCCAGTTGGGTCGCCAACTCCAGCCCACCGGCGCCGCCGCCGACAATAACGATCTCTTTTAATGGCGTAGTCAATGTGACCTCCAAAATAATTAATTAAATGTTAATTAAAAACACTCTAAATAATTTTTAGTTAACAATAATCCAAACAATAAAATGCCAGACATCCATTAGATGATGACGCGGTGCATATTGGTAATCGCAAATTTAATTGGCGGCAATTTTTAATCGGGATATTATTGTACAAGTTTCCGGGTAATTTTCCTGCACGTATATTCGAGGTAAACAAAAAGGCCACCAAATTATTATTTGGCGGCCTGGTGGTGGATTAGACAATAATAACCAGCAAGTCTTATATTTCACTAATTAATGGTGATTAGCGGCATCCCGGTATTCCTGCGGTTTAATAACGCATCATCACCGATTTAAGTTCAGTATAATCATCAATAAACGCGCTACCAAACTCACGGCCAATACCCGATCCTTTCATGCCGCCGAACGGCACCGCCGGGTCGAGGAAGGTATGCATATTGACCCAGACAATCCCGGCGTCAATGGCCTGAGAATAGCGCAGCGCCTGGCGGATATTATCCGACCAGACGCTGGCCGCCAGTCCATACGGCGAAGCATTAATTCGGGCCAGCGCCTCTTCTTCACTGCGATAGCCAATAAAGCTGCATACCGGGCCGAAGGTCTCCTCGCGCATCAGGGTGCTCTCTTCGCTGCGCACCTTAACCGCCGTCGGCTGCAGGAAATAGCCCTCGCCGGGCAGCGCTTCGCCGCCGCAGATGATGGTATCCCCCTCTTCGCGTGCGGTCTGAATGAGCCGCAAGACCTTGTCATACTGCTGGCGGTTGGCCAGCGGCCCCATCAGCGTTTGTTCATCCAGCGGCGACCCCGGCGCGAAAGCGCTGAGCCTGTCTTTCAGCAGCGCCAGCACCGCATCCAGTTTGCCCTGCGGCAGATAAAAGCGCTCAGCGGCGGCGCAAATCTGCCCCTGGTTGAGGTAACCGGCTTCGATAATGCCGTTCACCATGGCCTCCGGCGTCAGGTCATCGAGAAACAGCGCGGCGTTTTTACCGCCCAGCTCCAGCGTAACCCGTTTACCTGACGCACTGGCCGACTGCTGGACTTTTTCCCCGGTCGCCACCGAGCCGGTGAAGCTCACCTTGGCGCAGGCCGGATGCGTGATAAGGCGTTGGGCAATTTCGCCGCCGGCGCCGTTGACCACGTTAATGACGCCATCCGGGATACCTACCGCTTTCGCTAGTTCCGCCACCCGCAGCAGCGTCAGCGGCGTATACTCGCTCGGCTTGAGGACGATAGTGCAGCCGCAGACCAGCGCCGCCGCCATCTTCCAGATGGCAATCATAATCGAGAAGTTCCACGGTACGATGCCGACCACCACGCCCAACGGCTGGCGGCGGGTAAAGGCGGTATATTTCTCCCCGGCCATCGAAGGCAGCGAGACATCCAGGGTTTCGCCGGTGATTTTTCCCGCCCAGCCGGCGAAGTAGCGCAAAAACGCCACCGACTGATCCAGCTCGAGCATCCGCGCCAGCATGATGGTTTTACCGGAGCAAAGGCTTTCCAACTGCGCCAGCTCTTCGCGATGCTCTGCCAGCGTGTCCGCCAGCTTTAGTAGCAGCGCGCCGCGCGCCAGCGTCGGCATCTCGCGCCACTGATTAAACGCCTGGCGGGCGCTTTCCATGGCGCGGTCCGCCTGGCCGACATCCGCCGCCGTGATTTCGGCAATCGCCTCTCCGGTCGCCGGGTTTATCACCGCGAACGGCGCGCCGTGGCCCGCCTCCCGATGACCGGCAATAAACTGCCCGTGCGGCTGGCGTAAAAAGGCGGTCACTTCCGCCAGTAAGGTTATTTCGCTCATCGTCAGCACTCGTTTTTCAGCAAAGTTAGCCCATCACAGCACGGTTGTTCCGCGACGCCCATCGTTCTAAAGAACGTCATTCTTCCGGACGATATTCAACGCCCGCGCGGCGTGCTGTGATGAGGACATTGAGCCAGGCAAGACGACAGGGTAACGCGATGAATATTAAAATCGATGCGCTGAACTACTACGGCGCGACGAAGAAATACCAGCTCCATTTTCCGGCGCTGCGGGAAGATATCGAAGCCGATGTAGTGATTATCGGCGGCGGCTTCTCCGGCATTAACACCGCGCTGGAACTGGCGGAACAGGGGATCACCAACGTGGTGGTGCTGGAAGCGCGCCATCTTGGCTATGGCGGCACCGGGCGCAACGGCGGCCAGGTGATGGCCGGGATCGGCCACGATATCGAAGCGGTAAAAAAACACGTCGGCAAAGAGGGGCTGGAAACGCTGTTTAAAATCGCCAATCTCGGCGCGGGTATCATTCGCGAACGCATCCGCAAATACAACATCGACGCCGATTTCGTCCCCGGCTACGGCTACCTGGCCTATAACCAGCGGCAGCTTAAAACGCTGCGCCAGTGGGAAAAGGAGTTTAAAGCCGCTACCCCGGATGAAGAGATTGAACTGTATACCGGGAAAGAGGTACAGCAGGTGGTCGGCTCCGAGGTCTACTGCGGCGCGCTGAAACATATGGGCGGCGGGCAGATCCATTCACTCAATATGCTGCTTGGTTCGGCACAGGCCGCGCATTCTCTGGGGGTGAAGATTTTCGAATCCTCACCGGTAGTAGAGGTGAATTACGGCAAACAGGTGCAGGTGCGCACCGCGATGGGCAGCGTTAAAGCCGCCAAACTGCTGTGGGCCTGCGACAGCTTCCTCAACAATATGGAGCCGGAGATCTACAACAAAACGCTGGTCACCTACTCTTATCAGGTATCAACCGAGCCGCTCTCCGATGAACTGATCGAGCGCATCAGCCCGCTGCGCGGCGCCTTCAGCGATATTCGCCCGGTGATTAACTACTACCGCGTCACCCGCGAAAACCGCCTGCTGTTTGGTAGCGCCACCCGTTTCCTGGAGTATACGCCGAACGATTTCGCCGCCTGGAATCGTACGCTGCTGGCGGAGGTCTTCCCGTACCTTAAAGATGTGAAGATCGATTTCGCCTGGGGCGGGCCGATGGCCTGTAGCGCCAACCTGTTCCCGCAGATTGGCACCTTACGCGACCATAACAACGTCTTTTACGTCCAGGGGTACTCCGGCTTCGGCGTCACCCCCTCGCACATCGTGTGCAAAATCCTCGCCGAAGGGATCAATGGCGGTTCCGACCGCTATCGTCTGCTAAGCAGCATTCCCCACGCGACCATCCACGGCCGTGACAGCCTACGTCTGTTATTAGTCACCGCCGGAAAACTGATGCATCAAACCGCCGGTTTCTGGAAAGGCCGGAGTTAATCAGGAGAACACTATGCACGCTTTTAAACTCAAACACCCGGTACCTGAACTGCAGCCGATCGGCAGCGTCAGCCTGCTCGGCGCGACGCCGACCGTCGGCGACCCGCAGGTAGCGGGCACGATGATCTACGGCGAGCCGCAGGACGCCTTTACCTGCGGACTGTTTTCGTCCACCGAAGGGAGCTTTACCATGACCTATCCGTTTACCGAACACGCCACCGTGCTGGAGGGCGAAGTTGAACTGACCGTCGCCGGCGGCGAGCCGCAGCGCTTCGCGCCGGGGGACAGCTGGTTTGTCAAACAGGGTACCGAAGTGGAATGGAAAATCCTCACCCCGCGTTTCGTCAAACACTACCTGGCGAACGTCGAGACGCGCTAACACGCTGATAATGCCCGGCGGCGCATTACGCCTTCTCCGGGCTACCAAATCGCACAGCGCTGTAGCCCCGGTAAGCGGCAGCGCCACCGGGGATTTTGAGGCCAAATTAAAGGCAGGCCGCACGGACCGTAGGCCGTGTAAGGCGCTAGCCGCCGCCCGGCAGAAATACGCGCAACGTGGCAAGACAGATGGCCCCGCTTTCTGGGGCTATTTTATTTATCAACCGCCACATTCATGGACTACGTCACAGATTCACCCGTTGCTCTCCACCTTCCGGACGATATTCGTTGAGCAGGATGCCCGCCTAAATTATGACTATCCGGGAGTGGCGCTGGCTATTCCCTGCCCTCCCCTACATTGTGCAGAGGTTGACTATGTTTAGTAACAGACTCGCCAGCCATCTTGAACGCGGCGTCGTCGGCTTTCCGACGACCCTCGCCAGCTCGGTTGGGCTGATTATGGCAAGCCCGGTGATCCTGACGGTCACCAGCGGATTCGGCATGGGCGGCGACACCTTCGCGCTGGCGGTACTGCTGGCTTTTATTATGATGCAGGCGCAGGTCACTACCTTCGCTGAAGCCGCGACGTTAATCCCCACCACCGGTTCGGTGTACGACTATATCTCCTGCGGTATGGGCCGCTTCTTCGCCATTACCGGCGCGCTGTGCGCCTATCTTATCGTCCATATCTTCGCCGGCACCGCGGAGACCATTCTCGCCGGCATTATGGCGCTGGTGAACTTCGAATCGGTCAACGCGCAGATGGCCGCCCATCAAAACACCTGGATGGTCGGCGTCGGTATGGTGGTCATTTTCGGCCTGCTGAACGCCATTGGCGTGGAAATTTTCGGCAAGGTTGAAGTGGTGCTCACCTTTGGCATGTGGACGACGCTGACCATTTTCGGCCTGTGCGGCATTTTTATGGCGCCGGTGACTCACCTTTCCGGCTGGTTCGGCACACCGCTAAACGTTAGCGATATCTCCGGCCTGTTCGGCTATATCGGCATGGCGATGTTTATGTTCGTCGGCTGCGAACTGGTGACGCCGATGGCGCCGGAAATCAAAAAAGCCCACCGCACCATTCCGCGGGCGATGGCGCTGGGTTTACTGGGCGTCGCCAGCTGCATGTTTATCTACGGCGCGGCGATTAACCGCCAGGTGGAAAACGTGGTGATCGATGCGGCGAATAACATCCATCTGCTGGACACGCCGATGGCGATCCCGGCCTTCGCCGAGCGGGTGATGGGCCACGCCGGCCAGTACTGGCTCGGGGTCGGCCTGCTGCTGGCGGGCTGCGCGACGATTAATACTTTGATGGCCGCGGTGCCGCGTATTATTTACGGTATGGCGCTGGACGGCGCGCTGCCGCGTTTTCTTACCTGGCTGCATCCGCGCTTCAAAACACCGGTGATCGCGATTGCCATCGGCGTGGCCATCCCCTGCCTGCACGCCTGGTACCTGAACGGCGATCTGGACCGCATCGTGCCGCTGATCCTCGCCGCGGTCTGCGCCTGGGGCGTAGCCTATCTGCTGGTCACCCTGTCGGTGGTGATGCTGCGCATTCGCCGCCCGGACCTGCCGCGCGCCTACCGCTCGCCGTGGTTCCCGCTACCGCAGATTATCTCCAGCGTCGGAATTATCATCGCGATCGTGAATATTACCCCACCGGGAATGGACAGCCGCGAGGTGCTGGTGCCGTTCGGGATTATGCTCGGCCTGACCGCTGCCTATGCCCTGTTCTGGACGCTGTGCGTACAGCGCGTTAATCCGTTCAAGCCGCTGGAGGTGGAAGAGGTGGTCGAGCGCGCTATCGGCAATTACGAGAAACAGACCCGCGGGGAGATGACGCCTGATGTCCTCCGTCCCCTGGTTTGAAACGCCATTAATGAACGCGGTGCAGCGCGGCTTAGCGGGCTGGCCGAGCGAAAAACTGAGCGAAAGCAGCGCGATGTTGCGGCTAAACGACGTCACCGCCGTCACCTTCAGCGTGCGCCAGAAGCGGCTATTTATGGCCAGCATTCACAGCTGCGAGTTTGTCGTCGAGGGGCCGGTTACCCGGCCCGCTCGCGGCAAGATCCGCGCCCACCAATCGGGCTGGCTGAAACGTCAGCCCATCCGCTTTATCGGCAGTAAAGAGAGCGCGGAACTCGCCGGCTATCTCAACGGTTTTCCTAATCTCCAGCAGACCTTAAGCGAGCTGGACTACCGCCGCTTTTCGTTGACCTTTGACGATAGCGGCTGGCGCTGCTGCATTGAACCCTGGGCCGCCAGCGAAGTGGCCTGTAAAATGCCGCCGCTGCGCCGTTATCTGAAACTCGAAGCGCAGCAGCGGATGCTGCTGCTCAGCGTGCTGGCGATGATTAATCAGGCGGTAAGTCAGTGGATGGTTGAGAAGATCAATGATTAAGACCTTATTTCCATGACATCACGCGCCGATCAGACTCTCCAGAGGAATGCCGAACTGTGCATGAAGCCGGCGAATCATCGGGAGCGTCAGGTTCCGCGTGCCATTGAGTATTTCATAGACGCGATTAGATTTACCAATTGCTGGTTCCAGATCTTTTACGGTAAGCCCCTGCTGCTCCATGCGAAATTTTATGGCTTCAACGGGGGTGGGCGGCTCGATGGGATAGTGCCTTTTCTCATACTCTTCAATGAGCAAGCACATCACCTCAAAAAAATCGCCCTCTGGCGTATCAGGTGCTGGTTCATTATCAAAAAAAGGTTCAACCGCGCTTAACGCGGCTTCGTAATCTTGTTCAGTGCGGATAGGCTTAATATTCATTATTTACTTCCTCTCTATCGTCTCAGCGTTTATCACGTCATATTCCTTATGCGTTCCGATAAACTTAACGAACATCCATCCCCGCAGATAAGCAACAGCTACAATTAACCGATAATCATTTCCCTTTATGTTGAATACCACCCGCTTATTTTTCAATATGCTTGCGCTGCGGTATTGGTCCTTAATCTCCGCCGGGGTTTTCCAGTCAGCCTTTATTGCCTCGTCCACCCAAGCCTTTAGCGGTTGTTCCGCGTCGGGATTCTCCGCCCAGAAATCCCTGAGTACTTTCACTGAGATTATCTTCATGGACGGATATTAGTCCCAATTCGGGACCAGGTAAAGAAAAAAGTCCCGAAACGGGACTTTTGAGCCACATTGCGTCTTGCCCTTCCCCGCCATCACCGCGGGGAAGCTGAGGTGGTTTATAGCAGACCAAACTGCTGCGCCAGCCGATCGATGGCCTGGCGCTGGAACTGCGCGAATGCGGCGCGCGGCTGCTGCTGCTGAATAAATTCCAGCAGCGGATCCTGAACCTCGGTGCGCACCCCGCTCAGCGTTTCCATCACCGCCAGGCCGCAAAACGGCACGTAGGACTCGGCGTAGCCGCCTTCGTGCACCATCACCAGTTTCCCGCCGCACAGGCGATCCGCCGCCTGCTGGACCTGTTCGGTCATCGCGCGGAAGCTGTCGCTATGTAGCTGCATCCGCGCTAATGGATCCATCGCGTTGGCGTCATAGCCGCAGGCGACAATGATCAACTCCGGTTCAAAACGCGCCAGCGCGGGAATGACGATAGTTTCCAGCGCATAGCGCCAGCTGTCGTCGCCCGCCCCGGCCAGCAGCGGAATATTGATGTTGTAACCTTCGCCCGCGCCAACGCCGCGATCGTCCTCCCCGGAGTAGCCCGGCGGGAAGCAGCCATCCTGATGCAATGAGATAGTCAGCACATCATCGCGCTGCAGATAGATATGCTGTGTACCGTTACCGTGGTGAACGTCCCAGTCAATAATCGCTACCTTGCCGAGCCCCAGCAACGCTTTCGCCCGTTCAACGGCAATGGGAATATTGGCGAGGAAACAAAACCCCATCGACTGATCCGGCAGGCAGTGGTGTCCTGGCGGCCGCGACAGCGAATAGGCGTTATCCAGCTCCCCTTTCAACACTGCTTCCACGGCGGCACAGGCCAGTCCGGCGGAAAGGCAGGCGATTTCATAACTCCCCGGCCCCAGCGGCGCTTCTTTGCCGAGCATGCCGCCGCCGTTATCGCTGATTGCCTTAAAACGCTCAAGATAGCTATCGGGATGGATCCGCCGCAGGTCCTCAAGGCTCGCCGCCGCCGCGCTGCATAGTTCCAGCTGCGGCGTCAGCCCGGAGACGTCCATCAGGTTTTTCATCCGCCGTTTGGTCTCCGGCGACTCGGCATGGCCGCCGCCAGCCGGCGGCTGCACCCAACCACCGACCGGCAGCGTTACCGCGTGCAGGCCGGTACTGTGCCAGAAACAACGTTCATCAAAGAAGAAACCGGTTTTTCTTTTCACTCTATCCTCCCGTTGGCTAAACCTTTTCCGGCGGACGACGCCGCCGCAATCAAAATCAGCGACAGCAGCGCGCAGGCGCCTGCCGCCGCCAGCAGCGGATTGGCGCTGGCGAAGTGTTGCAGTAAGGCCCCCGCGAGCGCCGGACCGGCGGCCATTCCGCCGCCGATCACCAGATTGATGCTGTTCATCAACCGGCCGTTATTATCGAGCGCGGCCACGCGAGCGAGGATAAAGGGCAGCACGAATGTCCAGGTGAACTTAAACAGCAGCGCCGCAATGGCGTAACGCACCAGCAGCGGATGGCCCGTCAGTAACAGCACGCTGGCGATCAGCAGCGCGTATCCCAGCCACACCGCCAGCCGGTCCGGGCGATGAGTACCGCGCAGCGCCGCGCCGCCTGCGCCGATAATGCCGAACACCGTCGCCGCCGCCAGCACCAGACCGACCTGTGTCGGACTCAACCCCGCCCCGCTGCCGATGGTGCCGATAAAGGTCCATACCGCGCTGAGGCTGATATAGAAGGTGAGAACTGCGAGCACCGCCAGCGCCTTTCGCCACGACGCCGCAGGCGGCTGGCGATGGGAAGCCGATCGCGCTTGAAAACACGACGGGAAGGCGGAAACCAGCGGCAAACAGCAGAGCATGATGGCGGCGAGAATCAGATAAACAACCTTCAGGCCAAAGGTCACGAACAGGCCGGGCAACACCAGCAGGCCAAGCATGCCTAACAGCAGCTGCCCCAGTACCCAGAATGCGTACACCCGCGATGGATTCGGCGTTCCCGCCGCGCAGCTGATGCACAAAATCATTAGCGTGCCGCCCGCCAGGGAAGCAATAAAGCGTACCGCCAGCAGCGACGCATACTGAGTTACCACCGCCGAAGCAAGGTTAGCGAGCAGAAATACCGCGCAGGCGACGAGTGCCACCCGCCGCCAGTCGAGGCGGTTCATCCACCACCACGCCGGGAGCGTCGCCAGGCTCATCGCGCCGAGCTCCGCCGAAAATAGCCAGCCGATCTGTCCTGGTTTAAGGTGCCATTCGCTGGCCAGCTGCGCCGCCACCGCCGGCGCGGTCATTAAAATCCCCGGCGCAATGGCGGCGAAAATAACAATCGCCGCCAGCAAACGCAGCGACACCACCAGCCCGTCAGGCCGGGAAAGGGTATTTTCAGAAAGAGGTGTACTCGACATCGTAGGGCGTGCTCCAGTCAAAAAAGCCTCCCCCCGGACGGTTATCCAGGGAGTGATACCCACAGGCATCAGGAAAACGCCGTGCTGCCACGGCGCGCGCGGGATGCGATAGTCAGATTACAGATGCAGCGTACGCTGAGCGGCAGGCATCCAGGTTCGGGAAACGAGTTCAGTCCGGTTGACGACTTCGGTCTTGGCGAAAATATTGCGCAGGTGGGTTTTCACCGTCGAGAGCGAGATATCCAGCTGGCGGGCAATCAGCTTGTTGCTGGCGCCTTCACGCACCATGCCGACGATTTCGCGCTCTTTGGCCGTCAGGATGGCAGGGAGTTCATCCTCTTCCTGCAGGAAATCGCGAATAGCCAGTTCCACCAAAGGCAGTACCGCCTGGGCCCGCAGTCGTTCCTCGCTGGAAAAAGGCACGTCGCGCATCAGCGAGATACCGGCAACGATCCGCCGTTCGCGGCGAATAAAGATTTCGGTCATGTCGCGTACGTTATTCGGCAACATAAATTCATGATAGTAATGGCGGTTGCGGTCACAGAGTCGCGGCGTCATCGCTGCCATGGTCGTACTCTGGTGGCTAAAGTGCGCCGGCAGGTGTGGATCCAACGGCTGGAAGCTCTCCAGATATTGTTGGTGTGTATTATCCGAAATATTATGCAATATATAGTTTTCAGGTTTTAAACGATTATTTACTCGATAAAAAACCGCTGAAGACAGTGGAATTAACTGTGAAATAGTCTGTAAACAACGGGCTATTATCGCATCATTACGACTGGCTTTTAATAAAGCAGACATGATATTTCCCCCCGTCAAGGTGGTGGTGCGTAACACGCGGATTACCAGAGTAAGATGAAGCATACATTTCACATTTAAGTAACACAATCATTAACATGTTAACAATGTGATATCCATTACAAATTTTTCATCAATACATTGTTATTTAAAGCATTTAAAAATCCCCCTGCTATCTGTTAACGTAGCGGCGTTAAAACATAAACAAAAGTTATTAACATTACGCGTTATTTTCCGGCAAGGATTAAAAACCCTTATATTGGCAGGTCCGATCTCATCCTTAAGAACGATAGTTTTTTGCATTTTTTCATTTATACCCTAAAAAGGATGTCGATAATTTAACGCCGCGGCTTAATCAACGGATTACGCCTGACTTGCTATTGCCCAAATATGCCGCCCAGGCCAGCAATTAATAGAGGATAAGCCGATGCTGAATATCGCCGCCTTACGCCAGCAGCAAATTCCGCTGGCCGTTGAACCGCGCTCATCGCTGCCGTTTCATATTCTGATGAAACCGATTGGTCCCGCCTGCAACCTCGCCTGCCGCTACTGCTACTACCCGCAGGATGAAACGCCGGTCAGGAAGATGGACGAGGCGCGGCTGGAGCAGTTTATCCGCCGCTATATTGCCGCCCAGCCCGCCAGCGCGCGGGAAATCAACTTTGTCTGGCAGGGCGGCGAGCCGCTACTGGCCGGGTTAAGTTTTTATAAAAAAGCGCTCGCCCTGCAGCAGCGCTACGCCCCTGATGGCGTAACCATCAGCAATAGCCTGCAGACCAACGGGACGCTGATCAACGACGCCTGGTGCCGGCTGTTCCGCGAACATGGCTTTATTATCGGCGTCAGCCTCGAAGGTAGCGAAGCGCTGCAAAACCACCATCGTCCTGATAAACGCGGGCAGGCTTCCTGGCCGGCTGCGCTGCGCGGTATCGCCCTGCTCCACCAGCATCAGGTGGAGTTTAATCTGCTGGTAGTGGTGCATAACGAAATCGCCGCCCACGCGGCGGCGATTTATGACCGGGTGGTCACGCTTGGCGCGCGCTATCTGCAGTTCCAGCCGCTAATGAGCGAAGGCGCCGCGCTGCGTGAGGGTTATCAGCTCAGCGCCGATAACTGGGGGCGTTTTATGGTCGGTATCTGGCGACAGTGGCAAAAGCGCTGCGATATGGGGCGGGTGTTCGTCATCAATATCGAACAGGCGTGGGCGCAATACTTTACCCATACCAGCGGCAGCTGCGTGCATAGCGCCCGCTGCGGCAGCAATCTGGTGATGGAATCGGATGGACAACTTTACGCCTGCGATCATCTGATCAATGCCGAACATCGGCTGGGTCGCCTTGACGAGCAGACGCTTGCCGCCGCAGTTGACGCTTCAGTTCAGCTCCCTTTCGGCCAGCAAAAAAGCCAGCGCCGCGAATGTCAGACTTGCTCCGTAAAAATGGTCTGCCAGGGCGGCTGCCCCGCGCATCTCAACGCCGCTGGCAACAACCGCCTCTGCGGCGGTTATTACCGTTTCTTTAGCGAAATCCTCGCGCCAGTACGCCCCTTTTCCCGCGACCTTAACGGCCTGAAAGCCTGGCGGGCCGCGTTTGTTGGGGCCGCGCATCCCGCGTAGCCCTTTGCCCTGATGGTTGTCCCACTATGAACAGGAGAGTCAGTCGTGAACAAAAAAGCCATGGCCGCGGCGGTCAGCATGATCCTCGCCGGCGGCGCGCACGGCGCGCAGAATGAGCATCCAAACGTCATCGTGATTATCGCCGATGATATGGGTTATTCCGATATCAGCCCCTTCGGCGGTGAGATCCCCACCCCCAACCTGCAGGCCATGGCGGAGCAAAGTATCCGCATGAGCCAGTATTACACCTCACCGATGTCGGCCCCGGCGCGTTCGATGCTGTTGACCGGCAACAGTAACCAGCAGGCCGGGATGGGCGGCATGTGGTGGTACGACAGCACCATTGGCAAGGAGGGTTACGAGCTGCGGCTGACCGACCGCGTCACCACCATGGCCGAGCGCTTTAAAGATGCCGGCTATAACACGCTGATGGCCGGCAAATGGCATCTCGGTTTTGTTCCCGGCGCCACGCCGAAAGATCGCGGCTTTAACCACTCCTTCGCCTTTATGGGCGGCGGCACCAGCCATTTTAACGATGCAATACCGCTCGGAACCGTCGAGGCGTTCCACACTTACTATACCCGCGATGGCGAGCGCGTCTCCCTGCCAGATGATTTTTACTCCAGCGAAGCTTACGCCCGCCAGATGAATAGCTGGATTAAAGCGACGCCGAACGAGCAGCCGGTCTTCGCCTGGCTGGCTTTCACCGCCCCTCATGACCCCCTGCAGGCGCCGGACGAGTGGATTAAGCGCTTTAAAGGCCAGTATGAGCAGGGTTACGCCGAGGTCTATCGCCAGCGCATCGCCCGCCTGAAAGCGTTGGGAATTATTCATGACGACACCCCGCTGCCGCATCTGGAGCTGGATAAAGAGTGGGAAGCGCTAACGCCAGAGCAGCAGAAATATACGGCGAAAGTGATGCAGGTATATGCGGCGATGATCGCCAATATGGACGCGCAAATCGGCACGCTGATGGAGACACTGAAACAAACCGGGCGCGATAAAAATACCCTGCTGGTGTTTTTAACCGATAACGGCGCCAACCCGGCACAGGGTTTTTATTACGAATCTACTCCCGAATTCTGGAAGCAGTTCGATAACAGCTATGACAACGTGGGCCGCAAAGGATCCTTTGTCTCCTACGGCCCCCACTGGGCCAACGTCAGCAACGCCCCCTACGCCAATTATCACAAAACCACCAGCGCCCAGGGCGGCATCAATACCGACTTTATGATCTCCGGCCCCGGCATTACCCGGCGCGGTAAAATCGACGCCTCAACGATGGCGGTGTACGACGTGGCGCCGACGCTATATGAATTCGCCGGCATCGATCCCAACAAATCGCTGGCTAAGAAACCCGTATTGCCGATGATTGGCGTCAGCTTTAAGCGCTATCTGACCGGCGAAGTCCAGCAGCCGCCGCGCGGCAACTACGGGGTCGAATTGCATAATCAGGCGGCCTGGGTCGATGGCGAATGGAAGCTGCGACGGCTGGTACCTCGTGGCCTCAGCGCCGGCGACGCGCCGTGGCAGCTGTTTAACCTGCATGACGATCCGCTGGAAACGCACGATATCGCGGCCCAACATGCCGACCGGGTCAAAGCCATGAGCGACGCCTACGAGGCATTTGCTAAGCGCACCATGGTTACCAAAGCGCAGGGCAAGATGATCGATTATGTCGGCATCGATAGCAAAACCGGACGCTACCTGGCGGTCGATCCGGCGACCATGAAGCCGGTGCCCGCGCCGCAAGCCATTCCTGTGAGCGAGGGCAAATAAACGAACCCGGCTATCGTTCTTCCGGGCGATAGCCGGAAGTAGACTCGCTTTCTAAGGTAATCCTGAACCCCATTACAGGAGAGAGCGGATGGCGAGAGTCGTGGTGATTACCGGCGGCGGAAGCGGGATTGGTGCCGCCTGCGCGCGGTTGATGAGCGCGGCGGGCGATCGGGTGTTTATTACCGGCAGACGTGAAGCGCCGCTACACAAGATCGCCGTTGAAACCGGTGCGTCGGCGCTGGTGGGCGATGCCGCCGACGGCGACGTCTGGCGGGAACGGCTGTTACCGCCGATTCTCGACCAGACTCACGGTATTGATGTACTCATCTGCAGCGCCGGCGGCATGGGCAATAGCGCCGCCGCCGATACCAGCGATCGCCAATGGCGCGAGGCGCTGGACGCGAATTTAAACAGCGCTTTTGCCAGCGTGCGCGCCTGCCTGCCTTCACTGATTGCCTGCCGCGGCAATGTGCTGTTTGTCGCCTCCATCGCCTCGCTCGCCGCCGGGCCGCAGGCCTGTGGCTATGTCACCGCCAAACACGCGTTAATTGGCCTGATGCGCTCCATCGCCCGCGATTACGGCCCGCAGGGCGTCCGCGCCAATGCGATTTGTCCCGGCTGGGTCACCACTCCGATGGCGGATGAAGAGATGATCCCACTGATGCAGGAACACGGGCTGTCGCTTACCGAAGCCTATCAACGAGTGTGCCGCGACGTTCCGCTACGCCGCCCCGCCAGCCCCGAGGAGATAGCCCAGGCCTGTCAGTTTCTCTGCTCTCCGCAAGCCGCCATCATCAGCGGCGCGACGCTGGTCGCCGATGGCGGTTCCAGCATCGTCGATGTTCCAACGCTGGCGTTCACTTAACGCCCTACTCTACTCAGGAGCTCACATGACTTCAGAAGCCGTATTCATCCAGGTCGGCGCGCTGGCCGATGGTTTCGCCCCGCACGGCAACCTGCTGGCCACCGCCAGTCTGCCCGCAGGCGAACGCTTTACCTTTTATGCCGACGGGAGCGAGCCGCAGCAGTTGGTTATCGAAAATGACAAGACACTGCTTTGGAACGGCAAACGCGCGCCCTGGCGGGCAACCGCCCTGCGCCCCGATATTCTGTTTATCGATTTTCTTGACCCGGAGCGCGATAACGCCAGTATCAGCGCGGTATGCAACCTGACGCAGCGCAACGCCACGCTGGTATACGGCCAGCTACCGGACGAAGCCGCCGCGCGGCTGGACGCCTTCAGCCGGGTAGAGCAAGGGTTGCCGCTGACCGCCGTCGAGGCGCGATTTGTCTTCGCCCGCCTGGATACCCAGCCGGGACCGCTGCCGGACTTTACCACCGCGCTGGTCGGCATGCGCAATCAGTACACCTATAGCCCGACCGAGCGTTATGAACACATCTATCTCAACGATAATTTTTACGCCTGGCAGTGTCTGGATGGCGTGGAAAAGGGGCTGGCGGATGTCGATCGCTGCCATTACGTGCAGGTGGCTGAGGATCTCTATTTGTTCGTCTGGCGGGAGAAAATCATTCCCACGTTGGGGGCTATCTTGATCGATCTTCAGCAGATGCGTACCGATGGTAAGATCATGGGTTATCAGGGCAGTGATTTTGGCGCCTTGAGTAATTTCCCGGTCGGCGCGAGCGCGAAGATCCTCAACGTCACCCGCCATCAGGAATAATATTGCGTGGCCGCAAAATCCCCGGTGGCGCTACCGCTTACCGGGGCTACGGCACTGTGCGATTTGGTAGCCCGGACAAGGCGCAACGCGCCGCCTCCGGGGAGAGGGGCTGACTCAGGCGCTGGCGCTGTCGAGCCGCGCCAACTGCTCGCTGCTAAGGCTCAGCGCCGCCGCGCGGGCGAAGCTTTCCACCTGCGCCAGGCTGGTGGCGCTGGCAATCGGCGCGGTAACGCCTTCCCGGCTCATCAGCCACGCTAACGCCACTTCTGCGGGCTTCGCCTGCTGTTCTTCCGCCACCGCGACCAGCGTGTCAATAATCCGCATTCCGCGTGGATTGAGATATTTAGCGATGCCGCTACCGCGCTGGCTTTGCGCTAAATCGGACGGCTGGCGATACTTACCGCTCAGGAAGCCGGAAGCCAGGCTGTAGTAGGTCACCACGCCTATATCGCGGCTGACGCAGAGATCGCGTAGCGCCCCTTCAAAGGCGGAACGGTGATAGAGGTTATATTCCGGCTGCAGCACCTGCCAGGCAGGAAGGCCGCCTTTACGCGCCACTTCCAGCGCCGATGACAGCTGTCCGGCGTCGAGGTTTGAAGCGCCAATCGCCCGCACCTTGCCGGCCTGCTGCAGCGCCTGGAATGCTTCTAACGTTTCATCGATTGGCGTTTCAGGATCCGGCCAGTGGGCGAAATAGAGGTCGACGTAATCCGTATTCAGGCGGCGCAACGAGTCGTCAATCGCCTGCTGGATCCAGGCTTTTTTCAATCCTTTATGGCCGGGTAGCCCCATATCAGAGCCAACTTTAGTGAAGATTTTGACTTTATCGCGTATGCCAGGGCGCGCCTGCAGCCAGCGGCCAATAATGGTTTCGGATTCGCCGCCCTGATTGCCCTCCGCCCAGCGGGAATACACATCCGCCGTATCGATAGCATCAAAACCGTGGTCAACAAAAGCATCAAGAATGGCAAAACTGGTTTTCTCATCGATGGTCCAGCCAAAGACGTTGCCGCCAAATACTAATGGGGCGATGGAAAATCCGCTTTTGCCCAATGGACGTGTCATCATGCCGATTACTCCTTAGCTTATATTCTGTTTCCCTCAGATAACCGCAGGGGGTCTGAAGAGGATGTCGAGTGGATAATCAGAAAAGGAATCTTGCGGCGGGCAGTCCATGCCCGCAGGGTACACTCTGACATTATGTCCCGGAATAAACGTCAAAGCTAAAATATTTCCCGGCCAGTTTTTTGTAGGTGCCGTCGGCAAGCATTTTCGCAATCGCGCCATTTATCTCTTCGCGCAGCGCATCGTCGCCTTGACGCAGGCCAATCGCCGCCCCGGCGCCGAACAGTTTATTATCCTGCAGTTGTCCGCCAACAAAGGCGAAATCCTTGCCCTGCGGCTGCTGCAGGAAGCTGTAATCGGCCATCATGCCGGAGAGTACCGCGCCATCGAGACGACCTGATTCAAGGTCGCGAACGACGCTATCGGCGCCCTGATAGGCGACAATGTTAATCCCCTGCGGCCGCCAGTACTGGTTCACATAAGTTTCCTGTGCCGACCCCTGCTCGACGCCGATAGTTTTCCCCTTCAGTTGCTCTGGCGTATTGCCTTTGAGGGTATTTTTGCGCGCCACCAGAAACACCGGCCCGTTGTACAGCTTATCGCTAAAAGCAATTTGCTCTTTACGCTTCTCGGTCATATACATCCCTGAGAGGATCGCGTCGAATTTACGCGCCTTCAGCGCCGGGATGATGCCGTCGAAGTTGCTTTCCACCCACACGCACTTCGCCTGCAGTTGCTGACATATCGCGTTGCCCAAATCGATATCAAATCCCGCCAGCTTGCCCTGCGGATCTTTCCATTCAAACGGCGCGAAGGTCGGGTCAACGCCAAAACGGATCTCTTTCGCCCCGGCGGCCAGCGCCGACGTCGACGCCATTAATGCCAAACACAACAACAGTGATTTTTTCATTCGAAGTCTTCTCCAGGGATTAACGGCAGTGCGCTTGCACTAAACGCGCGAACAGCGTCGCGCCGGTGCAGATAATGTCATCGTTAAAGTCATAACCGGGGTTATGCACCATGCAGCCGCCCTTCTCGCCTTTTTCACCGTTGCCGAGCAGGAAGTAACAGCCCGGACGCTCGCGCAGCATAAAAGCGAAATCTTCGCTGGCGTTCATTGGCGATACCGACTCCAGCACCCCTTCGCGGCCAAAGACTTCCAGCGCCAGCGCCTGGGCGAAATCGGTCTCTTCACTACTGTTGGTTAATACCGGGTAAGAGTCGTAAATCTCGACTTCGCTGCTGGCGCCATAGCTTTTGGCAGTAAACTCGGTCAGCTCTTGAATACGCTTAATCAGCAGATCGCGAATTTCCGGTTTCATCGCCCGCACGCTGAGCTCCATCACCACGCTCTCAGGAATCACGTTCGAGGCGATGCCGGCCTGGAAAGTCCCCACGCTGACGACCGCCGTTTCACCCGGCGGCACGTTGCGCGCGACGATGCTCTGCAGCGCCATCACCAGCGCCGCGCCGGCCACGATAGGGTCGACGGTGCGTTCCGGATGCGCGCCGTGGCCGCCGTAGCCGGTAATCGTGATTTTGACCGTGTCCGCCGAGGCCATAAAGTTGCCGGCATAGAAGCCCAGCTTGCCAACCGGTAGCCCCGGCATATTGTGCAGGCCGAAGATGCGTTCGCAGGGGAACTGCTCAAACAGGCCATCTTTAATCATCAGATCCGCGCCGCCGATGGCTTCTTCCGCGGGCTGGAAAATCAGATGCACCGTGCCGTTGAACTGGCAGGCCGGCGAGGCGATATATTTCGCCGCCGCGAGCAAAATCGTGGTGTGGCCATCATGGCCGCAGGCGTGCATTTTTCCGGGTACGGTACTGGCCCAGGGTAAATCGGTGGTTTCATAAATCGGTAATGCGTCCATATCGGCGCGCAGGCCAATAGTGCGCGGCGAGTCGCCTTTGCTCAGGCTGCCGACGACGCCGGTTTTACCGAGGCCGCGGGTCACCTGATAGCCCCATTCTGTCAGCTTACCAGCAACCAGCTCGCTGGTATTAAACTCTTCCAGACTTAATTCCGGATTGGCATGTAAATAATGACGGATAGAAATCATTTCATCTTCCGTGGCTTTAATTTCTGGAATTACACAATCAGACATGCCGTTCTCCGGGAATAGATTAAGAACTTAACAAGTTATCCTGGCGCAAAGTTTATGCAAGTAGCATTTCTAATTGCTGGAACACCATCCATCATATTTTTAATACAGACAAATCGCAGAACAATAACCATTAAAACTGGCAAAATTTAAATATAAACGTTTATTTTATGGGTTACACACCAACACTTACTCTACTATCCCCGCTTTAATTCAGTTTTAAATAAAAATAAACAGCCATGAAATATCATTTACTTTTACTTGCCTGCGCGCTGACGCTAACAGGCTGCAGCGCTGAGGGCGACACCGCCAGCCAGCAACGCGCCAGCATCCAAAAGATGCGTACCAACACGCTCGGTAAACTCTATAGCTTGTACCCGGAAGCGCGTAGCGATATCCAGCATTCAAAGGGCTACGCGGTCTTCGCCAGTAACAGCAGCAAGATATTAGTCTTTGGATTCGGTAGCGGTTACGGCGTGGTGAAAAATAGCGCCACCGGCAAAGATACCTATATGAAAATGGCCCAGGGCGGCGCCGGTGTGGGTATGGGCGTGAAACAGTTGCGTACCGTACTGGTATTCCACGATAAAGACGCATTGAATACTTTCATTACTAAAGGCTATATGGTCGGCGCGGATGCCAACGCGGCAGCGAAATATGACGACAGCGGCATCGCCCCGATAGGCGCGTCAGCCAACGGCGTGGCGAAAGATACCTCTTCGCTGCCGTCAAAAGTCAACGTTTATGAAATCACCGAGAAAGGTTTGGCGGCTCAGGCAATGGTCAACGGTTATAAATACTGGCCGGATGACGAACTGAATAAAAGGTGATCCACTGCGGTCCGTACAAGTTAGCATCCATAATCCGGGTCAGACGTTAGCCTGACCCGGCGCGAATGCCATGCCGCAAGTATCATTATTTAATGACCGAGGGCGCCGCTTACCAGAATTGAAGTAATAATTCCGGTCGCTGCGGCGATCAGCACGTAATTGCCATCGATATAAGACCAGTGATGCCCCTCCGGGGGGCGCGGCAGGCCACGTTCGTTCCAGTTACTGACGCGATATTCATCACCGCGATAATGCTCCGGCGCCGGATGGCCTTTACGGAAATCGTTACCCCTCCAGGCGAAATGGTCCTGTTCATGGCGTTCCTGGTGACGATCGTCATGACCTCTTCGGTCCGGGCCGCGGCTATCATTGTTGCCCTGATGGTGATCGCCAGGACCGCCCGGCTGGTGGTGTCCATTCTGGTCACCCTGCTTCGGGCCATTCTGCCATACCTGCTGTTGCCCCGGACGATGACCGTCATTTGGGCCATCGGCAAAAGCCTGAGCGCTCAGCACACAGGATAAAATAACCGCCAGAGAAATCATCTTTTTCATAGTACACCTCCTGATATATCTCTTTTTTACCCTGCAAATGTGGAGAAATAGTGATTAGCAACCTATCCAGGACTATTCCTGGCTAATTCAGGAGGAAAGCAAACAATAATTTCAGCGAGCGCCAGACGTAAAAAAGGCCGCTAACGCGACCTTTTTTGTTCTCAGCGAGTCAGTATTACTCAGAGACTTTATTCTTTAACTCTTCAGCGCCTTGCTTGGTTTTATCCCAGCCTTTCTCGCTGACTTCTTTGGTTTTATCCCAACCTTTGCTGGCGCCTTCTTTAGTGGCGTTCCAGCCTTTCTCAGTGCCTTCTTTGGTCTTATCCCAGCCCTTCTCGGCGCCTTCTTTGGTTTTATTCCAGGTTTTCTGCGTGCCTTCGCTTATCTGGCTGCCGACGCTATCGCTTTTCCCTTCAGCAGCATGTTTGGACTTGAGCTTCATCTCTTCGCCCTGATTCTGCGCCTGGTGCAGTTTTTCTTTTGCCGTGTTGGCATTTTCGTGGGCTGCGGCCACGGTATCATCGGTTGCATGTGTAGTGGTTGCCGCGAATACCGGAGAAGCGACCAGAATAGCGGATAGTGCAATCATTGCTTTTTTCATATTTTTCCTCTCTTAACGCGTGCTTTATGTTACGAGTCACATTCAGCATGGCATAAGCTTCTGCGCTTGGCATTAGGAAAAGTTCTTAAAACTGCCTGACCGCTATTCCGTCGTTTTAGTGATCGAGATAGAGATAGCTTTCCCAGCTTTTCATACGGATGAGGATCTTTCTTATCAGCGACAGGTGCTCAAAATGTTCCGAATAGACGGCGGCTTCGACATCCGCGCCCTGCGGCAGCTGATAATTTGCCAGACGATCGTCGGTCACTTTTAATACCACCAGCGCTCGGCCGCGCGCCGCCAGATCGTTGGCCGTCAGCAACGTCCCCTGACCCTGAAACTGGCTTTCGCCAATCGCCGGCAGCACTTCCGCGACCTGCGCTTTAAATACGGTTCCCGGAATAGAGGGGAACAGTAATTCAGCCTGTTCACCTTTTTGCAAACGCTGCAGCGCGTTCTGGCGGAATGCGGCGACGTATTCACGTGAATTCGCATTATCCGTTGGCACAAACGTCATTACCGGCTTCAGCCCCAACGCGGTGGACATGGTCCCAGGACGCAGGCCGACGGTACTGACATAGCCGTCAGACGGCGCGCGTACCACCGTGTTATCGAGCTTAAATTGCGCCTCGCGCAGCTGCGCCAGCAGCGAAGCGACTTTGGTGTTCTCGCCGTGCACCACCGAATTGAGATCGTTACGCGCCTGTACGACCTTTGCCCGGGCGGCGTCCACCGCCGCCTGCGAGGCTTTCCAGTTCTGGCGACGGGTATCGACCATCTGATCGGAAAAAGCCCCTTTATCATGACCTGCCTGGAAGCGGGCGTATTCACGCTGGGCCCGGTCGCGCTCGGCGACCGCTTTGCTTAAATCAGCCTGCGCGCTGGTTAACCCCGCATCCAGCGACAACGCATCCTGGCTGGCCGCTTTCACCTGCGCTGTCAGGTCGTCCACCTTCGCCTGGAATGGGGTTGGGTCGATGGTGAACAAGATGTCGCCTTCATGCAGCATCTGATTTGGTTTCACCGGCACGCTGGTGACTCGACCGCGGGTTTGCGAAACAATGGGCACCGTGCGATAAACCTGCTTCCCGACTTCGCTATAGG
The DNA here is from genome assembly GCF_040064335.1 of Klebsiella sp. CN_Kp088. Classification (NCBI taxonomy): domain Bacteria; kingdom Pseudomonadati; phylum Pseudomonadota; class Gammaproteobacteria; order Enterobacterales; family Enterobacteriaceae; genus Klebsiella; species Klebsiella sp. CN_Kp088. Next base: position 309,628 of record NZ_JBEAIQ010000014.1, on the reverse strand, counting down.
GGAAGTTATAATTCATACCGAGGATTAACATGCCAATCAGTATCACGCCACCTAATACCGCAGTGGGAACCGTCCATTTATTTAATGGAATACGGAATACTTTAAATATCACGATACACAAGGCGGCATAACACAGCAGTAATAACGTTTCCATTATTTACCCTCCTGATTGACGGCGCTATTTTTCAGACGGTTTAATTCCGCCTGCATCGCATCCAGACGCTGATGTAAATCGTGCTGGTCGGTCTTTAACTGCTGCATTCCCCAGCCGCGGTCTTCTCGCCACAGCGTGGCCCAGATCCACAGCAGCGGCCACAGCACGTGCAGGGTAAACAAGCTCACCCAGCCAGCGTAATGAATCGCATCCTGGTGCGGATGATTTCTTTTTTTGGCTATTTCATACGGAATATCGTGGATCATGATAATTCCATAAAATAAAATCAGCGCCACCGCAATCAGGATGGCTAAAGCAATATAATCCAGGGTCATAAAATAACTCCAGAATGTGTGACGTATTTCACATTCACTTTATACAGGCGTCAGCAAGCCGGGCATAATCGCCCTGACAACTGACCATATTAATCAGAATTTATCCGGTATTTTTCGGTCGATAGAAATGAGTTGACCTTTTTTCACCGTGATATAACCGCCTTCTTTTAACGCCGCTAAAACCTGATATACATAGCTGCGCGAAAGATTGGTCCGTTTAATAATAAAAGCGGACAGGCTTTCACGTTTTCCACAATCGATCTCGTTACGGTACAGATAACGCGATAGCATCGATTTTATGGTCTGAAAACCGGACAGGTTGCCGCGCTCGTTGTGCGCATCGAGAGCAAAAATGCCCATGTAGGCCAGAATAGTCGTCAGCTCTTTCATATACTCCGGCGAAGAGTAAAAGAAGATACGCTCGAAATCCTCCACGCTGATTCTGGCAAAACGGCAGCGATCGAGGCATTGATATAGTAGCTCTACCGCCGGGCAGTAGTGCTCAAGCAGGCCCAGCGGCATATGCTCGATCACAATCCCCAACAGGTTATCAGGGTCGTTGACTGCGAGGGTGATTTGCCCGGACAGCAGAAAGTAAATGAACCCATCCTGCGGCTGAAAACGCTCGCCGGCGGCGCACTCGACGTTTTCGCTACAGGCGATGACGTGTGGGAGATGCGCATTTAACTGCAGCTTCTGGTAGCACGCATGAATACGACCAAAACTGCTATTCAACTTCCCCGTATCCATTGCCGTACTTTCCCGTATCACCGACGTCATCAAATATATATAAGGCAAAGCGAGGGGAAAAGTCCACAGCTGGAGTTTTGGCGTAAAGATATGTGTGGCAAGACTATTTCGCTTCTCCACGATGCAATAAATCAGCATATATCGCCGTTAAAATCCCGCCGGGGCGGAATTGCTTCTTAATCCACTGCGTCACCTGGCCGGTAGCCGCGTGCTGGGTGGCCAGCAACATGCCGGAATCCTGGCGCGGGTTGTGGATCTGGCGGATCACCAACAGATTCTCCGCAATGGCTTCATGAGCCATATAGTCGGGTAAGAAGCCGATCCCTTCGCCGAGGATCTGACACTGACATTTGGTATTGAAGTCGGGAACCAGGATCGCCTCCTGGCCATGCAGCAGCCAACCGACCTTTTTATTGATCGTACTGGCGGTGTCCTCAACCATGATATTGGGATAGAGGCGTAACTGGCTTTCTGAAATAGGTTCGGGCATAAACGCCAGCGGATGATCCGGGGCAATAGCAAACACCCAGCGGATCGCGCCGATCTCGGTATAATCGATTCCGCCGCCGTCAAGTAGCGTATCCGGCGCGCCGATAGCAATATTCGCCTGGTTATTGATGATCGAATCCCAGACGCCGTTGTATACCTCGGTGGTAACGGTTATCTGACAGGTGGGAAACTGTTTTTTCAGCACCTGCAGCAGGCGGGCGGTATGGCGAGGCGTGTATAGCAGTTGATTGATGCAGATGCGCACCCGCGCTTCGATGCCTTGCGAGATAGTATCTATGCTGCGCTTTATCGCGTGGAAATCATTAAGCAGATCGGTAGCCTTGCGAAACAGATAGTAGCCGGATTCCGTCAGTTCAATGCTGCGGGTGTTGCGGGTAAACAGCACCACGTCCAGCCCGGCTTCCATCCGTTTGATGGTATAGCTGATGGCTGAGGTGGTTAACCCCAGCTCATCGGCCGCCTTGCTGAAGCTGCCAAAACGCGCCGCGGTGGTGAATGCCAGCAGATTTTCTTCAGTAAAAATCGAGTTCATGCGCCCTTCCCGCCTCCGCTAAACCATACCTGAGCTGAATGTATTGGTTACCGGGGCGTGGGGCAATCATTTTTGAACAATGCTTAATACCCGTAGCGACTTCAGGCTCGTTCCTTACTGGTCGCCTCGCTGAGTTTGCGCCCGCTATATTCTGAAATAAAGCCGACGCAGTTGCCCGCCAGAAGTCCCAGCAATGTCACCGTCCAGTTCAAACCGGTAGCGAAAAAAAGCGTCATGCCGAGGAAGCCGCCGGGAATAAACGAGGTTAGCGTAAAGCGCCCCTGCCAGACGATGACTGCCGAAAACGGCACCGTGGTAATGACGCTTGCCCAGAACCCCGACATACCGCTGGCTGAAGCGAGAGCGCCGGCGGCCAGCGCCGCCAGCCACGCCCACACTGCCCCGGAATAGTTAACGCACAGGCTTTTGACAAAGCCGGATTGGCCACCCCCTGCCGCATAGAAACTACAGAACGCGACGAAGCCGATGGTTCCCAATAATTCCCAACCGTACTGCAGCCCGACGTGCGAGGAAATGAGCTGCCAAACGCCTGCGCAAATACCGACGGTGATCCCCGTAGCGGTGAGTCCGTTCATCTCTTTCCCCTCTGAAAAATAGATTGATGACGTTGCTTTCTGACGGCAACTATATCGAAAGAAAACCCGATTGCGTTAAGGGGTATAAGCGTAAAGAAGTAAACATTGCTCTGCCGCACAGTCTGCATCGATTGTTGAAAGTTATTCAATAATCTACCGGATTATGGCGAATAAAATTTAAGCGGGTTCTTTTATCTATTTCTGGTTGCTATGCTCAAGCCATCGAGAAAGTCTAAGCCGCAACAACAGGAGCAAGATGATGGCCACGGAAAATATTATTGCTGACTATTTTTTGGCTGCAGAGCAGGGAAATATCACGAAATTAAAAGCCTGCCTGGCAAGTGGCGTCGATATTAATGCCAGTAATCGTCAGGGGCGAACCGCCATTGCCCTCGCCAGCCTGAATAAACATTATGCTTGTGTCTCGGTTCTTATTGCCGCTGGCGCGGATATTAATAAGCAGGACCAGACCTGTTTTAACCCGTTTTTAATTAGCTGCCTGAATAACGACGTCGAACTACTGCGCTTAATTTTGCCGGCAAATCCCGACCTCGAACGATTAACGCGTTTCGGTGGTGTAGGCCTGACCCCGGCCTGTGAAAAAGGCCATCTTGAGATCGTGAAAATATTGCTGACGGAAACCAATATTAACGTTAACCACACCAATTTCGTTGGCTGGACACCGCTACTGGAAGCGATTGTCTTAAACGACGGCGGTGCGACGCAGCAGGAGATCGTCAAACTGCTGCTGGACCACGGCGCCAACCCGCATATGACCGATAAGTACGGTAAATCGCCGCTGGAGCTGGCATGGGATAAGGGATTCAGTGAAATCGCCCACCTGCTGGTCGCCGCCGGAGCCTGAGGAAGGAGAATCGCCATTAACACCTCCTCCTGGCGGTGTGTGCAAGCGCTAACTGCGGATGAGAGCTTTCTCTCGCAGCGCGGCGGCGGACAGGTCGAGCAGGTTTTCACTCATGCGGTGAACCTGCTCATCCCCGGCAAACCAGGGCTTCTGACGCTGTTGTGTGAAACCTCTGATAATGCGCCCAATAGCTGTAGGTTAGCACTCACCCACTTTGACAACCTGCTCCGGCCAGGGGAAAGCGTCCGGTTTACCGATTCAGGGATTTACATTGGCGATAATACATGGATAGACATCCACCGTTGTGAGCGCTGGCAAACGCCGCAGGCAGTATTAAACGCGGCAACATTTAGCCAGATAGCCTGGCGACGATGGCGCAACATTATCGTTACGCAGTTACATGAGGATGACACGTTATTTCTCTATCGCGGCGACAATCCCTTTTATCACGCGATGCGTCATGAACTCCAGCAGCGACGGGAAACCTTATTTAAAGCGCTTGGCGAAAATAAAAATATCAGCGTCGCCGTGGCGAACATGATCGGATTAGGCATTGGCCTGACGCCATCGGCGGATGATTATTTGCTAGGTCTAAGCGTTATTTTATTCATAAAGGGGCACCCGGCTAATCAATACCGGGAAGCATTTATAACCGCGCTGCAGAGCGCCCGACAAAATACTACGCCGCTCAGCGCGATAACGCTGGAGGCAGCGATAAACCAACGTTATCGCGAAAGTATCGCCGTGTTGATTAATCTGATGGTTAATCAATCGACAACCTTTTCTATTGAGGCTATTGCCGATATTAAAAATATTGGCTCAAGTTCCGGCAGCGACATGCTATTGGGCATGGCGGATGCCTGCGCGCTGAGCCAAACGTATGGAGGGAATAATGTCAGTTAAAATAGTGGTGAAGAAGAATACCTATTTTGATTCCGTCTCATTAATGTCGATTTCCACCCGCGCTAATAAGCTCGATGGCGTAGAGCAGGCATTTGTGGCGATGGCGACGGAAATGAATAAAGGGGTGCTGAATAACCTTGGGCTGCTGACGCCGGAGCTGGAAGCAGCGAAAAACGGCGACCTGATGATCGTCATCAAGGGTAAAGACGGCGCCGATTGCGAACAGATACTCAGTGAAATAGAAGCGCTGTTCAGCAAAAAGGCCGAAAGCGGCCAGCACGAAGCGCGCTACGCTACCCTCGCCAGCGCCAAAAAACATCTTCCGCAAAGTAACTTCGCGATTATTTCGGTCAACGGCCTATTTGCCGCTCGCGAAGCGCGTCAGGCGCTGCAAAACGATCTTAACGTGATGTTGTTTTCCGATAACGTCTCTATTGACGACGAACTGGCGCTGAAACAGCTGGCTCACGAAAAGGGGTTGTTGATGATGGGACCAGACTGCGGCACCGCCATTATTAACGGCGCGGCGCTGTGCTTCGGTAACGCGGTTCGCCGTGGCAACATCGGTATTATCGGCGCCTCCGGCACCGGTAGCCAGGAGCTGAGCGTCCGTATCCATGATTTCGGCGGCGGCATCTCGCAGCTGATTGGTACCGGAGGCCGCGATCTGAGTGAGAAAATCGGCGGCCTGATGATGCTCGACGCCATTCAGATGCTGGAAGCCGATCCGCAAACAGAAATTATCGTCCTTGTTTCTAAACCACCGGCTCCAGCGGTGGCGAAAAAAGTGCTCGAACGCGCTCGCGCCTGCCGTAAACCGGTGGTGGCGTGCTTCCTCGGCCGCGCCGAGCCTCCCGCCGATGAGCCAGGCCTGCAGTTCGCCCGCGGCACTAAAGACGCGGCGCTGAAGGCCGTCCTGCTGAGCGGTATTAAGCAGGAAAATCTCGATGTACATCCGCTGAACCAGCCGCTGATTGCTGACGTTCGCGCGCAGCTCACGCCACAGCAAAAGTACATTCGCGGCCTGTTCTGCGGCGGTACCCTGTGCGATGAAACCATGTTCGCGGTACTGGAAAAACACGCGGATGTTTATAGCAACATTCAGCCGGATCCGGCTTATCGCCTGAGCGATATCAATCGCAGCATCAAACACACCTTCCTCGATTTCGGCGATGACGACTTCACCAACGGTAAGCCGCACCCGATGATCGACCCAACCAACCGTATCAGTCGCCTGCTGCAAGAAGCGCGCGATCCCGAAGTGGCGGTCATCGTCATGGACTTCGTGCTGGGCTTCGGAGCGCATGAAGATCCGGTGGGTTCGACGATCGCGGCGATCAAAGAGGCCAAAGCCATTGCCGCCGCCGATGGCCGCCCATTAGCGATTCTCGCTTACGTGTTAGGCACCGACATCGATACGCCGTCGCTGGAGCAACAGCGCCAGATGCTGCTTGACGCTGGCGTCATTCTGGCCAGCAGCAGTACCAATACCGGTTTGCTGGCGCGTGAATTTATCTGCAAAGGGGAGCAAGCCTGATGAGCCAGTCGCTATTTAACCAGCCGTTGAACGTGATTAACGTCGGTATCGCCATGTTCAGCGACGATTTGAAAAAGCAGCACACCGCCGTCACCCAGCTCGACTGGACGCCGCCGGGCCAGGGCAATATGCAGGTGGTCGAGGCGCTGGATCGCATCGCCGACTCGCCGCTGGCGGATAAAATCGCCGCCGCCAACCAGCAGGCGCTGGAGCGCATTATTCAGTCGCACCCGGTACTCATCGGCTTTGATCAGGCCATTAACGTCGTGCCGGGCATGACGCCAAAAACCATTCTGCATGCCGGCCCGCCGGTGGAATGGCAAAACATGTGCGGCGCCATGAAAGGCGCGGTCACCGGCGCGCTGGTCTTTGAAGGGCTGGCGAAAGATCTGGATGAAGCCGCCGAGCTTGCCGCCTCCGGTGAAATTACCTTCTCACCCTGTCACGAACACGACTGCGTGGGTTCGATGGCGGGCGTGACGTCGGCGTCGATGTTCATGCACATCGTCGAGAACAAAACCTACGGCAATATCGCTTATACCAACATGAGCGAGCAGATGGCGAAGATCCTGCGCATGGGAGCTAACGATAAGAGCGTGATCGATCGTCTGAACTGGATGCGCGACGTGCAGGGCCCCATGCTGCGCGACGCCATGAAGATCATCGGCGAAATCGATCTGCGCTTAATGCTGGCGCAGGCGCTACACATGGGCGATGAGTGCCATAACCGCAACAACGCCGGCACCACCCTGCTGATTCAGGCGCTCACGCCGGGGATTATTCAGGCCGGTTATCCGGTAGAGCAGCAGCGCGAAGTGTTCGAATTTGTCGCCAGCAGCGATTACTTCTCCGGGCCGACGTGGATGGCGATGTGCAAAGCGGCGATGGACGCAGCCCACGGTATTGAATACAGCACCGTGGTGACCACCATGGCGCGTAACGGCGTCGAGTTCGGACTGCGGGTCAGCGGCCTGCCGGGACAATGGTTTACCGGCCCGGCGCAGCAAGTGATAGGCCCGATGTTTGCCGGTTTTAAACCGGAGGACTCCGGCCTTGATATCGGCGACAGCGCGATTACCGAAACCTATGGCATCGGCGGTTTCGCCATGGCGACGGCGCCGGCTATCGTCGCGCTGGTCGGCGGAACGGTAGAAGAAGCGGTCGATTTCTCGCGCCAGATGCGTGAAATCACCCTTGGCGAAAACCCGAACGTCACCATTCCGCTGCTCGGCTTTATGGGGATCCCGACCGCAATCGACATCACCCGCGTCGGCAGCAGCGGTATTTTACCGGTGATCAACACCGCTATCGCCCACAAAGACGCCGGGATCGGCATGATCGGCGCCGGGATCGTTCATCCGCCGTTCGCCTGTTTCGAAAAAGCGATCCTCAGCTGGTGCGATCGTTACGACGTTTAGCGTTGTAGCCCGGGCGAGGCGTTTACGCCGACCCCGGGAAATCCCCGGCAGCCCTACGCCTGGCCGGGCGACTACCACGACCACACAATAACAATAACCACATCACCTTCTGTAGCGGAAGCCGGATATGAAAGAACTTATCGTCGTTGCCATTGGCGGCAACAGCATTATCAAAGATAACGCCAGCCAGTCGATCGAGCATCAGGCCGAGGCGGTCAAAGCGGTGGCCAGTACGGTGCTGGAGATGCTGGCATCGGACTATAACGTGGTGCTAACCCACGGTAACGGCCCGCAGGTTGGGCTGGATTTACGCCGCTCGGAGATAGCCCACGAACGAGAAGGTCTGCCGCTGACGCCGCTGGCTAACTGCGTCGCCGATACCCAGGGCGGTATCGGCTACCTGATCCAGCAGGCGTTGAATAACCGCCTCGCCCAGCGCGGCGAGCAAAAGGCGGTTACCGTCGTCACCCAGGTTGAAGTGGATAAAAACGATCCCGGCTTTGCCTATCCGACCAAGCCTATCGGCGCGTTCTTTAGCGAAAGCCAGCGCGATGAACTACAACAGGCGCATCCTGAGTGGCGCTTTGTGGAAGATTCGGGCCGCGGCTATCGCCGGGTGGTCGCCTCGCCGGAGCCGAAACGCATTGTCGAAGCGGAAGCTATTAAAGCGCTGACCCGGCAAGGCTTTGTGGTGATCGGCGCCGGCGGCGGCGGGATCCCGGTGGTGCGCAGCCCGCAGGGCGACTACCAGAGCGTGGATGCGGTGATCGACAAAGATCTCTCAACCGCCCTGCTGGCCCGCGAAATTGATGCTGATATTCTGGTGATCACCACCGGGGTGGAGAAAGTGTGCGTGAATTTCGGCAAGCCTAATCAGCAGGCATTGGGTCGCGTCGGTATCGACGAGATGAGCCGCTATATGCAAGAAGGACATTTCCCGGCTGGCAGCATGCTGCCAAAAATCGTCGCCAGCCTCGCGTTCCTGCAACACGGCGGCAAGCGGGTGATCATCACTACGCCGGAATGTCTACCAGCCGCGCTACGCGGCGAAACGGGAACTCATATTGTGCATGACTGACACAAAAGGAAAAAAGGATGAATAAAGACAACAGCCGTCGCGAATTTCTTACCCAAAGCGGAAAAATGGTCACCGCCGCTGCCCTGCTGGCGGCAGGCGCGCCGGCGGCGTATGCCGCAAGCAACCCGCCATCCGCGGCCACCTGCGATAATAAAGGCGCGGTCAACGTCGCCGATAAACATTACTACCTTGATAACGTGCTGCTGGAAAGCGGCTTCGAATATGAAAACGGCGTGGTGGTTCACACCCGGACCGAGCGGCAAACGCTGGAAATAAAAGACGGCAAAATCGTCGCCCTGCGCAGCAATCTGAGCCACCCGGACGCCACGCTGCCGCGCTATGACGCGGGTGGTAAACTGATGCTGCCTGCCATGCGCGACATGCATATCCATCTGGACAAAACGTTTTACGGCGGCCCGTGGCGCTCGCTGAACCGCCCGGCGGGCACCACCATTCAGGATATGATCAAGCTTGAGCAGAAACTGCTGCCGGAACTCCAGCCTTATACGCAGGCGCACGCCGAGAAGCTTATCGACCTGATTCAATCCAAAGGCTCGACCATCGCCCGCAGCCACTGCAATATTGAGCCGGTGTCCGGGCTGAAGAACCTTGAGAATCTGCAGGAAGTACTGGCGCGGCGTAAGCCAGGCTTTGACTGCGAAATCGTCGCTTTTCCGCAGCACGGGCTGCTGCTGTCGAAATCGGAATCACTGGTTCGCGAAGCGATGCAGGCCGGCGCCCATTATGTCGGCGGCCTCGACCCGACTAACGTCGATGGCGCGATGGAGAAATCGCTCGATACCATGTTCCAGATTGCGCTCGATTACGACAAAGGGGTGGATATTCACCTGCATGAAACCAGCCCGGCGGGCGTGGCGGCGGTGAACTATATGGTGGAAACCGTGGAGAAGACCCCGGCGCTGAAAGGCAAGCTGACCATCAGCCACGCTTTTGCGCTGGCGACGCTCAACGAGCAGCAGGTCGATGCCATCGCGACCCGCATGGCGGCGCAGCAGATCACCATCGCCTCCACCGTGCCGATCGGCACTCTGCACATGCCGCTCAAACAACTGCGCGAAAAAGGCGTCTTCGTGATGACCGGTACCGATAGCGTGATTGACCACTGGTCGCCGTACGGACTGGGCGACATGCTGGAGAAAGCCAATCTCTACGCCCAGCTGTATATCCGCCCCAATGAGCAGACCCTGTCGCGCGCGCTGGCCATCGCTACCGGCGAGGTGCTGCCGCTGAATGACAAGGGCGAGCGCGTATGGCCAAAAGCGCAGGACGACGCCAGCTTTGTGCTGGTCGATGCCTCCTGCTCCGCCGAAGCCGTGGCGCGAATTTCGCCGCGCACCGCCACCTTCCATAACGGTAAGATGGTCTGGGGCAGCGTCGGCGCCTGATGCCACCGTAATGCAAAAAACCCCGGCAAGCCGGGGTTTTGTCATTTACCAAACACGATTACTTCTGCGGACGCATGGCCGGGAACAGGATAACGTCGCGGATGGTGTGGCTGTTGGTAAACAGCATCACCATGCGGTCGATACCGATACCCAGGCCGGCGGTCGGCGGCAGGCCGTACTCCAGCGCGGTGACGTAGTCTTCGTCATAGAACATCGCTTCGTCATCGCCCGCCGCTTTGGCGTTGACCTGATCCTGGAAACGCTGCGCCTGATCTTCCGCATCGTTCAGCTCGCTGAAACCGTTACCGATTTCGCGGCCGCCGATGAAGAACTCGAAGCGGTCGGTGATTTCCGGGTTCACGTCGTTGCGGCGCGCCAGCGGGGAAACTTCCGCCGGGTATTCGGTGATGAAGGTCGGCTGAATCAGATGCGCTTCCGCCACTTCATCGAAGATCTCGGTCACGATACGTCCCAGACCCCAGCTTTTCTCTACCTGAATACCGATAGATTCCGCCAGCGCTTTCGCCGCGTCGAAGTTATCCAGATCCGCCATGTTGGTTTCCGGACGGTGTTTCTTGATAGCTTCGCGCATGGTCAGTTTTTCAAACGGCTTGCCGAAGTCAAACACCTGGTCGCCATACGGTACTTCGGTTTTGCCCAGCACCGTCTGCGCCAGAGTGCGGAACAGCGACTCGGTCAGTTCGATCAGGTCTTTGTAATCCGCATACGCCATATACAGTTCCATCATGGTGAACTCTGGGTTATGGCGTACGGAGATCCCTTCGTTACGGAAGTTACGGTTGATTTCGAAGACGCGTTCGAAGCCGCCAACCACCAGACGTTTCAGATACAGTTCCGGCGCGATACGCAGGTACATATCCAGATCCAGCGCGTTGTGATGGGTGATGAACGGACGGGCGGAAGCGCCGCCTGGGATCACCTGCATCATCGGGGTTTCGACTTCCATAAAGCCGCGAGCAACCATGAACTGACGCATGGTGGCGAGGATCTGCGAACGGATACGGAACGTATGACGCGACTCTTCGTTGGCGATCAGATCCAGATAGCGCTGGCGATAGCGGACTTCCTGATCCTGCAGGCCGTGGAATTTATCCGGCAGCGGGCGCAGGGCTTTGGTCAGCAGACGCAGCTCGGTGCAGTGAATGGAGAGTTCGCCGGTTTGCGTTTTGAACAGCTTGCCGCGGGCGGCGATAATGTCGCCGAGATCCCATTTTTTAAACTGTTCGTTGTAGACGCCTTCCGGCAGGTCATCCCGCGCGACGTACAGCTGAATGCGGCCGCCGACGTCCTGAAGGGTGACGAAAGAGGCTTTACCCATGATGCGGCGGGTCATCATACGGCCTGCAACAGAGACTTCAACGTTCAGGGAAGCGAGTTCATCGTTATCCTTCGCATCGAATTCAGCGTGCAATTGGTCAGAGGTATGATCGCGACGGAAATCGTTCGGAAAAGCGACGCCCTGCTCACGCAGCGCAGCCAATTTTTCGCGACGAGTTTTCAGTTCATTATTAAGGTCAATTGCCTCATCGGCACCTTGTGCTTGTTGTTCAGACATGTTGGTTCCTCATAACCCTGCTTTCAAACTAGCTTCGATAAATTGAACCAGGTCACCATTCAGCGCGGCCTGTCTCTGGTAACACACCAGAGAACAATCTTAACGACTCTGGATTCACTACAAGCTGATCTCACTCAGCTATGGCTTCACTAACGGTATTTTTTATCGTTGGCTTCCGCGCCTGCCAGAATATCCACCTCCTGTTCACTTGGCTGTTGAGTTAATGTCCCCGGTCGCGCTGCGCTGGCCGGGGCTGCAAATCGCGGCAAAGGCGACAATGACAATCACCGCTACGCAGCCGATAGTCCATTCGCCCATCTGCGAAAAGAAATGCTGATAGGCGGCAATCGCCGTGTCGCTGATTTGCGATTCGGTGGTTTGCTGCGCCACCACCCCGGCCAGCCAGTTGGCGACCGCGCCGGTGGCCAACATATAAATGCCGGTTAATACGCCGGTGACGCCGGGCATGTTCAGACGGGTTATCTGCGCCATCGCCACCGGGTCAATAAACAGTTCGGCAAAGCCCATCATCGCCAGCCCGGCGACCATCATGCCCATCGAGGCCTGACCGTCAGCCGCGCCGTGGCGGGCATTTAGCGCCAGCAGCATAAATCCACCGCCCATCAGCAGCAGGCCGAATGCGAATTTCAGCCATACTTTTAACACCGAGCGGGTACGCCCTTCCGGGCGGATAAGCCACGCCAGGATCACGCCAGCCGCCATCACCGCTACCGCGTTAACCGACTGGAATAGCGCGGTTGGTACTTCAATATTGAACAGCCGGCGATCAACAAAGTGGTCGATAAACAGACTAATCGAGCTGCCGCCCTGCTGCGCCAGTACCCAGAACAGCGTTCCGGTCAACATCAGCAGAACGATTTGCCACAGCGCGCGGCGATGCTGCGGCGATTTGATCATGATCCGCGCCACCATCTGCGCGGCGAACAGGCAGACAATCGCCAGCAGATAACCGGACCAGTTGTTTTCTAACAGCAAGGTGAAGAACACCGGCGCCAGGCACAGCATCACCACCAGCCAGCCCCAGGTCGGCAACACGAATTTCACCGCGCACAGCGCCTGTTTATCGACACCCCGGGTGTCACGGAAATAGCGGCTGCCGCTTAAGAAAATCATCAGGCCGATGAACATGCCGATCCCCGCCAGCGCAAAGCCGATATGCCAGCCGTACCACTGCGCCGCCAGCCCGCAGGCAATGGGCGCGGCGATCGAACCGACGTTACCGGCGGCATACAGCAGCGAGAAACCGCCATCGCGACGATGGTCGTCAGCGGCGTACAGTTCGCCAAGCAGGCAGCTGATATTGGATTTGAACAGGCCATAGCCGCAGATAATGATCGCCAGCGCCAGATAGAGGCTCCAGGTGGAATCAGATTCGACGCCCAGCACCACGTGGCCGAGGGTCATCAACAACGCCCCGGCAATCACCGCCGTGCGGTTGCCGAGCAGGCGGTCGGCAAGCCAGCCGCCGAGAATGGGGGTTACGTAAACTAAAGATGCGTAGGCGCTGAACAGACTGATGGCGTGGCTATCATCAAAGCCAAGTTGGTGGGTGAGATAAAGGATGAGTAAGGCGCGCATGCCGTAAAAGCTGAAGTACTCCCAGATCTGGATCGCTACGATGTAGTAAATCGCGCGCGGCTGTGAGGGTGTTTTCATAGGTTCTCCTTGCAGCGTGAAAAAAGGGAAGTGGCAAGCCACTTCCCTTGTGTGCGTCTATTACTTGTTGTTTTCTTCTTTCAGCACTTTAACGGTGTAACGACCATCCGCCTGACGATATGCGCCGTGGATATCGGTTTCGAAGCCCGGGTAGTGAGCGCCGATTTCGCACAGCATCTGCAGGAACTCCAGCACCGGGCGGCTTTCTTCGGTGATCATCTCACCAGGCATGACCAGCGGTACTCCCGGAGGATACGGCAGGATCATGTTGGCGTTGACGCGGCCTACCATCTCTTCGAGGTACACTTCTTCAGTCTGACCGTGCAGCTCTTTCTGGAACGCGGCATACGGGGTCATCACCATGGATGGCAGCACTTCGAATGCGCGGAACATCAGGTCCGGCAGGTTGTGATGCTCAACCAGTTTATGGATGTTCTGCGCCAGGTCCTGAATACGCATGTTTTCATAGAATTCAGGATCTTCACGGTACAGAGACGGCAGCATGTTTTTCACCCGCAGGTTCAGGTCGAACGCGCGTTTGAAGTCGGTCAGCGCACGCAGCAGGCTCAGCGCTTTTGTCTTATCGATACCGATGCTGAACAGGAACAGCAGGTTGTACGGACCGGTTTTCTCAACCACGATGCCGTGTTCGTCGAGATATTTCGCCACGATGCTTGCCGGAATACCGAAATCATCCATGGTGCCGTCTTTCTTCATCCCCGGAGTCAGCAGCGTGACTTTGATCGGGTCGAGGTACATGTGCTCGTTATCGATGTTTTTGAAACCGTGCCATGCGCTATCGGAACGCAGCGGCCAGCATTCAGCGCCATCGATATGTTCCGGCTGCCATACATCGAAGAACCAGCCTTCAGACTCGCCTTTCAGACGTTTGATCTCTTTACGGAACTTGATAGAACGTTCGATAGAACCGTCGATCAGGCGTTTACCGGCATTACCGCGCATCATCGCCGCCGCGGTTTCGGTGGAAGCCACGATACCGTAGTGCGGAGAAGTGGTGGTGTGCATCATGTAGGCTTCGTTGAAGGTTTCTTCGTTAACGTCGCCTTTCACGTGGATCATCGAAGCCTGAGAGAATGCCGCCAGCAGTTTATGCGTGGACTGGGTTTCGTAGATCACTTTCCCTTCAACGCGACCGCCGCTCATCCCGCATTTGCCTTCATAGATCGGCGAGAAGTTGGTGTAAGGGACCCATGCGGAGTCAAAGTGGATGGATTTCACATCCAGGGTTTTCTTGATGAAGTCGGTGTTATACAGCAGACCATCATAGGTTGAGTTGGTGATAACCGCGTGTACCGGCCAGGTCGCATTCGGCGTCTCTTTCACACGCTTGGCGATAGTCGCGTGCTGGAACTCGCTCTGCGGGATCCCGCCGAGGATACCGTAGGCGTTACGGGTCGGACGGAAGTAGATCGGCGTAATGTCGCTCATCATCATCAGGTGAGTCAGCGATTTATGGCAGTTACGGTCAATCAGTACGGTGCTGCCGGCAGGCGCGGAGTACATACCGACGATTTTGTTAGCGGTAGATGTACCGTTGGTCACCATGTAGCTGCGTTCAGCGTTAAACACACGAGCGATATACTCTTCCGCTTCTTTGTGCGGGCCGCTGTGGTCGAGCAGTGAACCCAGTTCAGAAACCGAAATGGAGATATCGGATTTCATGGTGTTGGAACCAAAGAAATCATAGAAGATGCTGCCTACCGGGCTTTTCTGGAACGCGGTACCGCCCATGTGGCCTGGGGTACAGAAAGTATATTTGCCTTCACGTACATATTTGAACAGCGCTTTGGTCAGCGGCGGCAGAATGGTATCGATGTATTCATCAGTGTTCTGTTTGATTTTGTTCGCGATATCTTCAGCGGCGCCCAGCGCATATTCGAAGAAGCGAACCTGCATGCGCAGATCGTTCAGGCTAACGTCCAGCGTGGAGTAGGTGTTAGCGAAAGCGTACAGCGGCATGTACTCGTTCATTTTGCTGATTTCTTCGCACAGTTCGAGATTGTATTTATCCCAGTCGAAGATCACGCCGCACAGACGAGAGTTGTTTTCGATAAGTTTTAATAA
The DNA here is from genome assembly GCF_040064335.1 of Klebsiella sp. CN_Kp088. Classification (NCBI taxonomy): domain Bacteria; kingdom Pseudomonadati; phylum Pseudomonadota; class Gammaproteobacteria; order Enterobacterales; family Enterobacteriaceae; genus Klebsiella; species Klebsiella sp. CN_Kp088. The sequence goes on along the minus strand of NZ_JBEAIQ010000014.1, from coordinate 294,206 downwards.
GTCGTCACGGTCGTTCGGGTAGACAATACGGAAGTCCAGGCGTTCGAGAGCACGATGCAGTTCACGGATGGGTTCTTCTTTGAAGTAAACACCCATGTGATTCATGATTGCAATAACGTTCATAGTCAAATCTCCAGATGTAGAAAGCCCCTCCCGTCTCGATGTGACAGGTGATGGAAGGAGCCTCAGGAAAAAGGGTTACTGATTAGTGCGCGTTAGCGGGGCTGTTGTTATCCGTTGCGTTGTTCTGCTGGCGCTGGTGCATTTTGCGACCGTAGAACATCAGGATAATCAGGCTAACGATGAAGGTGCCGGCCAGTTCGAAGGAGCTTGCGCCCATCAGCGCGATGAAGCAGAACACGCAACCCAGTACCGAACAAATCAGGCTAACGAAGTTACGAATGTTGATGCCTTCGAAACGAATCAGGTCAACACAGGAGTAGAAGTAAGGCAGCATGGTCAGCAGTACCGCGATACCGGTCAGTTCGCCGAACAGGTCAGAAGCTTTACCACCGGCGGAGTTCATCAGGGTAATCAGCACCATCAGCGCGGTCATTTTCACCGCCGCCAGCAGCAGGCCTTTTTTCGGGATACCGTTGCTATCGACTTCGCCATACACTTTCGGGAAGTTACCGTCGTTGGCGGCACGTACGCCGGCCTGGCCAACCAGCATCATCCACGAGCCCAGAGAAGTCAGGCAAGCAAAGGCGGTAAAAGCGGAAACCATCGGAGCAGCCCAGCCGCCGAGAATGGTAGAAGCGCTAATCGCGAACGGCGCGCCGGATGCGGCCATCTGAGAAGCAGGATACATACCGGCGATAACCTGAGTCGCGGCGATATAGACGATACCAGCCATCGCAGTACCCAGCATGGTTGCCAGCGGTACGGTACGTTTCGGGTTTTTCACCATCCCGGTACTCACTGCGGCGGATTCTACGCCAACGAAGGCCCACAGGCAGAGCAGGATACTTTTAATGACCGCGTGGCTATCAGTGGTGCTGGAGGTGTTCCAGTTCGCCTGATAAGTTGCCGCGTCAAACCAATGCCAGCCGACGACCGCTGTCATCACCACCGGAATAAGCACCAGTACCAGACCAATAGTGGTCAGACGGCTTACCCAGGTCCCGCCGAGCATATTAACGAAAGTAAAGATCCACACGATGGCAATACAGGCAATACCTGCTGGCACCGGGTTATTTAAAATTGGGAAGAACGTAGAGAGATAAGAGACGGCGGTAATACCGATTGCCAGGTTACCAATCCAGTTTGCATGATAATAAAGGACGCCGGTCTGGAAACCGAAGGCCGGAGAAATTTCCCCTGCGTACGCAATTGGGCCACCCTGCTGCGGGTTCTTGGTCGCCAGTCGGGCATAAACATAAGCCAAAGACATCGCGCCAATAATAGAAATCACCCAACCCCAAATGGCAATACCACCGATGCTGGCGAGGTTCGCAGGTAATAGTGCAATACCGCTCCCCATCATATTACCGGCGACTACGCCGGTACAGGCAAATAGCCCGATCTTTTTGGCAGAACTCATGGTTGTTTTTCTCCTAAGTTTATTTGGGAGGTACAGATCATGATAGAGAACCATTTATTGACCCGACCAACTGCCAACAAGATTACTGATTCGTACGAGATAAATCCTAAAGATAAAGTGAAATAACTACAAACATCAGACAAATGATATTTTGACCTTTTTCGATTAACATATAAACATGACATGTTGATATCAAAAAAAGATAAACATCGCCTACTTACAAAGAGTTAGAGAGACATTCCGGTGTTGAAATTGTGTTACCAGGCAGGAAAATAACGCTTATTTCAGGTAACAATCAGAGTGCTCATGAGATACATAAATTTAACCTCATCATACTCAAAACCATGAGCATGATGAGGGTTTACTTATTCTGAAGCGAGGAAATTGTCGAGATACGGTACTACGCGGGTGACGGAGGTCTGGAATACTCCGTTTTCAATCCAGTACAAGGTGTTTTCGCCAGGGCGTAAATTAAACGCCGTCAGGTAGGCATCGGCAGCTTCGCGGTTCTGTCCTTTCATCTCATAGACTTTTCCGAGTAGCACGTAATTCATCCACGACATTTCTAAATCAATGCCCGTGTTGATCGCGCTGTACGCTTCATCTATTTTCCCTTTGCCTAACATATCTACCGTTTTTATCTGGTAGAAAATCGCCATATCTTTAATGCCGGGCATTTCACCTACTTTTTCAACCTCGGCATACAGCGTCGCTAATTGTTTTTCATCCAACGGCTGCTGAGAATGACGTAATACATCCACCAGCGCTTTTTCGGCGTATGCATAAATAAAGTCCGGCGATTGTTTAATGACGTCATCAAGTATATCGCTGGCTTTACCTAATGAATCAACATCACCTTTCATTAACAGCTGATGGGCCTGATAAAGACGGGTTAATGAAGGGCTTTGCGCGGGTTGATACTGTTTCAGCATCGCTTTCATGCGATCCGGCCATGGCTGCATTAGCGCGGTTGACAGACTATCCAGCAGGTCATTCTGAATGGTGAGCTGGTTATCCATGGTAATAAAGTAGCGTTTATCGAGCATCGTCGAGCCGTCGGCGTTATCGACCAGTTGCACCGACATAAAGCACTGCTGGGCGCGATAGTGGCGCTGATTAACGAATTCGATGGTTAACGTTTTACCCGAACTGCTGGGCTCGTTGATGTTGTAGTTGGTTTTATCGTGGACCATAAAGGTCGAGAAAGTGTTGAGCGAGGTGGTTACCAGGCTGCCCAACCCTACCGCATAGGCATGCTGCGATGCCCAGTTGTTGCATGAACTGCCGTTTACCAGGTGTATGTCGATATCGCGCGGGTTGAGCAGCAGGCGAGTTTTGGTTTCCGGCGGCCGCGATTCTATCGACGACAAAGCGACTAACGCGACGCAACTGCCCAACGCCAGCAGGAATAGCGTCCATACCCAAAAGGTGGTGATCCGTTTACGTTTTTCCGGCACTGCCGCCGCCGCTGGCGCAGCAGATGAAGGAGAAATAGTCGGTGGCGACGTTTCAGGAACGGTGACAGGGGCCACTGGCGGGACAACCGGCGCCAACTCTTCGCCCTCTTCCGTACACCAAATTACCGGGACCGTCAGCTTGTAGCCGCGTTTGGGCACCGTCGCAATATATTCCATGCTGCCGTCATCGCCGTCTTTCAGTGACTTACGCAACTCGGAAATACTTTGGGTGACGACATGGCTGGTCACCACGTTGCGCGTCCAGACGTGATCGATAAGCTCGTCCCGGCTAAGTACCTCGCCAGGATGTTGAGCAAAGTAGACCAGAAGATCGATTAAACGCGGTTCGAGAGTAAGCTGACGTCCGTTCCGGCTAATTTGGTTTACAGAAGGAGTAACGAGCCATTCCCCAACGCGAACAACAGGTTGTTGCATAAAAAAACCCCAGGACGAAAAGGGAAAGGCGCGATAATACCACATTTCGCCTACCTAATTATGCGGGTGGTCAATACCCCACACGTTTGGCATAAGCTACTCCCTTTATATACAAATCAGTTAACAGTCTATGAACATCGTTGTCATTTAATCCAAAATAGCCAGGGTCTATGCTGCGTCCATCAAGTCGTTAAGGAGACGCATTATGTTATTCGACCACTATTCCTTGCAGGCCCTATCGTTAAACAACCGTATCGTGATGCCGCCGATGACGCGTTCCCGCGCCGGAGCCGGTGATGTCGCTACCGATCAGATGGCGGAGTATTACGCCCAACGCGCCAGCGCCGGTTTAATTATCAGCGAAGGCACGCAGATTAGCCAACAGGGACAGGGTTATGCCTGGACGCCGGGCATCTATAATGAAGCGCAGATCGCCGGCTGGAAAAAAGTCACCTCTGCGGTACACCTGGCGGGAGGCAAAATTTTTGCCCAGCTCTGGCACGTAGGGCGTGTCTCCCATACCGTACTGCAGCCGGGCAATGCCGCGCCGGTTTCCTCGTCTGCTATTCAGGCTGAAGGGGTGAAGGTCTTTGTCGATGTCGAAGGCCGCGGCCCGGAAAACGGCGTCGGTGAAATGGTGCAGCACTCGATGCCGCGCGCTCTGACTCGCGAAGAGATCCCGACTATCATCGAACAATATGCGCAGGCCGCGCGTAACGCTATGGCCGCCGGTTTTGATGGCGTAGAACTACACGGTGCGAATGGCTATCTGATTAATCAGTTTATTGATTCACGAGAAAACCAGCGCACCGATGAGTACGGTGGTTCGTTAACCAATCGCCTGCGTTTCCTCAAAGAAGTCGCGCAGGCCGTTGCCGATGCGATTGGGAAAGAGAAACTGGGTATCCGCCTGGCGCCGCTGACCACCTTGATGGGGTCGAAAGACGATACGCCGGAAGCCACCTATCTGGCGGCGGCCAGCGTCCTCAATGATATCGGCATCGCCTATATCCATATCGCCGAAGCCGACTGGGACGACGCGCCGGTGATGCCCGCCGCCTTTAAAGAAGCGCTGCGCCAGGTGTTCCGCGGCACGATGATTTATTCAGGAAAATACACCGTAGAACGTGCCGAAGAGGCGCTGGCTAAGGGCTGGGCCGACCTGATTGGTTTTGGTCGCCCGTTTATCGCCAACCCGGATCTGCCCTATCGCCTGCAACACAACCTGCCGCTGAACCAGCCAATCAGAGAGCAGTTTTTCGGCGGTGGTAAAGAGGGCTACCTCGACTACCCTACCGTCGATGGGAAGTAAACGGAGCAAATCGCTTCATAGTCCTTAAATAAAAAACCCGGCAGCGCTGTGGCATGCCGGGTTAAAAATAAGACTTTCGACGTTTATGTATAATTAATCAATGTGATTAATTATTTATACACTTCCGCCGTTGCTTCAAAGTTCGGCCCATGTTCACGCGCCGCGGTAATAATATAATATTTACCGCCCTTCTCATCTGCCAGCTTAGAAAGCTGGTCGTGCAGGTCAGAAGGTGAAGAGAATTGCCCGCCAGACGGCCCCACAGAAATACTGCCCACGTGAGTCAGTTTGAAATGCGAAGCTTCTTCTTTAGTAATTAATTGCGCTGCCGAGGCGCCAAAGGCAACAGCAGAAAGAGCTAAAGCGACTAATACCTTTTTCATCCTACATTCTCCTTGGATTAGAGCCTAATTGAGGCTCTTTCAGTATAGACACTAGATTAATAAGCGCGCTATTTATCGGATTATTTTTCACCGTTCACCGCGCTTAGTAGCGCGACGGTACCCCTTCCGGACGGGTCTTAAAACGACGATGCAGCCACATGTACTGTTCCGGCGCCATCAGGATACATTGCTCAATAATTTTGTTCATCCAGCTGGCGGTAGTTTCCGGGGAATCCAGCGGCGGCGTCGCCTCTGGCTGCAGCGCAATCAGCTCATACCCGGCACCATTGGGCTTTCTTCGCGGAACAAAAGGAACGATGGTGGCTTTTGACATTCTTGCCAGCATCCAGGTACCGGTGGTGGTCGCAGCATTATCCACATTGAAAAAGGGAACAAATACGCTACTGGCGCGACCATAATCATGATCCGGAGCGTACCAGAGGATCTCGCCCTCTTTCAGCGACTTAACCATACCTTTCAAGTTTTTACGATCCAGCATCGTCTTGTTAGAACGCAGCCGTCCCCAGGTTTGCAGCCAGTCGATCAGCGGATTATCATTTGGCCGGTAAACGCCAATCCCCGGCGTGAACATGCCAAACATCCGCGCGCCGAGTTCCAGGGTCAGAAAGTGAATACCAATTAGCAAAATACCCTGCTTCTGTTCCTGCAGTTCAACGACTTCATTGACGCCACTGGTCTCGGTCCAGCGCTCGACGCGATGGGTTGGCCAGAACCATGCCATGCCGGTTTCCATCAACCCCATGCCCAAAGATTCAAAATTCTTAACCAACATTTCATGACGCTGCGCCGGGCTGAGGTGAGGAAAGCAGAGCTCAAGATTGCGCTGCGCAATACGTACCCTTCCGCGCAAAAAATGCATAGATAAACGCCCCAGACCATGGCCCAGACGATAGATCAGCGGATAAGGAAGTTGTACCACCAGCCACAATAAGCCAATGCCCAGCCATGCCGGCCAGTAACGCGGGTGTAATAATGAAAGAGAGAATTTGGGTAAATGCGACATCTGACTATTGCTCTTCAGGATCCTTGATTTACATGCCAGTGGGAGGCCTCAGTCCGAATTTGCGGATAAGGTACCCGATCCACAACATTTAGTTTTTTCCTATTCGTGCGGTAATACGCATACAAGTGTAGACTATAACCTCTACACTGCCCTGGTATTAAACGAACTGTGTAACAAATTTATTATTAATTAACCTGATGGTGATATGGAGGATTATATGAGATTTTTTCTCATTTGAAAATAAACGCTTACTAACATTAGTTTGTAGACTCACGCTTCATCAAGTTCGCCACATCCAAATTTGAACCATTACAACCGTGTGTACCGGCAGTGAGAAGGTTAAGCAAGCCCACTCAATCACTCTGACTGACAATTGATATCAAAAATCACTCTCCTCATTTAACTGTTTTTTTAACTTCATGCATGAACTATCTCTCTCCGTCACAACCGAAAGAAGATTTCGATGTGGAAAACGCTATGCTAGCGAATCCTATCATTTTATATACTCTATTTAAAATTATTAAATAGGCTCACAACACCATATTTAACAACAACTTTTTAAGATATTACAAAATAACAATTGAATTTTTTATGTTGCCATAACCGAACATTACATAGTAAATATAAAGATATAGTTACTATCATAGATAGATCATTTACAAGTTGCTGTAACGAAAATTTACACCAGAAGAATGTAAATCATTGGGGAATTAATAATGGGATACCGAGCAACCGTGTGGGTCATGGCATTTTCATTATGCGGAATCATTTGGTGTGGATTAGTAATCATCATAGCTGGTCTATTTTTTTAGAACTTCCGGAGACCTCATTTTACATCGAGTGCCAGGAGAATAAGAAAAGGGAGAATACACTTCATATCTCCGGCATTTCGATTAACGCGCGCTATGATAAGGAAGGCTAGTCACGGGATAACTGACCCGCTCAATGATTTCACATCTATCAGCCGGAGGTTTTCCCCCATAGAAAAACTGATATTGTTTTTTATCCACCAGATAAACCAAATCATCACCATTGCGAAATGCAGTCACTTCAAATCTAAGTCCGCTATTGGTCCGTCCTTTGAGGCTACCTGAAGCCACTTCGAAGTTATCCCCCCATAACATAGTACTAAGATGATAACTAAAGCGTGATATTAAAACATTTTCCCTGAAATGACACGATAAGCGAACCCCGGAATTTCCCATTGCTGCTACTGAGTTAAGCATGACTAAAGAAACCATAAGATTTTTTATTATCATAAATCTCGTTTGTAATTTTAAGAATTATTGCTGTCAATGATAAAAAAAGCCACTCATATCAAGTGGCCTAATAAGTGATGTTAGAATAGCATTAGTTTTTATTGATTTAACAATTATTGTATCTTGATAATACAAACATGCAACATAAACAATTTAAAAATAAAATTTAAAGAACTCACATTATTAAATAACCATTTAAATGAATTAGCATTGTCTATCAGGACTGAAAATAATAATATAATTGAGTTCATAGACATTTTTATTAGATTAACTTATGCAAAACACGGCGGGCACATCAAATTCCTCCGTTGTAGTTTTCGTCGCTGATGTGTCCGCCACCTATATATGTCTTCCAATTTAATTGAATGCTTCCTGTTTAACAATCGACGCTAAACAATACATATCATTTACAATAAAAATGGAGTAAATATGCGCCTCGCTATTTTTCTTAAAAAGCTATTTGGTTATGAACAGTCTGAATCGCATCTTGAGCATGTGGCTTTATGGGTAAATAGTTTGGGTGGAATACAACATATCTTACAAAAAATGAATGAACATAACCTTACCCACGTTGTTTCTTCATGGCAAAGCAATAACAAGGCACTCAGCATTGATGCGGCTCAGGTCCTTGAGTTTATAGATTTTTCTGAGCTCCAGCCTCTTGCAGAGAAATGTGGCACCGATATTTTAGGCGCCGCAAACCTGGTAGCGCAGTTTTTACCTATGATTACGCCGAAAGCGGTGATGGATACCGCCACTTCTGGCACAGCGCCCCATAACGCTTAGCAACAATGGGGCATCACAAAAAAACGCTAACAACAATACTACTGCTTGCTATTCTGGTTATCTCACTTTATAGCGGTGGCGCTGCAGTATTGCTTTGGTGCGGACTTTCTTTTCATTATCTTCACTGGAGTACATTTATTATTGTCTGGCTTGAATTTTATGATGTTCGATACTTCAATGTGTTAATTTTTGTTTCTGGATTAGGTTTCGCACTTCCATCCCTAATCGCATGGATTATTTTCTTGATTTTTAAAGCATTCGGGGAATGGTTTTAATCAACCATTCCCCTTTTCTATTTTTCAGTGTGTGAGCGTTTTTTTCAGTACATTTTCGAGTGTGGAATTTACACCAACTCTTGTTGCTCTCGGCAGATGCCCCAGAAAAATCTCTTCTTGTCTTCGTAAAATGGTATCAGCCTTCTTTAGCAGTGCAATACCGCTCTCAGTAACGTCTGCCAGAGATACCCTCTTGCCACAGCGTCGTTTATGCTCCCTATTAATAAGCAACTTGCTCTCAAGCGAATCCAGGGTTTTTCTTATCGGTTCATGAAAATGACCAACATATAAATCTAATTCCTTTTGCTTAATAAAAGCGTCATCCGCAATAAGTCGTAAAACCATAAACTCGCGAAGGGTAACCCCATAAGTGGCCAATCTACTTTCAAGACGCTCCTCTAGTAATCTGGACACAAAAAGTAAATTCAACCCACAATAATCCCAATATCCTCTGAGAGACTCATCCATTTTATTAGCTCCTGTGTAGTTTAAAAATCATACTGTCATTTTTATAATAAGAAGCCAGGCCACCAGGGCCTGGCTTTGCAACTATTTATCACTTCCCTGTGGTGTTGGCTTTTCTACCTTCTTATTCGCCCCTGCATCTTTACTCTCTTCTTGCTTTATTGTTATCACAGGTAAAGAACCATAATCAACGTGAACTTTTTTAAGCTCATCAATAATATCTTTCGTGATATTACTTCTCGAATCTATTGCAATCACTTGATTCTGGCTCAGTACCACATCTATTTTATGATTGACCCGGTACGCCTCAACGGCGGCAGCGATCGTCTTCATGCTGATTTCCCTGGCGTGACGCTGCTCTGCCTGCCACTGGTTATTAAGTATCGTTTGATCTGCCAGCGCACTTTTTTGTTTCTGTTCCTGCGTCATCTCCGCATAACGCGCTTCTGCATCCTTACCTGCCTGCAACAAAATATCATGCACTTTTTGCTGTCGGGCCTGTTCCTGCTTGCCAATAACCGACTCTGTTAATACCTTCCCTGGATCAAGGTAAGCAATTTTTTGCTGCATTTTATCTCCCTGGTCGCAACCTGATAATGTTGACAGTATCAGGCCAGTAATAAATATATTGCGTACAACATTAAAATACTTTAAACGCATAATAAACCTTCAACAGCCCCCCGGAGGGGGCATGATTTCAGAAATTAACTTTAAACCCGACCATCGCCTGAGTATCGCTGTAACCTTTGTCCCCAATTTGCTGGGCGATATTGCCCCACAGGTTCACGTTTTTATTCAGCTTCGCTTCAACACCGGTTTTCAGTTCACCAATATTGCGTGTTCCCGCGACTTTTACCGGCACGCCATCCAGGCCTGCGGTGAAGTCCTTGGTATTGTGGATCCAGTTCGCCTCGATAAACGGCTCAAACGTCCGGTCCTTACCATTATCCAGCTTGGCATTGTGTCCTTTGATAAAGAACCGGGCGCCCAGACGGGTCTGAACGTTATCATCGCCACCGAATTGTACGACCGTACCGTTCTGCTCTTTATGATCGTCCGCTTTGACACCCATCCAGGTCACCTGGGCCTGTGGCTGCACGTAATAACTTTCGTGGTCGTTACGCTCACCCACTTTCCAGGTATACCCCGTCTCCACCGATGCGGTCAGACCTTTCGATTTATAGCTTTCTGAAGAAGCTCCTTTCGATGACACGCTGTTATCAAACCAGTTGTACAGCATCCAGGTATCGACATAGGCGCCGGTTTTCTCTTCGTTATCCTGGAACCAGGTACCGTAAAGACCGGTGCTGTAGCCGTTGACGCTGCCGTCCGCAGAGTAACCATTACGGTGGTTGCGCGTGTTGCTGTGCTGATTCGCATACCCCGCCATGATACCAAGATGGAATCGATCGGCCCCGTCGCTGCTCCACTGGGCGATATCGCCCCCCAGTTGCGCAACATAGCGATTCGCCTGGGTTTTGTTCTGGCCGCTGCCATCATTAGAACGAGTATGGCCACCGACCTGGCGCAGCCACAGACTGGTGGTCTGCTCCTGGCCCAGGGCATCGACATAGTGGGTCTCACCGAGGCGATCGTGCAGCGTCATGTTGAACAGGGTGTTCGCCGCCTGCATGTTGCTGGCATACGCCTTACCTTCCGGGCGAATATCCGGGGTATGCGGTTTATCGCCACCGCCATTATCAGGTGTGTCTCCGCCATTATCCGGATTGACAGGATTGACCGGATCTACCGGCGTTTCCCCGTTGTTCGTCAGGTACCAGTTACCGGCATTGCCGCCCTGCCCGCGTGCCAGGGTGTAGTCGTAGGCGCCGGCGACAATACGTCCTTTCTGAGTGAACTCACCGGCAGAATTACCGCCGACGGAGACCACCTCAATCCCATTGAGGGTTTTCGCACCGCTGCCGCCGGCATTGGTCACCGCCACCTGGGTGGTGCCGCTGGTATTGCCCTCCACCACCAGTTTGTCGGTGAGCGAGTTATCACCGCCGAGTTGGGTGTTGAGGTTCAGCGTACCGCCGTTACCGGCATAATCCCCGGCAACATGCAACGTGTTACCTGCCGTCGTTGCGCCCGGCGCGCTGACGTTGATCACCCCGCTGTTACTCAGGTTTTGACCGATGGTAAAGGTATGGCCTGCGCTCGCGCTGGTATCAAGCGCGCCAATGGTCAGCGTACCGCGGTTGTTCACATCGCCGGCCGTGCCGCCAAAGCCGCCAAACTGCGTACCTTCCGCCACATTCACGGTGGAGGAGGCCAGCATGACGTCATTACCGTCGCTGCCCAACTGCAGGCCGCCGGCATTCAGGTTGGTGGTACCGGTGTACTGCGCGGCGTCGGCGGTCATCGTGACCAGACCGGAACCGTTTTTGTCCACATCGCCGCTGCCGGTAAGGCTATTGCTCAGCAGGCCCTGTACGCCTTCGTTCAGCGCCAGCAGACCGTTATCCACGATTGCCGCAGAGCCCAAACCGGCAATGTCGTTCAGTTCCACCGTGGCGCCGTTGGCGATGGTCGTTGCCGCGTTCATCTGCGCATTCGCGCCATTAATCGTCAGGGTACCGCCGTTAACCGCCAGCGCCCCGTTCCCGGTCAGCCCGCCGTTCACGGTACCGCCATTGGCAGTGGTCAGACTGCCGCCATTAAAGTCGGTATTCGCCCCGGCATCGGTATTCAGCAGGCCAACGCTCTGGCTATGGCCATTCAGGTCGACGGTGGTATCCGCCGCCTGATGCAGTTCCGATGTTTGCCCCAGTACGTTGTCATTGTTCGCCAGTAGCGTACCGCTGCGAACGTCGGTTTTCCCGGTATAGTCGTTCGCCAGATTCGACAGCGAGACGGTATTGCCCGCGCCGCCATCAATCGCCAGATCGCCTGCGCCGGTGACCAGTGCGCTGAGATCTGCCGCCGCGCCGGTGGCGCCCTGCGCATTCAGCGTCAGCGCATTATCACCGCTGGTCAGCAGCTCGACTTTCGTCAGACCATAGTTGATGTACAGACCATCGCTGTTGTCGCCGGAGGTCAGACGGTAATCGTAGGTGGCGTTGGCCACCGTTTCCCCGTTCTGCATCACGGCGCTGCTCACCGCATCCGTGACCGCATTGCCGTTGCGGTCCAGCAGGGTCAGGTTGCCGCCGTAAGCCGATACGCTGCCGGTGGAGCCGGCCAGCTTCAGGGAGATATCGCCGTCATCCTGCGCCAGCAAATTGACCGCGTTATCAGGCATCACCGGGCCGTTGAATACCGGGCTGTCGGTGTTCACCTGCACGTTGCCGGTACCGCTGATATCCAGGTTGCCGGTGGTGGTGATATAGGCATCCGATACCGACTTACCGACCGTGTCAGTATCAAATACCGCCGTACCGCCGTTGAACGCCAGGCCGCCAATCTGTTGGGTACCTTTTGCTACGTCAGTGATACTGCCTTCTCCCAGCTTCAGGGTGGCGTCTGACAATGCCTGGTTATTGGCGGTCGTTGCGCCATCCAGCACGAAGTGGCTGTTGGTCAGTTCCACCGTCCCGGCGAAGCCGTCGGCCTTGTTGTTATCGGTAAAGGCAAAGGTATGGTCCTGCCCCCCGAGATCGACGGTCACCAGGCCATCGCCCTGCAGGTGGCTGGCGAAATCGAGGTCCGTACTGTCCTGCATCGCCAGCGTACTGGTGCTGTCGATGTTCCAGAGGGCATCCGCAGCCGTTAAATCAAGCTGGGTATGATCGAGCGTGAAGGTGGAGTTATTCTTCAGCTCCACATCGGACATGTGCTGGATTTTGTCGGCATCCTTCAGGGTATAAACCGAATTGTTGAGAGCCAGCATGTTGTGGCCCGCGCCGCCATCCAGGGTGGTGAACAACACCGGGTTTTCCTCTGCGGTGATATTCGTCAGTTCGAACAGGTCATCGCCCGCTCCGGTGGTGAACGCGGTTTTAGCCTGGCTGCCGTGCTCCAGGGTTACCGTGTTATTGCCGCTCAGCAGATTGACGGCGCCGGTCAGGTTACCGTTAGCCTGGTTGGTAAAGTGCACCGCCTGCTTATCCACATTCATCACCAGCGCATCAGCGGCCGTTGAGGCAATGGTGCCGCTGTTCACAAAGTCCGTGGTGTGGCCATTGTTGATATCCACCAGCTGGGTGGCGGATGCCGATGCCAGCAGACCCGACTGTTCAACGTGCGCCGTCTGCCCGCCGATGACCAGCGCAGGGCCGCCGCTGGCATCATTCACATTGACGCTGACGCCGGTTTTAATATCCCCGGAGGTATTGGTGGTCATCCCGCGCCCTTCGGCGCTGTTGACGTTCACAACCAGGGCCTGGGACTGCGACATATCGTAGGCGTTGTCGGTCATCGAGCCGTCGGCATTCTGGAACAACAGACCGGTACCGCTGCCGATGACGTTTATCACGCCGCTGTTGCTCTGCGCCAGCGAAGCCGAAGTACGGACACCCGCGCCGTTATGGGCGTTGATCGTCGTGTTATCGAGATGGATACCGGCAATTTCAGCCTTGTTTTCAATGCCGTTGCCGGTACTAATCGGATCCATGTTGATGGTGGCATCTTTGACCGTAAGTCCTGTAGCGCCGTCATCCAGCAGGATACCGTGCGCCGACCCGGTAGCATGGGTAACGCCGCTACCGGTCAGATTGAGCGACGCGCCATCAGACAGTCTGAATGCGGCCCGACCATCGGTTGCGGTAATCACCCCGGTGTTGTTGACCGTCGAATTCGCGCCGATAATATCGACGGCGGTACCATTCACGCTGATAGAAGAGGTATTATTCAGCGTCCCGCCGTTGATCAGTACACCCGTGCTGTCCGCCGCCGCCAGATCGATAGTCCCGCTGTGGTTCAGCGTACCGCCGGTCAGTACCTTGTAGCCCAGGGCCCCGACAGCGACGTTATCCCCGTTCAGTACCGCCGCGCTGTTCAGAACGGATGCGCCGGTAGCACCTTCTTCGCCGGTGATCGTCGTCGAGCCGCCACGGACGATCCCTGCCGTCGCGCCGTTCTGCGCAAGGCTAATATTGGTACTGGCGTCAATTGTCGCTTCCGCGCCGCCTTCCACGCGCAGCGCCGTCGCATCCTGGCCATTCACACGCAGCGTCATACCGGCCGTATTGATGTTGCTGGCCACCGTATTCTCGTCATTTCTGCCGGTCGCCAGCAGAATGGTGCTGCCGGCGCCGGACGCCGTCAGATCGCCGCCAGCCGCGGCATAGGCGGCCCCGCCGGAAATGCGATAGAGCGTGGAGCCATCCGTGCTGACGCTCTGCACGCTGTGGCTGTTAGTAATAGACGAATCGGCGCCATGGATGACATAACCCGTCTGGTTAACCCCGCTGACGAAATTAACGTTACCGCCATCAACGGCAGCCACACCGCCCTCTTTCACATACACGCCAATCGCGCCATCTCCGGTCAGATCAACGTTCCCGGTGAGCGTGGCTTTCGCCCCCTTCCCTTGTGACACAATACCGTAGTTGGGCGTCTTGCTCTGACCGTCGATCCCTTGAGCGACCACGATGGTACCGGAGTTGGTCGCTTCGGCCCTCTCACGCACGTTCATCCCCACGCCGTTAACGCCGTTCAGCGTAATGGTCCCGCTGTTTTCCGCCTGAGAGAATACCCAGACATCCATGGCAATGGACTGCGCAGGCACCTTGCCTTCAGGAGAATAAGCGCTGTTAATAGTGATCGTCCCTGCCTGGTTGACGGTGCCGCCTACGGATTTGATGGCGGTAACGCCGTGCGTCAGCGCGCCGGTGGTAATATCGCCGTTGTTAGTAAAGTTAGCGTTCGTGACCGCCACGCCCGTCACCCCGACCCAGTCCACCGCCACATCTTCACTGACATCCGTCAGGTTGCGCTGCGCTGATCGACCAATAGAAATGGTGCCGTTATTCACCATCGAGACGCTGCGGTCATCAGACCCCCGCCCAGCCAGACTGACCCCGATATTAGCAACGCCATTTCCCAGCACGCTGGAGGTCTGCGTGTTCGATGCGACGTTGATTGCGCCATTGTTAGTAACGGTGCTATCGCCCAGAGCTTGAATGCCAAGTTGTTGAGCATAACTCTGTGGGGAGGTGACGTTGATCACCCCGTCGTTAATGATGTCACTATCCCTTGCTGTAATGGCGGTAATCCGGCCAACTTGTACTAAATTAGCCATATTCTGGCCATTGTAATTAAAGGCGCCCACTTCCTGGTTAGTGCCCGCATCAATCACGCCGGTGGCCATGTTATGGACGGAACTGTTGTCCGCCGAAATAACATACCCGCCGCTGGTGATATTGCTGTAGAAAGCCCCAATGTCCCCAGAGTTGGTCAGCTGTGCCCCATTCTCAACCCGGACCAAACTAGCATCAGAGCGGAACGTCTGAATATTGGCGCCATCGGCGATATTGACCTTAGCACCCGGGCCAGTGGCATAAATATAGGCAACCCGATTTTTATTAATTGTCTGAACAACCGGGTCACCTGCACTCACGCTGTCAATCGCTTCAATAGACCCTGGAGTTAGCGCCTTGTAAAACTCGGATTCATAATCCGCTGGTGAGAGACGATTTTCCTGCAGCGCTTTAATCAGCGCAGTGTTATAGGCCTTAATGTCATCCAGATTATTAATGGTGAATGAGCCAATTTTAGAGTCAATGGTTCCCCCTACAGGGACCTGAAAACCGGCCACGGAACGTGGAGTGGTACTACCTATGCTGGCGATATTTCCCAGCGAGACAATCGTTTTCCCGTTGTAATTTAACGTCCCGCCATCTTCAACTTTATAAACCGCCGAGGTAAATTTTGACTCGGTACCGCTGCTCTTCATGATGATATTGACAAAGTTAGCCGGATTATTGACCCACTCTGAAGATTTGTCTCCGACATCGACATTTAGCGTCGAATCAGAGGAAATATCGTAAATAAATTTATCGACATACTGACCCTCTGGGCCAACATCATAGTGGTTAGCAAAAGTAAAATCGGCAAGAGAAGTTGTAAACATGTCATCATTATCGAACACGTTAATCGTTCGTTTATTACCCGTAACAGGGTCGATAACTGTTGTAGTATCGCTTAGCCCACCCTGCTGGACATTAAACGCATTCACAAATTCAGTACCTTTGGTCAAAATTCCTTGTTCAAAGGCGTCTTTAACGGAGATATTTCGAAATCCGATATCATTCCCCAGCAGCTCAGCAAACCCTTTTCCGCTTCCCTGGATCAGATTATCGTTGCCGGAAATAACAATGGTGTCAGAGGTGGGGGTAAAAGGCGTAACCTCCCTATCTGCGGCAAAGGCTGAGGAAGATATCAGCGAAGCACTACCAAGCAGGCCTGCCGCCCAGGCGCGAATCAGGCGGGACGTTTTGGTTTTCTTCTTTCCAGCGGCAAATTCTCCTGCAACGACCCAGTCCTGCAATGATTCGTTCCAAATAATTTTATACGATTTATTCATCTGTTATTTATCCTGTTTTCACGCGGTATTTATGAAATAAAGAGTTGTAGCCCTCTTCTAATAAACAGTTAAAAATAAACTAACCTTCAATGCCTTAGCGTCATAAGGATCTGTTACCATTACTTTAGTGGTGAAACTTTATTGTTCAATCCACCCCACATCCACTAAAAACACCTTTTAAAAAAGCTGAATAACTTTCAATTAGGCTGAAAAGAAATAGATTTCCAAAAAATCAGTAACCATACAAAAACAATGGGATACATGACCATTTGGCATCATTCCTATTGCCTTCAGACCACAAAACACACATGGTTTTTAATGTTCTTAAAAAGCGCTTTTAATTGCTTTGTCGTTGATGTTGATTACTATTTCTCCATCCATCAGTGGGAAATAAAAAAACGATATGTTTATTAAATAATTAGACTAAAAGGAAAATATCGTGAACGAATCACTGGATTTGAAAGTATTGCGAGTTATTCATTTTCTGGTGACTAACGGGAGTGTGACCAGAACAGCTGAGTTGTTAAATGTCTCCCCTGGAGCCGTGAGCTATATGCTCAATAAAGCGCGACATTTTACCGGTTCAGCACTGTTTTCCAGATCGGGCAATGGGATGGTGCCTGACAATGTTGCCAGGGAACTTAGCCTTCGCTATCAAAACATCAAACGAGAACTCTCCGAGATCTCTGGTACGAAAAAGCTTGAAAACCGAATGGTCACCATTAGTACCTATTCGTTATTCGAATTTATGATTTCCATGAGAATCTCCGATAAGCAAAACTTCCCGGGTATGTTTCATTTCTCTCCCCCAGAAATGGATTGCGAAACACGCCTTCGCCGCTTAAGAAGTAAAGAGGTAGATATTGATATCGGCACTGGCTTACAGCAAGACCGAAGCATAGTGCAAGTTTCATTATTTAAATGTAAGTTGAACATTCTTATGAGGAGGGATAATAAAAAAGCCAATAGCAACTTCACCCTAAAAGACTGGCAGGAAAGCCATCACGTTAGATGGTCAAGGAGAATGAATTTTACCTGCAATGACTATAAACATGCTAACCGGTTCCACGAGTTGATGGAGGAGCGGAATATCTCAATGATTTCAAGCGACTCATTAAATATGGTAATGCTGTGTGCCTTTACAGATCACATTATGTTAATGCCTGAAGTGCTGTCGAGAAACCTGGAGAATTATCTACCGCTGAAGTCCATTATCCCACCTCCAGAGTTGCAAATGAATTTTGAGTGTTTTCTTCATTATCATCGCTCGTTATCAGGTGATAATGCACTTCAGATGATTTTGGATAAACTGCATCAAATTACAACGGTTGAAAACGTCACTCCATAACATTCTTATCAAACTTATTATATAGAAGGGATATCATTATGGTAAAAAATCGTACAGCTGAAAACCTTGAGAAAAAAGGGTTATGGCGTAGAGCCGCTACTTGCTGGCTATCGATTATGGACCATTGTCACACCGCAGAAGAACAGGATTGGGTAAGAAGACGGAGAAACTACTGCCTGGCACATATTAAACGTACCAAACATTCATCCGGTCTTGACCCCGCCAAAGTACACCGTTCAGTATCAACTATGATAAACAATATCCCTTAGCAGCCAAATCCATGAACGCAACTAAATCTATATAAAACATAAAATTACAATAGAAAATTTATTTTTAGTGTAGTTAAACCACACTATTATACTATTTTTGATAAAATGCGAGATTATTTTAAATCGATAATCTCCATGCATAATTTAGATATTAAATCATTGAGAGTGATACATACACTGGTTAATTGCGGTAGCGTTACGCGTTCTGCAGAGTTACTTAATGTCACCCCCGGTGCAATTAGCTATTACATAAACAAAGCCAGAAAATCGACCAACACTGCACTGTTCTTTAAAACAAAGAATGGGATGATGCCAGATAATATAGCCAGGGAACTTTCAAAACGATATTTAAGTATCGTTAATAATAGCTCTTTTAGCAGTAAAGCGATTAATCTCTCCAGTAGAGACATCACACTCAGCTCTTACGCAATCCTTGAATTGTTAATAGGTATCTCCTTTAATCATCGCTCTGAAACCAGAAAAATTAATTTTACCCCTTTGCCTACCGATGACTCCGAGCGCCTGCAAAGGCTGAGAAATAAAGAGGTTGACATTGATATTGGCACCCGACTTACGCCTGATAATAATATCATTCAATCAAGACTATTTTCTTGCGGGGTTAAAATAGTTGCAAACAAGCAATATCCTCTGTCAAATGACCAATTTAGTCTTAGCGATTGGGAAAAAGCAACCCATATCATATGGGGTCGAGGCATGCATCTTTTTCATGATGATTTTGAACACGTGAATCTGTTCCATAAACACATGAATTTAAGAAATATTGTCTGCAAAGCCAGTAACTCGATCAATATGATACTGATGGCAGCATATAGCCAACATGTTGTACTAATGTCTGAAGTGATCGCTAACCAACTGCTTGGCAAAATTCCAATTAAACTTTTCACCCCACCGCCGGAGTTACAAATGATTTATGAGTGTTTCATCCATTATCACAAATCATATGCGGAAGAAAAAATCATTTCAGATATGTTGCAATCACTTTGCGCTATTTTTTAAAAGAAAAAACCACCAGTAACCTGGTGGTTAAAAAGGAAAAAAGATATGGCACCATGATATCATAAGACATATCGAAACAAGGGAAGAATGCCAATCAGCTTGCTGAAAAACATATATTGGCCTACAAAGTTAATTGTACTTAAAACCGTTAAGACTGCAATAAAAAATACAAAATCAGGTTTTCAAAAAACAAACGTTATTGCAACACCATGAACGTAAAAAAGCACTACCTTCCTGGCGGTGCTTTTAACTACTTTTCTTTTAAGCAACTAAAAGATAAGCAACAACGCTTATCCTTTATAATTCTATTATATTTTAAGAATGATTCAACATTGTTTTTTTAAAGAGTACTTTTAAATTAAAAACACATTTTCTTCATACTTTATCGTCGCCAAAAAATGTTATTGAAAACACGCTTTAGAAAAGCAATCGCCCCCTGTGAATGTTCTCAGGGGGCAAAGAGGTTATGAACGAATGAAAGCCAGCAGATCGGCGTTAATCACATCCGCATGTGACGTGTGCATACCATGCGGTAAGCCCGGATAAATTTTCAGCTCGCTATTCGCTAAGAGTTTATCCTGCAAAATGGCGGCATTCTTATAAGGAACAACCTGGTCGTCGTCGCCCTGCATCACCAGCACCGGCACCGTAATCGCTTTTAGATCGTCGGTCTGATCGGTTTCAGAGAAGGCTTTAATCCCTTCATAATGGGCTTTCGCGCTACCGGTCATCCCCTGACGCCACCAGTTTTGAATGGTACCTTGCGAAACCTCTGCGCCATCTCGGTTAAAACCATAGAACGGGCCACTGGCAACATCGAGATAGAACTGTGAGCGATTAGCAGCAAGCGCCTTGCGGAAACCGTCAAATACTTCGATGGGCGTACCGCCGGGGTTATTGTCGGTTTTCACCATTAACGGCGGTACGGAACTAATTAATACTGCTTTGGCTACCCGACCCTGCGGTTGACCATATTTAGCCACATAGCGCGCGACCTGGCCGCCGCCGGTTGAATGACCAACATGAACAGCGTTATGTAAATCCAGACTTTCCACTACCGCGGAAGCATCGGCCGCATAGTGGTCCATATCGTGACCTTCACTTACCTGATCGGAGCGCCCATGCCCGCGGCGATCGATGGCGATGACGCGAAAACCCTGTGCGAGGAAAAACAGCATCTGGTTATCCCAGTCATCAGCGCTTAACGGCCAGCCATGGTGGAACACGATTGGCTGAGCTTCTCTCGGCCCCCAGTCTTTAAAATAAATATTAACGCCATCTTTAGTTGTTACGAATGCCATATCACGAACTCCTCTATTGAAAATATGACAACTTCTCATTAACATTCAATTGGTTACATTCAGCGCTGATATGATGTTTTTCCCTTACTTGCGAAAAACCTCAATGGCAACGGCGCCACAAAGTGTAGAAGATGATGGCTCATTTAGCTCATCCCTCAGCAATTTAATATCATCGCAGAAACTAAAATACGCTTTGTACCGTTTAGCGTTAGTGCATATTACCTATTGATAAAATACAACTTTTCGATACCTTTGATTTTATAGATAAATATCAAACAGTTATGGCCAGAAGGAATAATTAAAATATTTATTCCTTATACTCAGGCTTTACTATAAATTCCTCTCAAATACATTTCTTCAGATTATTCCCTGAGAAAAAAGAATAAACCAAATGCCCCGCGCGCTCATTTTTAAACCACTGCGTTTACGCCTTACTTACCTTATCCACGTAGAATGTTTGCGGTTAATTGTGAGCCAGGCAACGTCCTGAGCAATGCCCTTCCTCCAATGCTGTACAAACCGCAGAAAACCGCCATACTCAGGCACAAAACCTGTGATTTTCAAGGGGTAAAATTTGCCTGTAGCAATCCCGGATAGCAAAACGAATAAGAAAGGAATGACTGCGATGCACTACAAATTGGTTAAGCAACTCAAAGATGATAATACATTAAGAAAAAGCTTTATTGATTTAGCCATCAAAACGTTCGATCTATCCTTTGACGCCTGGTATCAGCAAGGGTACTGGAGCGAATCCTATATCCCTTACGCTTTCGTTGATAAGAATAAAGTTATCGCCAACGCCTCCGCGAATATTATTGATCTGGTCTGGCAAGGCCAACCCCGACGCTATATTCAAATAGGTACGGTAATGACCAATATTGATTACCGTAATAAAGGGCTTGCCGGACAGTTGATACAACATATCCTTGATGACTGGCGTGACAAAGCGGATGCTTTTTTCCTGTTCGCCAACTCTACTACCGTCGACTTCTATCCCAAATTTGGCTTTACGCGGACCGACGAATATCAATATGTGGCACCCGTTTCGCCTACTCCCGGCGACTTCCGTAAACTGGATATGGATAGCGCACAGGATATTGCCCTGCTTAAGCACTACTACCAGAAGTCCAACCCCTTTTCACAGCTACGAGTGGAGAATAACTTCGGCCTGCTGATGTTTTACTGTTCGGCGTTTATGAAGCATTTTGTCTACTACTCGGAGAAAAACCAGGCCGTCGCCATTGCGATGCAAAGCGCCCATGAGCTTATCTGCTTTGATATTTTTTGCGATGCCGGACAATCCATGGCGACCATTATCAATGAACTCGCCCAGCCGCAATCGCAACAGGCGGTGCTAGGTTTTACGCCGAAGGAAGCGCGCCTGGGCGAGTACGAAAAAATAGACGGCGACGATATGTTGTTTATCTATTCGACTAAAGAGAACATCTTCCACGACAACAAATTGATGTTCCCGCTGCTGGCGCACGCCTGATGCCGGGCCGCAGGTCATCTATTTAACCTGCGGCTGGTCGGTGTTGTTTCTTCCTGGAAAACCAAATAAACAGTACAATTGATTGTTGTTTTTTTGTTAAATCCAGGAGAAGCGCCACTTGCCCCTTTTTGACCTGCAGGATCTCTACGCCTTTTTAGCCCTCAGCGAGCACGGCAGCTTTCGCTATGCCGCCGAGGCGATTTGCATTTCGCAATCGGCGTTAAGCAGGCGAATTGAAAAGCTGGAAACCGCTTTAGGGGTGAGATTGTTTGAAAGAACCACTCGCCGGGTAACCCTCACGCAAACCGGCAGAGCTTTCGCCCCAAAGGCGCAGCATCTGCTTTCCGAATTCGAAGATGCCCTGGACGGTATTAGCGACCGCGCCGCCTTCGGCAACGGGCTGGTGACGGTTGCCTGTGTCCCCTCAGCCGCCAACTATTTTATGCCGCAGGTTATCAGTCAATTCCGTCTGCGTTTTCCCAAAGCGCGGATCAAGGTCATTGATACCAGCGCCGGAAATGTTTATAGCGCCGTGCAGAATCACCAGGCGGATTTCGGCCTGAGTTTTCTCTCCGAAATCGCGTCCGAGGTGGTATTTACGCCGCTGGTCCATGAACGCTACCTGGCGGTTTGCCGACGAGACGATCCGCTGGCGCAGCGTAACAGCCTCAGCTGGCAAGAATTTTTTAACCACGATTACATCTGGCTTGATAAGATCTCCGGCAATCGCCACCTGCTGGACGGCGCCCTGAGCGACGTAGGGCCACGACGCACTGCAGTTTGTGAAACCCGCCACGTGACGACCATGCTGGGTATGGTTGATGCCGGCCTCGGTATTGCGGCCATCCCGGCGATGGCGCTGCCGGCCTATGCACACCACGCGTTAGCCAGTATTCCGCTAGTGGAACCAGAGGTGAAAAGGCAGGTGGGGCTGATAAAAAAAGCGGGCAGAGCATTACCTCCTCTGGCCGCCGAACTCGAAAAAGCCATTACCGATTTTTACCATCCCACCGCATAATTAGCCCTCTTCCGGTAATTCGCAGGCGTTGGCGGGTAAAGGATCCATGCCTGTGCGACGGATTTCCGCCTGCGCCGGGACTGAAGCCAGATAGCACAGCAACTGCTTCGCCTGCGACTGCGCGGATGAATCGGCAACTACGGCGCCCGCGAAGCGGGTAACGTATTGCACTTCATCCGGCAAACGGCCAACGAACGTCACGCCGCTGACCGGCAACAGTTCGCTAACCTGCTGAAACCCTATCGCGTAGTCCCCTTTTGCCACCAGCGAAGCAACGGGGATTTTTTCGATCATTTTTGCTTTGGGGCTCGCCTGCGCGGCAATATCCAGTTTGCTGAACAGCTCCTTTTCAACATAGCGCCCACTGGCGCTATCCGAATAGGCGATGGATTTCGCCTGCAGCAATGTTTGTTTCAACGCGGCGACGCTGCTGATATCCGGTACCGGGGCCCCTTTTGGCACGACGGCGCCAATACGTGAATCCGCCAGTTCAATACGCGACCCCGGCATCACTTTGCCCTGCTTTTGCAAATCATCCAGGGCGTATCCCACCATAATCACCACATCCGCCTTTTGCCCTGCCGCCAGGCGGTTCGGTATCGCCTCCGCGGATTTCCCCATCGAGGGACCATGAATGATATGTAAGGTATTGCCGCTTTTTTGCTGATAGTCGGGCGCCAGTTTATCCAACGCCGCGGAGAAGCCGCCGGAAATCATCACCGTGATCTCCTGCGCGACGGCAACATGCGCATAGCCGCAGGTGAATACCACTAACGAGAAAACCCATGATTTACGTTGCATATTCACCTCTTAACCTAAAGAATTTTGCGTTTTCAATGCCTGTCGGGAAACGCGTTGATAGAGATACAGCGTCGCCAGTAGCGCGCAGATTGCCGCAAAACTCATCCAGTAGCCGGGCGCCGCCTTATCCCCGGTGATTTTAATTAACGCAGTGGACATCGCCGGCGTAAAACCGCCAAACAGAGCGGTAGCCAGGCTGTAAGCCAGGGAAAAACCAGCGACCCTGACCGACCTGGGCATAATTTCCGTCAGCGCGGGGATCATCGCGCCGTTGTAGATGCCGTAAATAAAGGAGAGCCACAGCAGCACGGACAACATCATGGCGAAGTCCGGCATGCGGGCCAGCAGCGATAACGCAGGCCAACTGGTGAAAATAGCCAGCAGCGTCATGCTGACCAGCACGGGTTTACGACCAAACTTATCGGAAAGCATGCCGCCGATAGGCAGCCAGATGAAATTGGAGATAGCCACCAATAGCGTGACCAGCAGGCTATCCGAGGCGCTTAATAACAACACGTTTTTGCCAAAGGTTGGCGCGTAGACCGTGATCAAATAGAACGCGGTAGTGGTCATGGCCACCATTAACATCCCCGCAATCACCACCCGCCAGTTTGCCAGCAGAATAGTCAGCGATTGTCCTAAGGTCGGATGTTCCTTACGCTCCGTATACTCCGCGGTTTCATTCAGGTTGCGGCGTAAAAAGAAGATAAAAGGCACGATCAGGCAGCCAATCGCGAACGGGATTCGCCATCCCCACTGATGCAGACTCGACTCACTGAGCAGCATATTGAGCAGATAGCCCAATGAAGCGGCCACCATAATCGAGACCTGCTGACTGGCAGATTGCCAACTGGTATAGAACCCTTTACGTCCAGGTGTCGCCATTTCTGCGAGGTAAACCGAGACGCCGCCCAGTTCCGCACCAGCAGAAAAGCCCTGCAACAGTCGGCCGCACAGCACCAGCGCCGGCGCCCACAAACCGATAGTCTCATAACCTGGCACCAGCACGATCAGGATGGTTCCCATCGCCATAATCGACAACGTGCCGATTAAACCTTTACGTCTGCCGACCTTGTCAATCCAGGCGCCTAACACCACGGCGCCAACGGGCCGCATCAAGAACCCGGCGCCGAAAACGGCGAAGGTCATCATTAAGGAAGCGAATTCATTTTCGGAAGGAAAAAAAGTATGGGCAATATAGGTGGCGTAAAAACCAAATAAAAAGAAGTCAAACTGCTCAAGAAAATTCCCTGAGGTCACCTGCAGGATCACTTTGGCCCTGGCGCGAAACACTGAAGTAGCGGCAGTTGCGGACATCACACTCTCCCTGATTAACTGAATAGTTAACTCTCATTAACATTTAGGTAACCGTAAGAGTGCGGGAAGTTGTAGCCAGGAATAAGCGCATTTTGCGCATCTATTGATGCGTCTGACACATTAATAAAGCCTGCGAGTGAAGCGACGTCAACAATGACGGGGCGATGGGTTCCCCCTTCCGCCCCGCCTCTAAACACTGATAGTGTGAACTCCGCTGCATTTCCATCCCGGCAATCCGGGCTTGAGCGGGCGTTTTAACGTATATCGCGCACGGCAACGTGATCCATGTCGTCAAAGACCTGGTTCTCGCCAACCATCCCCCAGATGAAGGTATAAGCGCGGGTACCCACCCCTGAGTGAATCGACCAGCTTGGCGAAATCACCGCCTGCTCGTTATGCATCACAATATGACGGGTCTCCTGCGGCTGTCCCATCATGTGGAACACGCAGGCATCCTCATCCATGTTGAAATAGAAATAGACCTCCATCCGCCGCTCATGGGTATGGCAAGGCATGGTGTTCCACAGGTTACCCGGCGCCAGTTCGGTCAGGCCCATGCTGAGCTGACAGGTTTCCAGTACATCCGGCACGAAATATTTATTGATGGTGCGGCGGTTGCTGGTCAGGTTGTCACCCAGCGTCACCGGCGCTACATCGGCAGGAGTGACTTTCTTCGTTGGATAAGTGGTATGCGCCGGGGCGCAGTTGTAGTAAAACTTCGCCGGTTTTGCATGGTCGACGCTGGTAAACACCACCTCTTTCGCCCCCTTACCGACGTACAGCGCCTCACGGTGGCCGATTTCATAGCATTGGCCATCAACGGTAATACAACCCGGGCCGCCGATATTAATCACCCCTAACTCACGGCGTTCGAGGAAATAGCTTACCCCAAGCTGTTTACCGACTTCGCCACCCACCGACACCCCGCGCTGCACCGGCATAACGCCGCCAACAATAATGCGGTCAATATGGCTGTACACCATGGTGTATTCATCAGCCACAAACACTCGTTCAACTAAAAACTCATTACGCAGCCCCTGGGTATCCAGAGTTTTCGCATGCGCGCTGTGGATACTTTGTCTTACGTCCACGTTAGCCTCCAGGCAGATTCTTGAATGACAAAGCCCTCCTGCGGAGGGCAGAGATTAATGACAAACCTCATGCAAACATTGAGCTTGCAAATTGCACCAGACAAATAACAAGGAAAATCAATTTATTGATTTTCGGCTGATGACCACAAAGAAGGAAAAACCACGCTTTTTCCTTCTTTGTCAGCAGTCTGAGCCCTCCTGCGGAGGGCGAAAATAGATTAGTGATTTGCCGATGGCGCCACGCTGGCGCCAGGCGCTTTCACCACCTGCGCGTTGCCAAAGCGTTTGGCATACAAGGCGGTAATAATCGGTACTAAAATCGCAGTGACGATGACGCTTGCCGCGACCAGCGCCGTCGCCGAAGCGGCCACCGGTTCAAAGGCCGGATTAATCTGCGCGATGATCACCGGGTTCGCAACCGCCGCGCCCGCTGCGGAAGAAGCCGCGACGCCAGCTGTCCCGTTACCGCCGCCGATAACCCGGTCAGCAATAATCAACGGAATGCCGGTAATGATGATGACCGCCACGCCAAGCACAATCCCCAGCAGTCCGGTATCCAGAATCACGCTCAGATTGATGGTGTTGCCCAGCGCAAAGCCAAAGAACGGAATCAGCACCGGGGTGGCTTTGCTAAAGAAAGCGCGGAAGTCGTGGTCGAGGTTACCTAAGGCAAAGCCCACCAGGAATGGCAGCACCGCGCCGATAAAATGGTGAGGCTCGAAGGAAGCCAGACCGGCGGAGCCAAGGATAACCATCGTCATCAGCGGCCCGGACTCCAGCGACATCAATACAAACGCGCCGGACTCTTCTTTACTGCCGTACTGATTCATCAGGCTGGCGTACAGGCCACCGTTGGTCATATCCATTGCCGAGACAATTGCCAACACCGACAGTCCGGCAAAGAAACCGGTCTGGACGCCGTTTTCCGGAATGACCATCGCGGCGATAAAAGCGACGATCCAGGCGACGGCAATTTTGGTGATCACTAACGTGCCGGATTTACGTAATACGGTACCGGTGGCGCGCAAATCGATCGATGCGCCGATACAGAAAAACCACACCGCCAGGATCGGTACCGTGCCGCCAATCATGCCTTTGGTGAATGAACCAAAGTAATTACCGGTATCCGGCGCCAGGGTATTAAGCACCGCGCCAAGCAGCAATGGAACCAGCATCATGCCGCCAGGGATACGTTCAATGGTTGCTTTGATCTTCATTTTTTATCCTCATCTCCACCCCACCTGAACGGCAAGGATGTGACTTATTCTTTCAATAGCGTTTGAAAAAATTCTTACTGTTCATTGCATTACGAACAGATGAGAAAAGTCAGGAGTCTCAGGGTTGTGCGCACCACACTGATACCATGCCGTTATCATTGATCATGTGAAATAATGATTCAATGAAAACAAAACAGCGTTTTAGTTACCGTCATCACATATCAAAAAGAAATCGAACGATGGGTATTTATTGAAACGTTAGCGGAGGAGTAGATGCGATGTTGCGGCGATCGGAAACAGGATGAAAGCGGATGAACAACCACGCCAGCTCGAGTAACGGAACCAGCACGGCAAATTGACTCGATTTTTGAGGAAGCTGTCCCAAATATGACCCACAAAGAAAAATCAGCGATTGGGAGGGAATTGATAAGTGGTTGATTTTAAATGGCACGCCCTACAGGATTCGAACCTGTGACCTACGGCTTAGAAGGCCGTTGCTCTATCCAGCTGAGCTAAGGGCGCACTGAGAAGCGGGAGCTTCGGGAGGTGCAATCGCGTGAAATTATACGGTCAACCTCCGGTGAGTCAATGCATTTTGCCCGGAAAAGACAGCAGCATAGCGAGCTTGTCGATTATTAACGCGATGTCTGGTTAAGGATTGTTCGCCCTTTCCGTTCGCGACTGGCCCTCTACGCCGCAACGGCGCAGATAAATAGCCTGTTTCGCCCTTCTCGCGGCGGAAAACCGATAAAAACGCAAACGATAACTGACAGCGAGGCTGGCTTCTGACAAAATATCCACATCCCCCTTTCGTAAAGTGACAGATGGAATCCTCTCTCTGATGGCAGCAAAAATTATTGACGGTAAAACGATTGCGCAGCAGGTGCGCTCTGAGGTCGCGGAAAAAGTGAAGGCGCGCGTAGCGGCCGGAAAACGCGCCCCCGGGCTCGCCGTTGTGCTGGTCGGCAGCAACCCTGCGTCGCAGATTTATGTCGGCAGCAAACGCAAGGCATGTGAAGAGGTGGGTTTCGTCTCCCGCTCTTACGATCTCCCGGAAACCACCAGCGAAGCCGAGCTGCTGGAACTTATCGACACGCTGAATGCCGATAATACTATCGACGGCATCCTGGTACAGCTGCCGCTGCCTGCCGGTATCGACAACGTTAAAGTCCTCGAGCGCATTGCGCCGGACAAAGACGTCGACGGCTTCCATCCGTATAACGTTGGTCGTCTGTGTCAACGCGCGCCGCGTCTGCGTCCATGTACGCCGCGCGGTATCGTTACCCTGCTTGAGCGCTACAATATCGATACCTATGGCCTCAACGCGGTGGTGATTGGCGCTTCTAACATCGTCGGTCGTCCGATGAGCATGGAGCTGCTGCTGGCGGGCTGTACCACCACCGTCACCCACCGTTTCACCAAAAACCTGCGCCACCACGTTGAAAATGCCGATCTGCTGATTGTCGCAGTCGGTAAACCGGGCTTTATCCCGGGCGAGTGGATTAAAGAAGGCACCATCGTGGTGGACGTCGGCATTAACCGTCTGGAAAGCGGCAAAGTGGTCGGCGACGTGGTGTTTGAAGACGCGGCGGAACGCGCGTCCTACATTACGCCAGTGCCTGGCGGCGTCGGCCCGATGACCGTAGCGACCCTCATTCAGAATACGCTGCAGGCATGCGAAGAGTATCACGACATTCAGGAGGCCTAAGATGGCGAATTTTTCTCTGGGCAAACACCCGCATGTTGAACTGTGTGACCTGCTGAAGCTGGAAGGCTGGAGCGAGAGCGGCGCGCAGGCCAAAATCTTTATCGCCGAAGGGCTGGTGAAAGTCGAC
Source organism: Klebsiella sp. CN_Kp088 (assembly GCF_040064335.1). Classification (NCBI taxonomy): domain Bacteria; kingdom Pseudomonadati; phylum Pseudomonadota; class Gammaproteobacteria; order Enterobacterales; family Enterobacteriaceae; genus Klebsiella; species Klebsiella sp. CN_Kp088. Next base: position 265,093 of record NZ_JBEAIQ010000014.1, on the reverse strand, counting down.
GGCGCGGTGGAAACCCGCAAACGCTGTAAAATCGTCGCCGGGCAAACGGTGACCTTTGACGGTCAAAGCATTACTGTGATCGCATGAACAAAAACGCCCGGCTAACCGGGCGTTTTTTATGGTTTACTTACGGCGCCAGGTAGTGCCCTGCGGGCCGTCTTCTAACACAATCCCCATCTCGTTAAGACGATCGCGCGCCGCATCCGCCGCCGCCCAGTCCTTCGCTTTACGCGCATCCAGACGCTGTTGAATAAGCCTTTCGATTTCAGCCACTTCGCCATCATCGGCCTGCGCGCCGCTCTGCAGGAAAGCGTCCGGCTCCTGCTCAAGCAGCCCCAGCACCGAAGAGAGCTTACGCATATGGGCCGCCAGCGCGTTCGCGGCCGCCGCGTCTTCCGTTTTCAGGCGGTTCACTTCACGCGCCATATCGAACAGCACCGAGTAGGCTTCCGGGGTATTGAAGTCGTCATCCATCGCTTCAATAAAGCGCGCTTCGAAGGCTTCGCCGCCGGCAGGCTGCGCGGATTTGTCGGTCCCGCGCAGCGCGGTGTACAGACGCTCCAGCGCCGAACGCGCCTGCTTGAGGTTCTCTTCGCTGTAGTTCAGCTGGCTGCGATAGTGGCCGGACATCAGGAAGTAGCGGATGGTTTCGGCATCGTAGTACTTCAGCACGTCGCGAACGGTAAAGAAGTTGCCCAGCGATTTCGACATTTTCTCGCGATCGACCATCACCATTCCGGAGTGCATCCAGTAGTTGACGTATTCGCCGTCGTGGGCGCAGGTCGATTGCGCGATTTCGTTTTCGTGATGCGGGAACATCAGATCCGAACCGCCGCCGTGAATATCAAAGTGATTACCCAGCTGTTTGCAGTTCATCGCCGAGCATTCAATGTGCCAGCCTGGACGCCCTTCACCCCACGGTGACGGCCAGCTCGGCTCGCCCTCTTTTGACATCTTCCACAGGACGAAGTCCATTGGGTTACGCTTGACGTCAACCACGTCGACACGAGCTCCCGCCTGCAGCTGGTCGAGATCCTGGCGCGATAGCAGACCGTAGTTAGGGTCTGTCGGCACGTCGAACATCACGTCGCCGTTATCCGCCACATAAGCGTGACCGCGGGCGATCAGCTGCTCGGTGATTTCGATAATTTCAGCGATATGGTGGGTGGCGCGCGGCTCGTTGTCCGGGCGCAGAATGTTCAGAGCGTCAAAATCTTTATGCATTTCGGCGATCATGCGATCGACCAGCGCGACAAAGCTTTCGCCGTTTTCATTAGCGCGCTTAATGATTTTATCGTCGATATCGGTAATGTTGCGCACGTACTTCAGCTTGTAACCAAGGAAGCGCAGATAGCGAGCGACAACGTCGAAGGAGACGAAGGTGCGGCCATGGCCGATATGACAGAGATCGTAAACGGTAATTCCACACACGTACATGCCAACTTCCCCGGCATGAATAGGTTTAAATTCTTCTTTTTGGCGCGTCAGTGTATTAAAAATTTTTAACATCGAAGATTCCGTGTAGACGTGTGTGGATATAAGTCGCTTATTCTAACCCTAATTCAAACCGGAAGCAGCACACATTGCAAGGTGCATCGACCCCCGCGGTTATGCTATAACAGCCACCTATGTCATACCCAACCTTGGGTTCAGCACTACAATCATCGGAACAGGATGCAAAAATGGTTACTTTCCACACCAATCATGGCGATATCGTAATCAAAACGTTTGACGACAAAGCGCCGGAAACAGTTAAAAACTTCCTGGACTACTGCCGCGAAGGTTTCTACGACAACACCATTTTCCACCGTGTTATCAACGGCTTCATGATTCAGGGCGGCGGCTTTGAGCCGGGCATGAATCAGAAAGCGACCAAATCTCCGATTCAGAACGAAGCTAACAACGGTCTGAAAAACACCCGTGGTACGCTGGCGATGGCCCGCACTCAGGCCCCGCACTCCGCCACCGCGCAGTTCTTCATCAACGTGGTCGACAACGACTTCCTGAACTTCTCTGGCGAAAGCCTGCAGGGTTGGGGCTACTGCGTCTTTGCCGAAGTGGTTGAAGGTATGGACGTGGTCGACAAAATCAAAGCGGTTGCCACCGGCCGCAGCGGCATGCACCAGGATGTGCCGAAAGAAGACGTTGTCATCAACAGCGTCACCGTCAGCGAATAATTCGTGGCGACACTTTTTATTGCAGACCTGCATCTGCAAACAGAAGAACCGGCGATCACCGCCGGTTTTCTGCGTTTTTTACAGGGGGAAGCCCGTCAGGCTGACGCCCTGTATATCCTTGGCGATCTGTTCGAGGCGTGGATCGGCGATGACGATCCGAACCCGCTGCATCAGCAAATCGCTTCGGCCATCAAAGCCGTCGTCGACGCCGGCGTACCCTGCTACTTCATCCACGGCAACCGCGATTTTCTCGTCGGCCAGCGCTTCGCCCGCCAGAGCGGCATGATCCTGCTCACTGAAGAAGAGCGGCTGGATCTCTATGGCCGTGAAGTGTTGATTATGCATGGCGACACTTTATGTACCGACGACCCCGGTTACCTGGCGTTTCGCGCTAAAGTCCATACCCCGTGGATCCAACGTCTGTTTCTCGCCCTGCCGCTGTTTATCCGCCGCCGCATCGCCGCTAAAATGCGCGCCGATAGCAAAGCCGCCAACAGCAGCAAATCGATGGAAATTATGGATGTGAATCCGCAGGCGGTCGTTGACGCGATGGAGCGGCATCAGGTGCAGTGGCTGATTCACGGACATACCCATCGCCCGGCTGTCCATGAACTGCTGGCCAACGGGCAGCCCGCGTGGCGCGTGGTCCTCGGCGCGTGGCACAGCGAAGGGTCAATGGTGAAAGTCAGCGCCGACGGCGTCGAACTCATCTATTTCCCGTTTTAATTTCGCCAACGATTTCCCTGTATTTCCGCCGACGCAACCGTTTTCCTTGCCGGGATATCGTGCTATTCTCTGTGGCCTCTAAAGCAGTGTGAAGCACACCCACAGGAGTTTTCAGACGCATGTCTTCCCGCAATAATCCGGCGCGTATCGCCATCGTGATGGGGTCCAAAAGCGACTGGGCTACCATGCAGTTCGCCGCAGAAATCCTTGATACCCTGAACGTTCCGCACCATGTTGAAGTGGTTTCCGCCCACCGTACGCCCGATAAATTGTTTAGCTTCGCCGAAAGCGCCGAAAGCAACGGTTATCAGGTGATCATCGCCGGTGCGGGTGGCGCGGCGCATTTGCCGGGCATGATTGCAGCGAAAACTCTGGTGCCGGTGCTTGGCGTGCCGGTTCAGAGCGCGGCATTAAGCGGCGTTGACAGCCTCTACTCTATCGTTCAAATGCCCCGCGGAATCCCGGTCGGCACGCTGGCCATCGGCAAAGCCGGCGCCGCTAACGCCGCCCTGCTCGCCGCGCAAATTCTCGCCCAGCATGATGCCGAACTGCACCAGCGTCTGAGCGCCTGGCGTCAGGCGCAAACCGATGAGGTGCTGGATAACCCGGACCCGCGAGGTGCGGCATGAAACAGGTTTGCGTCCTCGGTAACGGACAGTTAGGCCGCATGCTGCGTCAGGCCGGTGAACCGCTGGGCATCGCCGTCTGGCCGGTCGGCCTGGAAGCCGACCCGGAAGCGGTGCCATTCCAGCAAAGCGTCATCACCGCTGAAATCGAGCGCTGGCCGGAAACCGCCCTGACCCGCGAACTGGCGCGCCATCCGGCTTTCGTCAACCGCGACGTTTTTCCGATCATCGCCGACCGCCTGACCCAGAAACAGTTGTTCGACAAACTTGGCCTCGCCACCGCGCCGTGGCAGCTACTGGCGGATAAAAGCGAGTGGCCCGCCGTGTTTGCCCGTCTGGGCGAACTGGCTATCGTCAAGCGCCGCGTCGGCGGCTACGATGGCCGCGGGCAGTGGCGTCTACGCGAGAACGAAACCGCACAACTGCCGGATGATAATTACGGCGAGTGTATCGTCGAGCAGGGGATTAATTTCTCCGGCGAAGTGTCGCTGGTTGGTGCCCGCGGCCGCGACGGCAGCACGGTGTTTTATCCGCTGACCCGCAACCTGCACCAGGACGGCATTCTGCGCGCCAGCGTCGCCTTCCCGCAGGCCAATGCGCGCCAGCAGGCGCAGGCCGAAAGCATGCTGACGGCGATCATGAACGAGCTCAACTACGTGGGAGTGATGGCCATGGAGTGCTTCGTCACCGCCGAGGGACTGCTGATCAACGAACTGGCGCCGCGCGTGCACAACAGCGGCCACTGGACGCAGAACGGCGCTTCCATTAGCCAGTTTGAACTGCATCTGCGCGCCATTACCGATTTGCCGCTGCCGCCGCCGGTGGTCAACAGCCCATCGGTGATGATCAACCTGATCGGCAGCGATCTGAACTACGACTGGCTGAAACTGCCGCTGGTACATCTGCACTGGTACGACAAAGAAGTTCGTCCGGGGCGTAAAGTCGGGCACCTGAATCTGACCGACAGCGATACCGATCGCCTGAGCGCCACGCTGGAAGCGCTGAAACCGCTCCTGCCAGCCGAATACGCCAGCGGCGTTTTCTGGGCGCAGTCGCAGCTTAATTAAGCCATTCGTGCCGGGGATTTGATCTATCCCCTTCCCCGGCATGCCCTTCGGCGCGTAGAATCCCCACCTCGCAGTAAGCACATCCCGGTTTTAACTCAAAAGGACGACCCATGGAAAATGGGACACACTATCGCGCCATCCTCAGCGCGGATACGCCGCTTATCGACGTCCGCGCGCCGGTGGAATTTCAGCAAAGCGCGATGCCCGCGGCGATTAACCTGCCGCTGATGAACGATGATGAACGCGCCGCCGTCGGCACCTGTTACAAGCGCCAGGGGCCGGAAGCGGCATTAGCCCTCGGACATAAACTGGTCGATGGCGACCTGCGCGCCAGCCGCCTCAAGGCGTGGCTGTCGGCCTGCGCCCGCTATCCACAGGGCTATCTGTGCTGCGCCCGCGGCGGCCAGCGCTCGCATATCGTGCAGCAGTGGCTGCGTGAAGCAGGCGTCGATTATCCGCTGATTGTCGGCGGCTACAAAGCGCTACGCCAGGCGGCAATACAGGCTACCGAGGAGCTGGTACAGCGCCCTATCGTGCTGATTGGCGGCTGCACCGGCAATGGCAAAACCCAGTTGGTTTGCTCGCGCCCGGACGGTATCGATCTTGAAGGTCACGCCCACCACCGCGGTTCGTCATTTGGCCGTACGTTGCAGCAGCAACACCCGCAGGCGACGTTCGAAAACCATCTGGCGGTCTCCCTGCTTAAAAAGGCTGAACAACAAACACGTTGGGTGCTGGAAGATGAAGGCCATATGATTGGCGCGAACCACCTGCCGGAGTGTCTGCGTATCCGCATGGCGCAATCGCCGCTGGCGGTGGTGGAAGATCCGTTTGACGTTCGTCTGGAGCGGTTGCGTGAAGAGTACTTCGATCGTATGCACCGCGACTTTATTGCCGCCTATGGCGAAGAGAAAGGCTGGCAGGAATATAGCGAGTATCTGCATCACGGGCTGTTTGCCATCCGGCGTCGGCTGGGGCTACAGCGCTTTGCTCAGTTAACCGAACTACTCGACGCGGCATTGTTGCAGCAACAGCGTACCGCCAGTACCGAAGCTCACTTCGCCTGGCTGGTCCCGCTGTTAAATGAATACTACGACCCAATGTATCGCTATCAGTTGGGGAAAAAAGCCGGGAAAATTATTTTTCGCGGCAACTGGCAGGAGGTCGCCGCCTGGCTGGCGAAGTAGCTCTCCCAACCAGACGGTTTCCCGGGTAGCGGCTGGCGCCTTACCCGGGCTATTCCCGCTTAGCGCAGCGCAAGCCGGGGAAATTACCGGCTTGCGACGGCTCATCGTCAGAAGTCGTAGCGCAGACGCACCAGGTTCATATCGCCCAGATCATCGGTGCTGGAGGTAAACACGTGCTCGTAATCAACACGGAAACCGTAATCCAGCTGGAAGCTAACACCCAAACCGTTATCAATACGCTGGTAGTTGCGGCCATTCACGTACTCCAGACGGTCGCCCATAAAGTACGGCTGAATAGATTTAACAGCGTATTGATTGATCGGGAATTTATATCCGGCAAAGTATTCAATACCCCAGGCATCGCCGGCGAAGTAATCATGCACATTGGTTTTCTTGGTAGTCAGGAAGTTCTGATACCAGCCGCCGCCGAAGGAGAAGGTCCAGTTATCCGGAGTCCAGCTCAGCGCGGTACCGACAATATTCTGGTCGTAGGTTTTGCTATCGGAGCTTGACGGGTCGCGCATTTCGGCGCGGGTGTAGTTCCACGCGGTACCCCAGGTCAGGTCCTTCATGATGTGGTAATCCACGCCGATAGACCCGCCGCCTTTACGTTTGTAGCGCAGACCATCGCCCGGCAGATACTCGCTATCTTCAAACAGATAGGATCCGTACAGATCGACATCACCGACGGTTTTCTTATATTTCAACATATTGCGTGAACGATAAGAACCATCGTAGTCGCCGTTAATACCGTTACCCGGAGCCTGACCGATCATATCGTAGTCCCAGATATCGGTTTTCACGCCGACGACATCATAGTAAATACTGTTCTGCTGACCGTAGGTTAATGTCCCCCAGGTATCGCTCTTCAGACCGGTATAAAGCATACGACGAGTGGTATTGTTCGCCCCTTCCGCGTAGTGATTGTCCCAATCGAACAGCGCCGGAATATTCACGCCCAATTCGTAGTAGCTGATCCAGCTAATATCATCAAACAGATAGTAATCAGCGGCGAAGCGGAAACGGGTGCCGCCGTCGAAACCGTTACGCTTGTAGGAACCTTTATCGCCATCGCCGGTCATCATGTTGAACTGCGGACGAATACTGCCGCCGACGGTAAAGTTAAGGCGGCTTAACGGATCGCCCGCCTGCGGATCTTGTTTCAGCAGCGTAATCTCAGCCTGGGATGCAAAAGAGGTTAACGCTAATGCTGCGCCGATCGAGATCGCCAGCGCTTTTATTTTATGTGCCATGCTTTTTCCTTGAGTAATAAGCAACCTTATATTTGCCAGTTGAATATTAACTGCGAATTAGCACGACGTGTTGTTGGGTTTTTAATGTTTTGTGCGCTTAAAAATCAAGGAATTATCATTTTGTGCCGTTAAAATAAAAGCGCCGCGATATTGCGCGGCGCTTCATAAAAATGAAATCTATTTACTGGTTAAATTGTCGGAATAACGCTTTTCCTTTTAATAAGCGTAATCCCAACCATCCGCCGCACAACGATAATAATATAGCGCCGGATAATGGCAGCATAACCCACAGCCGCCAGTCCGGCGCCCATGGGAAATCAAACACCTTGGTTTGCAGCATCGCCAGCGCCACCTCGGCGCCAATGGCCGCCACCAGCCCCGACACCACGCCAAGCAGGGCGAACTCCGCCCACAGCGTGGTACGTAGCAAGGTTTTACCGGCCCCCAGCGTCCGCCAGACGACCAGCTCCTGATGCCGCTGACGCATCCCGACCTGTACCTGAGCCAGCAGCAATAGCACGCCGCAGGCGGTGACCAGCACCACCATGACCTCCAGCGCGCGACTTACCTGCGTCAACACCTGGCCTACCTGGCGCAGGATGGCGCCGATATCCAGCAGGCTAACGGTGGGGAACTCGCGATTAAGCTGGGTCAGCATCGCGTTGCCATTATCCCAGCGGAAGCTGGTGAGCCAGCTTTGCGGCTGCCCATCCAGCGCCCCTGGCGGGAAAATAAAGAAGAAGTTTGGCCGCAAGCTCTCCCAGTCAACTTTGCGCACGCTGGTCACCTTAGCGTTAAATTGCTGAGTGTCGCCGGTAAAGGTGACGCTATCACCGATCCTGACGCCCAACCGCTGCGCCAGCCCCTCTTCAATCGACACCTCGCCCGCCTTCGGCGGCCAACTGCCGGCCACCAGCGGATTATGATCCGGGCGCTGCTCGCTCCAGGTGAGATTAAGCTCGCGGTTTAGCGCTTCGTCTTTATTGCCCTCGGTGGTTTGACCGTTAATCTGCGTCAGCCGCGCGCGCACGATGGGGTAAAACTCCGCCGCCCGGGTCTGGTGTTCGGCAAGGAATGTCTTCACCGGCACCACCTGTTCGGGAGCGATATTAATCAGGAAGTAGTTCGGGCTTTCCGGGGGGAGTTGCTGTTGCCAACGCTCGAGCAGATCGCCGCGCAGCACCAGCAGAAGCGCCAGCAGCATAAACGACAGCGAAAACGCCGCCAGTTGGCTCAGCGTAGACCACGGTTGACGCAACAGGCGATTCACCGCCAGGCGCAACGGTAACGCTTTCAGCGTTAAGCGCTTGAGCAACCACAGTAAGGCCCAGCCTACCAGCCCGCACAACAGCGCCAGTACCAGCGCCCCGACCAACACCGACCACAGCAGCGGGCTACCGCCCATCAGCCATGCCAGTCCGCCGACAACCACCGCGCAAACCACCGGAATATAGTGTTTTAGCGGCCAGACGTTAGCCACCACATCTTGCCGCAATACCCGCAGCGGCAGAGTCGCCAGCAGCAGCCGGTACGGCCGCCAGCCGACCAGCAGCGAAATCACCACCATCGCGCCGATAGCCCACAACCACGGCCAGCCGCTGGCGGGCGGCAGCGCGGCGGGCAGCACCGGTTTAAGCATCAGCAGCAGGGCTTTTTCCAGCAGCAGCCCCATCGCGCCCCCCGCCACCACGGCCAGCACCAGCAACATTAGCCACTGACCGACGATAAGTTTACGCAGCTGCGCCCGCCCGGCGCCCAGCGTCTTAAGGATGGCGACCAGATCGTAGCGGCTGCGGCAGTAATGGCCCATCGCTACCGCTACCGCGGCGACCGCCAGCAGCAACGTTAGTAACGCGGACAGCAGTAAAAATTGCTGCGAGCGCTCCAGCGATTTACCCAACGCGCTATCATCCTGCTCCAGGCCAATCCAGCGATGTTCCGCGCCAAGCTTCGGCAGCAGCCACCGCTCGTAAGCCGCCAGCTGCTGTGCGCTACCGGCGAATTTATAGCGCCAGGAGACGCGGCTGCCGGGCTGTACCGCGCCGGTTTTCGCCACGTCGGCGATATTCATCATTAGCCGCGGCGCCATCTGGAAGGGGGTGAATCCGGCGTCCGGCTCTTGAATGACCTCGCCAGCGATGCGCAAGGTGGCGTCGCCAACGTCAATGTTATCGCCGGTTTTCAGGTTCAGTAATGCCATCAGCCTTGGCGCCAGCAGGACGCTGCCGCGCTGTGGTTTTAATCCCGCCGGTGCGGTCTCCAGCGTGCCGTACAGCGGATAAGTATCATCAACCGCCTTCACATCCGCCAGCTGCGGGGTATCGCCAGCGAAAGTCATGGTGGCGAAGCTCAGCTGTTCGCCGACGGTTAACCCTAGCGTACGCGCCTGGGCGAGCCACTCGGCAGGCACTTCGCGTGAACTGCGCAGGGTGCGATCCCCGGCCATGAATTCGCGGCTTTGCTGGCTCAACCCTTTTTCCATACGGTCGCTGATTGAGCCCAGCGCCAGCACGCAGGCCACCGCCATGCTTAATGCCAACCAGACGATGAGCAGCGAAGGCGAGCGCCATTCGCGCCAGAACCAGCGGGCTATCATGCTTCCTCCTGCAGCTTGCCATCCACCAGGCGTAAGCGACGATCGCAGCGCGCCGCCAGTAGCGGATCGTGGGTCACCAGAATCAGCGTGGTGCCGTGTTCGCGGTTGAGCGAGAACAGCAGATCGGCGATTTTATCGCCGGTGTGACGGTCGAGATTGCCGGTCGGCTCATCGGCAAACAGCAGCGCCGGACGGCCGTTAAAGGCGCGGGCCAGCGCCACTCGCTGCTGCTCGCCGCCGGAAAGTTGTGCCGGCAAATGGTGCAGCCGTTTGCCAAGCCCCAGCTGTTCAAGCAGCGCGCGCGCATCGCCACGGCTCTGGCTATCGCTGGCGCCGCGCAGCAATGCCGGCAGCTCGACATTCTCAAGGGCGTTTAGCGTCGGAATCAACATAAACGATTGAAAGACAAAGCCTACGTGCTTTGCGCGTAGCCTCGCGCGCGCCTCTTCATCCATTTGATGCAGCGGCTGCCCCAGAAGAGACACTTCGCCGCTGCTGCCATCGTCGAGCCCGGCGAGAATCGCCAGCAGCGTGGATTTCCCGGAACCGGACTCGCCAATCAGGGCGATGGTTTGCGCCGGTTTGACAACCAGCTCAACTCCGGTAAGGATGGACAGCTGATGCTCTCCCTGACCGACGGATTTCTTAAGATGATGAACTTCAAGTATGTTTTCCGCTGGCATTTGCCTTTCCTGTTTATGGTTCTGTTTACCTGCCGCGCGATGGCGGCGGATACGCTGTTAGTGCTTGGCGATAGCCTGAGCGCCGGCTATCGAATGGCGGCCAATACGGCCTGGCCTGCTCTGCTCAACGACAAGTGGCAGGCCAAAACGACGGTGGTCAACGCCAGTATCAGCGGCGATACATCGCAGCAGGGCCTGGCGCGCCTGCCGGCGCTACTGAAGCAGCACCAACCGCGCTGGGTGCTGGTGGAACTGGGCGGCAACGACGGGCTGCGCGGTTTCCCGCCGCAACAAACGGAGCAGACGCTACGCACCGTTATTCAGGATATCAAAGCGGCGAAGGCCCAACCGCTGCTGATGCAAATACGCCTGCCTGCCAACTATGGGCGCCGTTATAATGAAGCCTTTAGCGCGATTTATCCGCAGCTGGCCAAAGAGTTCGATATTCCTCTGCTGCCCTTTTTTATGGAGGAGGTTTATCTCAAGCCACAATGGATGCAGGACGACGGCATTCATCCTAATCGCGATGCGCAACCGTTTATTGCCGACTGGATGGCAACCCGGTTGGCTCCCTTAGTTAATCATGACTCCTGAACGCCGGGAGTCATTCACAGGTAAAGTTATGCAAAAATCGGTTTTAGTTACAGGATGTTCCAGCGGAATTGGCCTCGAAAGCGCGCTCGATTTAAAGCGTCAGGGCTTCCGGGTACTGGCAGCCTGCCGTAAGGGGGATGATGTCGCTCGTATGCAGGAACTGGGTCTGACCGGTATTTTGCTGGATCTCGATGATCCGCAAAGCGTCGAAAATGCCGCCGCCGAGGTCATCGCGCTGACCGAGAACCGCCTGTATGGCCTGTTCAATAATGCTGGCTACGGCGTCTACGGCCCGCTCACCACCATCAGCCGTCAGCAAATGGAACAGCAGTTTTCCGCCAACTTTTTCGGCGCCCACCAGCTCACCATGCTGCTGCTGCCCGCTATGCAGCCGCACGGCGAGGGCCGCATCGTGATGACCTCTTCGGTGATGGGGCTGATTTCCAGCCCCGGCCGCGGCGCCTATGCCGCCAGTAAATACGCGCTGGAGGCGTGGTCCGATGCGCTGCGCATGGAACTCCGCCACAGTGGCATAAAAGTCAGCCTGATTGAGCCTGGACCAATCCGCACCCGCTTTACCAACAATGTTAACCAGACCGGCGACAAGACGGTAGAAAACCCCGGTATTGCCGCGCGCTTTACGCTCGGCCCGGAGGCAGTGGTGGAAAAAGTGCGTCACGCCTTCGTCAGCGATAAGCCGAAACTGCGCTATCCGGTGACGCTGGTCACCCACGCGGTAGGCTGGTTAAAACGCCTGCTACCGGCCCGTGCGATGGACAAAATTATCCAGGGCTGAGTTGAAGCGCTGAATGTCGCCCCCATCTAAAACAGAAATCGACTAACGAGATACGCCCATGTCCGAACAGAATATTGTCAATATTACCGAAGCCAACCTGCAGCAGACGCTGCAGCAATCCATGAACGCGCCGGTGCTGTTTTATTTCTGGTCCGCCCGCAGCCAGCACTGCGAACAGCTGACGCCGGTGCTTGAGCGCCTGGCCGCCCAATACCACGGTCAGTTTACGCTGGCGAAAGTAGATTGCGACGCGGAGCAAATGCTGGCTTCGCAGTTTGGTCTGCGCGCGATCCCAACGGTGTATCTTTTCCAGAACGGCCAGCCGGTAGATGGTTTTGAAGGCCCGCAGCCGGAAGAGGCCATCCGCGCCCTGCTGGATAAAGTGCTGCCGCGCGAAGAAGAATTGAAAGCGCAGGAAGCGCTGGCGCTGATGCAGGAAGAAAAATACGCCGACGCGCTGCCGCTACTGAAAGACGCCTGGCAGTTGTCTAACCAGGATAGCCAGATTGGCCTGCTGCTGGCGGAAACGCTAATTGCCCTGCAGCGTTCCGATGAAGCTGAAAGCGTGCTGAAAACCGTGCCGCTGCAGGATCAGGACACCCGTTATCAGGGGCTGGTGGCGCAGATTGAACTGCTTAAACAAGCGGCTGATACCCCGGAAATCCAGCAACTGCAGCAGCAGGTCGAGCAGAACCCGGACGACGCGGCGCTGGCGTCTCAGCTGGCGTTGCAGCTGCACCAGGTTGGGCGCAACGAAGAAGCGCTGGCGCTGCTGTTCACGCATCTGCAAAAAGATTTAGGCGCCGGCGATGGCCAGGTGCGCAAAATGCTGCAGGAGATCCTCGCGGCGCTCGGCACCGGCGACGCCCTGGCGGCGAAATACCGCCGCCAGCTGTATTCATTGCTGTATTAATCAGAGGCGCTGATCCGGATAGCGCTACGCTTATCCGGGCTACAGATTACGCCGTGGTAGCCCGGGTAAGGCGTAAGCCGCTACCCGGGAATACTTACGGGCGCTTTTTCAACTGCGTCACAACCAATTGATGGCGGGCATTGAAGAACTTCCGGTAGGTCAGATAGCCGGCGATAATCGTCGACAGGCTGGCGGTCGATAGCAACATAAACGTGACCATAATCTGATACTTAATCGCCTTCACCGGATCTATCCCGGCGAAAATCAACCCCGACATCATGCCCGGCAAACTCACCAGCCCGACCGTTTTCGCCGAATCTACCGTGGGAATCAACGATGCGCGTATGCTATCGCGGATCAGCCGCGCGGAGGCCATCTTCGGCGTCGCGCCAAGACTTAGCTTCTCCTGAATCTGCTGCTGCTCGCTGTTAAAACGCTGGCCCATATTGTTGTAGCACAGCCCTACCGCCACCATGGCGTTACCGGCCACCATGCCGGCAATCGGAATAACCTGCATCGGCACAAAGGCGATCGACCCCGAGAAGACCAGCACCGCCAGGGTTAGTCCGGCGCCGGTGGTAATAGCGATAAACGATGAAACAAAAGCTTTATCGATATATTTACTGCGCTTCTTCGCATTCCACGCCGCGTTAAAGCAGATAAACAGCACCATCAATAGCGTCAACACCGCATGATTGACGTTAAAGATATATTTCAGCACGTAGCCGACGATAATCAATTGCACTATCGCCCGGCAAATACTCCAGATGATATCTTTTTCCAGCGCCAATTTTTCCCGATAGCTGACGACGATTGCCACCAGCACCAGCACCATCGAGAGCGCCAGCGATTCGTTAGTAATATTATGCCCGTTCATTTTTTACCTCCTGCATTTTCCCACCGGCAGGCTGTAGCGTGATCACTTCATCAGCATGGGCAATTTCGTTCTGGTCGTGAGTGACCCACAGAATGGCCACCCCTTTTTCCGTCGCGTAGCGATGAATAATCTCGTTAACGTTGCGCTTATTACTTTCATCCAGCGCGCTGGTAATTTCATCAAGCAGCAGAACCTGCGGTAGAAACTGCAAATTACGAATGAGCGAGACCCGCTGTTTTTCACCGCCAGAAAGCTCATTAATGGATTTCTCCAGCGTATTATCCGCCAGCCCGAAGCGTTCGAGATCGGCAACCAGCGCTTTAGGATCCGGCTGTTTGTTGCGGATCTGCCATGGGAAGACCAGGTTGTCATAGACCGAATCGCCAAATAGCGCCGGGGTTTGCGCGCAATAACAAACCTGCTGGCGATAGTTTTCCGGCGACAGCGTGGCGATATCTTTATCGTTGAAAAAAATCTCTCCGCTGGTCGGGCTCAGCAGCGAGGCGATAATTTTCAGCAGCGTACTTTTGCCGCATCCGGATGGCCCGGTAATCAACTTAAATTCCCCGGCCGCAATCCGGAGATCGATATTATTCAGGATGACCGCGTCGTCGGTTTTAAAACCGACGCCCTCGAGGCGCAAAATCGCGTTATTTTCCTTCATTATATGTCCAGTTTATTTCCTAAAACCCAGACAGTTTACTCCAGTTTTCTTTCACCGGAACAAGGAGAAAGTTATACTCTGTTTAAACATGCGCCATTTCGCTGCGGCGCCCATCAGGCAACAAGACAGGAGGTTTTTGATGCTGATTTTTATCCCCGTTCTTATTTTTGTCGCACTGGTCATTGTGGGGGCGGCAGTAAAAATCGTGCCGCAGGGATATCAATGGACCGTCGAACGCTTTGGCCGCTACACGCAGACGCTGCAGCCGGGTTTAAGTTTAGTGGTGCCGTTTATGGACCGCATCGGCCGTAAAGTGAACATGATGGAGCAGGTGCTGGATATCCCTTCGCAGGAAGTCATCTCTCGTGATAACGCCAACGTCACTATTGACGCCGTCTGCTTCATTCAGGTGATCGATGCGCCAAAAGCCGCCTATGAAGTCAGCAATCTTGAGCTGGCGATCGTCAATCTGACGATGACCAATATTCGTACCGTACTCGGCTCAATGGAGCTGGATGAAATGCTCTCCCAGCGCGATAGCATTAACACCCGCCTGCTGCATATCGTCGACGACGCCACCAATCCGTGGGGGGTGAAAATCACCCGCGTCGAAATCCGTGACGTTCGCCCGCCGGCGGAGCTTATCTCCTCGATGAACGCCCAGATGAAAGCCGAGCGAACCAAACGCGCCTATATCCTTGAGGCTGAAGGGGTGCGCCAGGCGGAAATTCTCAAGGCCGAAGGCGAAAAGCAGTCGCAGATCCTCAAAGCCGAAGGCGAACGTCAGTCTGCCTTCCTGCAGGCGGAAGCCCGCGAACGTTCCGCCGAAGCGGAAGCCCGCGCCACCCAGATGGTGTCATCGGCGATTGCTTCAGGGGACATTCAGGCGATTAACTACTTCGTGGCGCAGAAATATACCGACGCGCTGCAGCAGATTGGCGCCGCCAACAACAGCAAAGTGGTGTTGATGCCGCTGGATGCCAGCAGCCTGATGGGCTCGATAGCCGGGATCGGCGAACTGCTGAAAGAGAGTAGCGCCGAGCGGAAAAAATCATGATCGCCCTGATCCTCGCCCATCCGCATATTTTCTGGCTGACCCTTGGCGGGCTGTTGCTGGCGGCAGAGATGCTCGGCAGCAACGGCTACCTGCTGTGGAGCGGCGTAGCTGGCGTCGTCACCGGCCTGCTAATATGGGCTATTCCGCTCAGTTGGGAATGGCAAGGGACGCTGTTTGCCGTCCTTACCCTGCTGGCGGCGTGGCTGTGGTCAAAATGGCTGCGTAAACGCATGAGGCAGCAGCGCCCCGCCGACGCGCAGCTTAACCAGCGCGGCCAGCAGCTGGTTGGCCGCCGTTTTACTCTCGACAGCGCGCTTGAAAACGGCCGCGGCCACGTCCGCGTCGGCGACAGCTCCTGGCCGGTGCTTGCCGATGAAGACCTCGCGGCGGGCAGCAAGGTTGAAGTAGTCGCCGTCGAAGGGATTACCTTGCGGATAAGAGCCGCCGTCCGCTAAGCCTGCGCTTTGCGGTGACAACAGCCGGAAAGATTATCAATAATCGGGCAATCCGCGCTCTCATCGCCGGGGCAGGCGTCCGCCAGCGCCAGCAGATGCGCACGCATGTTTTGCAACTCGCGGATATGGTTCTCAATATCCGCGACTTTCTCCAGCGTTCGTTTTTTCACATCGGCGCTGTGCCGCGACGGATCTTTGAATAACGTCACCAGCTCGCGGCACTCTTCCAGGTTAAATCCCACCTGCCGCGCCTGACGCAGCAGCGTCAGTTCATCAAGGTGCTTCTGAGTGTAGGTACGGTAGCCGTTATCGCTGCGCAGCGGCGCCGTCACCAGCCCTTTCTCTTCGTAAAAACGAATCGCTTTGCTGGTTAAACCGGTTTTTTTCGCCACATCGCTAATATTCATTTTTCCCCCTTGACCTTCCCCTTGCTGGAAGGTTTAACCTTCTTAATACTCGATGAAAGAGTGTGTTCGGTCAATCATTAACCGGAAATTATTCAGGAGTTTTTTATGTCTAACACTATCGACCTGACGCTTGACGGCCTCTCCTGCGGCCACTGCGTTAAACGCGTGAAAGAGAGCCTCGAACAACGTCCCGACGTTGAACAGGCTGATGTAACCGTTACCGAAGCCCACGTCACGGGTAGCGCCAGCGCTGAAGCCCTGATTGAGACCATAAAACAAGCCGGATACGGCGCGGAGCTCAGCCACCCAAAGGCTAAACCGCTGGCAGAATCATCAATCCCGTCGGAAGCACTGACAGCGGCCACTCCTGAGCTTCCGGCAGCCCATGACGAGGATGACAGTCAACAGCTGCTGATCAACGGCATGAGCTGCGCCAGCTGCGTTTCCCGGGTACAAAACGCGCTTGCCGCGGTGCCGGGAGTCTCACAGGCGCGGGTAAACCTGGCGGAACGCACGGCGCTGGTGATGGGCAGTGCGTCCGCCGCAGAATTAGTGCAGGCGGTGGAAAAAGCCGGCTACGGCGCGGAGGCGATCGAAGACGATCTGGAACGCCGCGAACGGCAGCAGGAAACCGCCATCGCCACCATGAAACGTTTTCGCTGGCAGGCGATTGTCGCCCTGCTGGTCGGCGTACCGGTTATGGTCTGGGGCATGATCGGCGATAACATGATGGTCAGCGACGACAATCGATCGCTGTGGCTGGTCATCGGCCTTGTCACCCTCGCGGTGATGGTCTTCGCCGGCGGTCACTTCTACCGCAGCGCCTGGAAAAGCCTGAAAAACGGTACCGCCACCATGGATACGCTGGTCGCCCTGGGAACGGGCGTCGCCTGGCTATATTCAATGAGCGTCAACCTGTGGCCGCAGTGGTTTCCGATGGAAGCGCGCCACCTGTATTACGAAGCCAGCGCGATGATTATCGGTCTGATTAACCTCGGCCATATGCTGGAGGCCCGCGCGCGCCAGCGCTCCTCGAAAGCGCTGGAAAAACTGCTCGACCTGACGCCGCCTTCGGCACGCGTCGTGACGGCTGAAGGCGAGAAAGATCTGCCGCTCGCCGAAGTCCAGGCCGGCATGACCCTGCGCCTGACCACTGGCGATCGCGTTCCGGTTGACGGCGTGATAAGCCAGGGCGAAGCCTGGTTTGATGAAGCCATGCTCACCGGCGAACCGGTACCGCAGCAAAAAGGCGATGGCGACGCCATTCATGCCGGTACCGTGGTGCAGGACGGCAGCGTGCTGTTTACCGCCAGCGCCGTCGGCAGCCAGACCACGCTGGCGCGGATTATTCGCATGGTGCGCCAGGCGCAAAGTAGCAAACCGGAAATTGGCCAACTGGCAGATAAAATCTCGGCGGTATTTGTTCCGGCAGTGGTAGCCATTGCGCTGATTAGCGCCGCTATCTGGTACTTCTTCGGCCCGGCGCCGCAAATCGTCTATACCCTGGTCATTGCCACCACGGTACTGATTATCGCCTGTCCATGCGCATTGGGCCTGGCGACGCCGATGTCGATTATTTCCGGCGTCGGCCGGGCGGCAGAATACGGCGTGCTGGTGCGTGACGCCGATGCTCTGCAGCGCGCCAGCGAGCTCGATACCCTGGTGTTTGATAAAACCGGTACCCTGACCGAAGGCAAGCCGCAGGTGGTGGCCGTGAAAACCTTCGCCAGCTTTGATGAATCCACTGTCGTGCGGCTTGCCGCCGCGCTCGAGCAGGGTTCAAGCCATCCGCTGGCGCGGGCGATCCTCGATAAAGCCGCTGACAGCACTTTACCGGAGGTAAGCGGCTTCCGTACCCTGCGCGGGCTCGGCGTCAGCGGTGAAGCGGAAGGCCATCAACTGCTGCTCGGCAACCAGGCGCTGCTTAACGAGCAGCATATCGCTACCGCTGAACTGGAAAGCGAGATGACGGCACAGGCCTCGCGCGGCGCCACGCCGGTGCTGCTGGCGATCGATGGTCAGGCCGCTGCGCTGTTCGCCATCCGCGACCCGTTACGGGAAGATAGCATCGACGCGCTGGCGCGCCTGCATCGTCAGGGCTACCGGCTGGTGATGCTGACCGGGGATAACCCTACTACCGCCAATGCCATCGCCAAAGAAGCGGGCATTGATGAAGTGATCGCCGGCGTGCTGCCGGACGGCAAAGCCGATGCCATTAAACGTCTGCAGAGCCAGGGGCACAAAGTGGCGATGGTCGGCGACGGTATTAACGACGCCCCGGCGCTGGCGCAGGCGGATGTCGGTATCGCCATGGGCGGTGGCAGTGATGTCGCTATTGAAACTGCGGCGATCACCCTGATGCGCCATAGCCTTAACGGCGTGGCCGATGCTTTAGCGATTTCGAAAGCGACGTTACGCAACATGAAACAGAACCTGCTGGGCGCGTTTGTTTATAACTCGCTGGGTATCCCGATTGCCGCCGGGATCCTCTGGCCGCTGACCGGTACCCTGCTGAACCCGGTGGTCGCCGGCGCGGCAATGGCGCTGTCGTCAATCACCGTGGTGAGTAACGCTAACCGCCTGCTGCGCTTTAAACCGAAAGATTAGCGTAATCACAGGAAAACGGGCGCTGAGGTTACTCAGCGCCCGTTTTCCTGGCGACAATAAAAACCCGCGGGAAAGATGACGGCCACCACCAGATGCGCTAGCATGAATGCCTCACACTTCGGAGCGCGTATGGGCCTGTTAAACCGAATAAAAATGCTGTGGCGAGCCGCCGTCGGCTCGTCTTATTCCTGGCCTGCAATGGATATCGTCCTGCCCGGCGAACGTTATTTACACCTCGTCGGCAGCATCCATATGGGCACCCGCGACATGGCGCCGCCGCCGGCTAAGCTACTGAAAAAAATACGTCAGGCAGACGCCTTAATCGTCGAAGCGGACATCACCGGTAATGAAACGCCTTTCAGTAATCTCCCCTCTTATCCCCCGCTGGCTGAACGTCTGAGCGAAACGCAATTAGCAGAATTACGCTCACGCGCCGGCGAGCTGGGTTTGTCGGTCGATCTTTTCGATAGCCAGCCGCTGTGGCAGGTGGCGATGGTGCTACAAGCCACTCAGGCGCAAAAACTGGGATTACGGCCCGATTACGGCATTGATTATCAGTTGCTGATGGCTGCCCGCGAGAGCAACATAAGGGTGATGGAGCTGGAAGGCGCCGATAGCCAAATCGCGCTCCTGCGCAATCTACCAGACGCTGGTAAGGCGCTGCTGGAAGATACGTTGACCCACTGGCGCACCAACGCCCGTTTACTGCAGGTGATGATCGGCTGGTGGCTGGAGCAACCGCCGTCGCGCGGCGCGGAAACGCTGCCGACGACCTTCAGCCAGTCTTTATATGATGTACTGATGCATCAGCGCAACATAGCCTGGCGCGACACGCTGCTTGCTCTGCCGCCGGGGCGCTATGTGGTCGCCGTCGGCGCGCTGCATCTGTATGGCGAAGGGAACCTGCCGGATATGTTGACGTAAAAAAATGGCCAATATTGCTATTGGCCCGTCAAAGAGGAATTTCATCATTATTATTATCCCGGGATATACATCCCGGATCGTCTGATTGTCGCTCAAAGTGACCATCACTGCCAATACTATTGCGCAAGATGGTACTATTTTTTATACAACCCTCACGCGTATGCTGGTCATACGTTAGGTCGGTTGGTAAGAAGGATTACTATGACTCCCGCCGTTAAATTACTCGAAAAAAACAAAATTACCTTTCAGATCCACAGCTACGAACACGATCCTCAAGAGACCAATTTTGGCGATGAAGTGGTTCGCAAGCTGGGGCTCAATGCGGATCAGGTTTACAAGACGCTATTAGTGGCCGTTAACGGCGATATGAAACATCTGGCGGTCGCCGTCACCCCGGTTGCCGGACAGTTGGATTTGAAGAAAGTGGCCAAAGCGCTGGGCGCCAAGAAGGTAGATATGGCCGACCCAATGGTCGCACAGCGGATCACCGGATACCTGGTCGGCGGCATCAGCCCGCTGGGGCAGAAAAAGCGCCTGCCGACGGTGATTGATGCTCCGGCGCAGGAGTTTGCCACCATCTATATTTCCGGCGGCAAACGCGGGCTCGACATCGAACTGGCGGCAAGCGATCTGGCGAAGCTTCTGGACGCGAAGTTCGCCGATATCGCCCGCCGCGATTGAGAGACCGGATCCCGGATAGCGGCGCACGCGCCTTATCCGGGATCCGTTAAGCGATAGCTTACTGCCAGCTGACCTCGCCCTTCGGCTCGTAAGCCGCCGCATCCAGCGGCGAGTTCTTCTCGATGTACTCTTTCAGCACCTCGGCATCGATAAAGCCGGTATTGACGTATCCCGGTTTATTATCGATGTGCGGGTAGCCGTCACCGCCGGTGGCGTTAAAGCTCAGCGTCGCCATACGGTAAGTTTTCGCCGGTTCCACCGGTTCGCCTTTGATTTTCAGATCGTTAAGCTTGCCATCTTTGGCAACGAAACTGACGTTGGCGAACTGCGGATAAGCGCCGGAATCCGGCTTCATCTGCGCGACGGCGGTCAGGTACTCAGTCACCTCTTTACCGCTCATATCGACGTAAGTCAGCACGTTGCCGAACGGCTGCACTTTCATCACGTCTTTATAGGTAATATCACCCGCTTCGATAGAGTCGCGAATACCGCCGCCGCTCATCACCGCGAAATCAGCATTGCTGCGCGCCATCTGCGCCGCCAGCAGCAGACGCCCCATATTGGTTTGTACGAAGCGAACTTTGCTGCGATCGCCTTCAAGATGGCCGTTGACGCTGCCTATTTTCACCTGTAACTGCGCCTTGCCTTTATTCTGGAACGGCGTTAACAGCGAGAGCATCTGCGGGTTTTCAGCAATTTGCGGCGTATACAATACGCGCTCGCTCTGACCGTTATCCCAGGTGACTTTCTTCTTCAGGTTGACCGGGATCAGCTGATAGTGCACCAGCTTCATCTCCCCGTTGCGGAATTCAAAATCGGCGCGTCCGACATATTTACCCCACTCGTGAGCCTGCACGATCCAGATGCCATTCTGGCGATCCGGCGCGCACGGGGTGCCGGGGATATAATCGACCTGCTTTTTATTTTCCGAGGCCATGCAGACCGGATCTTGCGAATGGCCGCCGACGATCATCGCCAGCGATCCCGCTGGTAAACTCCGCGCCATTTCAACGTCGCCCGGCGCGTTAGAGCCGTGATTACCGTTGTCATAGTGGCCCATATGGGTGGTCGCCAGAATCACGTCCGGCTTTTCATTTTGCTGCAGTTCCTGAATCACCAGCTTGGCTTCTGCCGCCGGATTACGGAATTCGATATCGGTGAAATATTCCGGGTTGCCGATTTTCGCCGTATCGTCGGTCGTTAAGCCAATCACCGCAATTTTAAGCCCGCCGCGCTTAAACAGCGCCCAGGGTTTAAACAGGCGTTCGCCGGTGCTTTTCTGATAGATATTGGCCGACAGGAAAGGGAACTTCGACCACTTCTCCTGCTGGCGCAGCACGCTGAGCGGGTTATCAAACTCATGGTTGCCAACCGCCATGGCATCGTAGCCAATCAGGTTCATGCCGCGAAAATCAGGTTCTGCATCCTGTAAATCGGATTCCGGCACCCCGGTATTGATATCGCCGCCGGACAGCAGCAGGATGCTACCGCCTTCGGCCGCCACCTCTTTGCGGATACCGTCCACCAGCGTCTTCTGTGCCGCAAGGCCATATTCGCCATAGTCGTTGCGCCAGAAATGACCGTGGTGGTCGTTAGTGTGCAGGATGGTGATTTTATAGGTTTTGTCCTGCTCATAGGCCTGCGCTGACAGGCTGCCCAGCGATAAGGCGGCGAATAACGCCAGCGCTACGCCGCGTTTTAAATAATGCATGTTTCACTCCCTGACTTAATAACAAGTGCCGAAAGTATAGCGAGTCAGCCGCTTTGACAAATATGTTTTCAGAATTGCGACTTCCTTCAAACCTTAGGGACAGGTATGTTAGTCGGATAATAATTCAACCTGCATTCTCTACAACAAATAGAACTCGCTGAAGTGAACCTATGACAACCAACCAATCCGCTCAGTCCTTACCCGGTACCGGCGCGCCGCCGCAAAAAGCGCGCACCTCATTTGGCATCCTGGGGGCAATCAGCCTTTCCCATCTGCTAAACGACATGATCCAGTCGCTCATCCTGGCGATTTATCCGCTGCTGCAGGCGGAATTCTCGTTAACTTTCGTGCAGATCGGCATGATCACCCTCACCTTCCAGCTGACGTCATCGCTATTCCAGCCGGTGATTGGTTACATCACCGATAAACGCTCGATGCCGTGGTCATTACCGGTGGGGATGTGTTTCACCCTCTGCGGCTTAATTCTGTTAGCGCTGGCCGGCAGCTTCGGCATGGTGCTGCTGGCCGCTGCGCTTGTCGGTACCGGCTCTTCGGTCTTCCATCCGGAGTCCTCACGCGTGGCGCGGATGGCTTCCGGCGGCCGTCACGGCCTGGCGCAATCGCTGTTCCAGGTTGGCGGCAACTTCGGCAGCTCGCTGGGGCCGCTACTGGCGGCGGTAATCATCGCCCCCTACGGCAAAGGCAACGTCGCCTGGTTCGTGCTGGCCGCGCTGCTGGCGATCGTCGTGCTGTCGCAAATCAGCCGCTGGTATGCCGCGCAACACAGAATGAATAAAGGCAAACCGAAGCCGGTTATCGTTAATCCGCTGCCGCGTAACAAGGTCATCCTGGCCGTCAGCATTCTGTTAATGCTGATTTTCTCCAAATACTTCTACATGGCGAGCATTAGCAGCTATTACACCTTTTATCTGATACACAAATTCGGATTATCGGTGCAAAACGCCCAACTTCACTTGTTCGCCTTCCTGTTTGCAGTGGCTGCAGGAACGGTGATTGGCGGGCCTGTTGGCGATAAGATAGGTCGTAAATATGTAATTTGGGGCTCTATCCTCGGCGTGGCGCCATTTACCCTTATTTTACCGTACGCATCGCTGGAATGGACCGGGATCCTGACGGTGATAATTGGTTTTATCCTCGCATCAGCCTTTTCCGCTATCCTGGTCTATGCCCAGGAGCTGTTGCCGGGGAGAATCGGTATGGTTTCCGGCCTGTTCTTCGGCTTCGCGTTTGGCATGGGCGGCCTTGGCGCCGCGGTGTTGGGGTTGTTAGCCGACCATACCAGCATCGATCTGGTTTATAAAATCTGTGCTTTCCTGCCGCTTCTCGGCATTCTGACGATATTCCTGCCTAATAACCATCAAAAAGCCTGAGTATCTGGCGGCCAAAGTGAAAGTTTGGCCGCCACAACCCCTTATCCCATCAGCATTACGCCGCCATGACCTGTCGCCATTTTCCTGTCTGTGCTTTTTGCTGCCGTAATTCCAATTTTTCGCAAATTTCAATAATTATTCATAAACAAAACGAGCAAAAGTGTCATAAACTATTAATCGGTTTTTTGCTTTAAGTAGCGAAAATGGATCGGCTCACCACACGCAAGGAGACGGAATGCATCACGCAACACCGCTAATCACCACCATTGTCGGCGGCCTTGTGCTCGCCTTTATCCTCGGCATGATTGCCAATAAGCTACGTATTTCACCACTGGTAGGATATTTATTAGCGGGCGTGCTGGCCGGTCCATTTACTCCTGGTTTTGTTGCGGATACTAAGCTTGCGCCTGAACTGGCCGAACTTGGCGTCATCTTGCTGATGTTTGGCGTCGGGCTGCACTTTTCGCTGAAAGATCTCATGGCGGTAAAGTCGATAGCCATTCCCGGAGCCATCGCCCAGATAGCCGTGGCGACGCTGCTCGGGATGGCGCTCTCTTCCCTGCTCGGCTGGTCGCTGATGACCGGCATCGTTTTTGGCCTGTGTCTTTCCACCGCCAGTACCGTGGTGCTGCTGCGCGCGCTGGAGGAACGGCAGCTTATTGATAGCCAGCGTGGGCAAATCGCCATCGGCTGGCTGATCGTTGAAGATTTAGTGATGGTACTAACGCTGGTGCTGCTGCCCGCTATCGCCGGAATGGTCGAAAAAGGCGATGTTGGGCTGGCGTCGCTGGCGCTCGACATGGGCATTACCATCGGTAAAGTCGTCGCCTTTATCGCCATTATGATGCTGGTGGGCCGCCGTCTGGTGCCGTGGATCATGTCGCGCAGCGCGGCAACCGGCTCACGCGAACTATTTACCCTGTCGGTACTGGCGCTGGCGCTCGGCATCGCCTTCGGCGCCGTTGAGCTGTTCGACGTCTCCTTCGCCCTCGGCGCATTCTTCGCCGGGATGGTGCTTAACGAATCCGAACTCAGCCACCGCGCCGCTCACGATACGCTGCCGCTGCGCGACGCCTTCGCGGTGCTGTTCTTTGTCTCCGTCGGGATGCTATTTGACCCGATGATCCTGGTCGAACAGCCGCTGGCGGTGCTGGCGACGCTGGCGATTATCATCTTTGGTAAATCCGCCGCCGCTTTCTTCCTGGTACGTATGTTCGGTCACTCGCCGCGTACCGCCCTGACCATCGCCGCCAGCCTGGCGCAAATCGGGGAATTCGCTTTTATTCTTGCCGGTCTCGGCATGGCGCTGGATCTGCTGCCGCAGGCCGGGCAGAACCTGGTGCTGGCTGGGGCGATAATTTCGATTATGCTTAACCCGGTGCTGTTTACCCTGCTGGAAAAATATCTCGATAAAACCGAAACCCTTGACGAGCAGACGCTGGAAGAGGTGCTGGAAGACGAAAAACAGGTGCCGGTGGATATCTGCAACCATGCGCTGCTGGTCGGCTTTGGCCGCGTCGGCAGCCTGCTTGGCGAGAAACTGATGGCCCAGGGGATCCCGCTGGTGGTGATTGAAACCTCCCGCACCCGCGTGGATGAGCTGCGTGAGCGCGGCATCAGCGCCGTGTTGGGCAATGCCGCCAACGAAGAGATCATGAATCTGGCGCATCTCGACTGCGCCCGCTGGCTGCTGCTGACCATCCCTAACGGCTATGAAGCCGGTGAAATTGTCGCCTCAGCGCGGGAAAAATGCCCGAACATTGAGATTATCGCCCGCGCCCATTACGACGATGAGGTCGATTATATTACCGAACGCGGAGCCAATCAGGTGGTGATGGGGGAACGCGAAATCGCGCGGGCGATGTTACGTCTGCTGGAAACGCCGCCGGCTGGCGAGATTGTTACCGGTTGATCCGACGCCCCGCTCGCGGGGCGTACTCTTATCCACGGGATTAACGGTCCCAGTAGGCCTCTTCCAGACTATCTTCCCGCTCCGGCAGGCCGCGGGTTAAACGCGGCGAATGCTGATTCAGCACCTGATAGCTGACGCGGTTGGCGTATTTGCACACCTGCGCCAGCGATGAGTAGGTCAGCCATTTGCATTTATGTTTGCTGGAATTCGGCACGTTATTACGATGGTAGTTATTGGCGGTGATATCATGCAACAACGCCGCCAGCGCGCCGTCGCCTGCGCCGTTGGTGTTCATGATCTTCTCCGGGCCGCCCATATAAGGCGCGATGTGCGAATAGATACGCAGCGGATTAACGCAATCCTGATGGCGCATCGCGCGGCTGAATTCATACTGGTTGAACTCGGCAATCGCCCCCGGCAGGAGCGGATGCTGCGTTTTACGCTTCGCTTCCTCTTCGGTGAAGCTCGCCATATAGAGACCCGCCGGTCCTGCGGTACATAGCACCAGGTCGACCCAGTCCAGCGCTTTATCCGCCGCGGTGAGAGGGTCGGCGATACCGGTCAGCGCTTCCGCTTCTTCTTCATTCATCGCCAGAATCGAAACGTGTTCCTTGAGGAACTGCTGCCACCATTGCGGGTTGTCAGCAATCACGTATTTCGTTCCCAGCGTCAGCACCACCGGCACATCATGCTTTTTGGCATACTCAATGGCTTTCATCGTCGCGTCCGGCATCGGCTCGCCCGGCTTACAGCGCACGAGGTAGGAGGTTAGCACCAGCGCGGAAGCGCCGGCAATCACCTCTTCCGGAATGCTTTCCGGACGCAGCTTGTTCATGTGACCAGGACTGATGGCAAAGGTACGTTCGCCGCTATCGCTAATCAGCGTAAAACAGCGGCCAATGGCGCCATCAACGCCCTGCAGGTAGTTCAGGTCAGTACGGCTGGAGGTATTGCACAAGTAGCGATAAGCGTAGCCGCCGATCTCAATGTTGCTGCACATCACGCCGAGCAGCACCGAGCGGTCGTCCGCCAGCACCGAATAATTGTGCATGGTATTGCCAATGGTGCCGCCGGCAAATTGATGTGTGATCAGGCCGTCGCGTACCAGTTCCTGATACAACGCTTCGGCGACATCATCTTCAATTACCAGCGAATGACCGGCGCTCAGGCCGTAGCGTACGATAAACGCCTCATCCACTTTCGCTTCGATATCCACCAGCGTCTGGTCGATGCCAACCACCCAGGAGACGTTGGACTCATTTTCTGGCTGAATTTGTTGCAGCAGCGGATCGCGAGCGCTAACGGGGAAATAGTGTTTAGATTTGCGTTTACCGGGAAATTTCATAGTGGCGATTAAATGACAGGGAACAAGCGGGGAATAGTAGCATATTCCCCGCCACGCGCGCGATCAGCGATACGACGCGGTCAGGTTCACCATCATCTCAATATGTGCAGGATCGGCATTAAGCGCCGGAATATACTCATATTGCTTACCGCCGGCCTCAAGGAAAATTTCCCGGTTCTGCACCGCGATTTCTTCCAGCGTTTCCAGACAGTCGGCGGAGAAGCCCGGACAGATAACCTGTACGTGCTGTGTGCCCTTCTCGCCGAGCATTTTTAGCGTTTCGTCGGTATATGGCGTCAACCAGGGTTCGCGACCAAAGCGCGACTGGAAGGTCATCATCACCCGCTCCGGCGGCAGCCCGAGCACTGAAACCAGCTCGCGAGTCGTTACCCGGCAGCGCTGCGGGTAATCATCGCCCTCATGGGCGTAGCGTTGCGGAATACCGTGATAGGAGAGCAGCAGCACATCCGGTTCGCCGTGAACGGCGAACGAAGCGCGTACGCTGGCCGCCAGCGCGTGGATATAGTCAGCGTCGTCGGCATAGTCGCGGATAAACGAAACGCCCGGAATGGCGCGCTTTTTCGCGAGGATCCGCGCCAGTTCATCCCATACCGCCGCCACGGTAGAACACGAATATTGCGGATACAGCGGCAATACCACGATATGGTCAACGTCCTGGGCCAATAGCTCATCGACCGCGCTTGCCAGCGACGGCGAGCCATAGCTCATCCCCAGCGCTACTGGAACATCGGGTAGCCTGGCCGCCAGCGCCTGTTGCTGTTGCCGGCTATACACCATCAACGGCGAGCCTTCCGCCATCCACACAGACTGATAGAGCTTCGCCACGCGGGGAGCGCGAATCGGCAGTATGATGCCGCGCAGTAGCGGCCACCACAGCAGACGAGGCGTATCCACTACCCGTTTGTCGCTAAGAAATTGTCGCAGATAGCGCTTCACCGCATCGGGCGTGGGCGCATCGGGAGTGCCTAAATTGGCTAGCAAAATACCTGTTTTCGTCTGATGCATTACCGCCTCTTAACCATTTGAATCGCTGACAATTGTAGCGTAAATGGCGTTAAACGGAACCAATCATAGCAAAAGGTAGAAATGAGAGGTGTTCTCATCCTGCCGCAGCAGGATGAGAAAGGGCTTAATTAGCCGAGGATTTTTTCCAGATCGGCGCGCACGTCAGCCACCGCTTTGGTGCCGTCGACTTTCGCGTACTGGGTGTTACCCGCCTGCGCTTCTTTCTGATAGTAGCCGATCAGCGGCGCAGTCATCTGATGGTATTCCACCAGGCGCTTGCGTACGGTTTCTTCCTGATCGTCTTTACGGGTGGTCAGCTCTTCACCGGTCACGTCGTCTTTACCTTCAACCTTCGGCGGGTTGAATTTGATGTGATAGACGCGGCCGGAAGCGGCGTGTACGCGGCGGCCCACGATACGATCGACGATCAGTTCGTCCGGTACCGCGAACTCCAGAACGTAGTCAACGGCGATGCCGGCTTCTTTCATAGCGTCAGCCTGCGGGATAGTGCGCGGGAAGCCGTCCAGCAGGAAACCGTTACGGCAATCTTCCTGGGCGATACGCTCTTTCACCAGCGCGATGACCAGCTCATCGGTAACCAGTTTGCCGGCGTCCATAATGTCTTTCGCTTGTTTACCGAGCTCGGAGCCGGATTTTACCGCGGCGCGCAGCATGTCGCCGGTGGAGATTTGCGGAATACCGTATTTCTCCATGATGAACTGAGCCTGAGTTCCTTTACCCGCGCCCGGAGCGCCAAGCAGAATAATACGCATTACGAAAATCCCCTCAAATGTCGTTTCAATTTTTCAAAAAACGCTAAACCATACCACCAGAACGGCCATGGCTCAAGGAAGGCGGTACGGCTGAAACGGTTAATGGTCAGATATTTTATGCAATCTAATGTGAAATGCCCCGTATGAGCAAATCACTCAGACGGGGCATTTATTCCGTTCCCGGCGTCGCGTCGCTCGGCCGGGCTACTCATTCAGGTTCGCGTCAGGATGCCAGCAGCTGATTCATACGGCGGATGAACTGGTTAGGATCCTCCAGCGTACCGCGTTCCGCCAGCAGCGCCTGATCCAGCAGCAGTTCGACCCACTCGCCAAACTGCGCGTCGTCCTGGGTATCGGCGGCGCGTTTCACCAGCGGATGCGCCGGGTTCAGCTCGAAGATGTATTTCACTTCCGGCGCCGCCTGACCGGCAGCGGCGAACAGCTTCGCCATCTGGGTGCTCATTTCGTCGGCATCAGTGGTGACAATCGCCGGAGTGTCGGTCAGACGATGCGTCAGACGCACCTCTTTCACGCGCTCGCCCAGCAGGCCTTTCACACGCTCAACGAACGGCTCCAGCGCTTTTTCGGCTTCTTTGGTGGATTCGTCAACTTCGTCCGCCAGTTTCTCCAGCGACTCGTCGGCTTTGGCAACCGACTGGAACGCCTTGCCGTCGAACTCGGTCAGGTAGCTCATCATCCACTCGTCAATGCGATCGGACAGCAGCAGAACTTCGATACCTTTTTTACGCAGCAGCTCGAGGTGCGGGCTGCTCTTCGCCGCCGCATAGCTGTCGGCGGTGATGTAGTAAATCTTCTCCTGCCCTTCTTTCATGCGCGAAACGTACTCTTCCAGCGACACGGTCTGCGCGGAAGAATCGGTATGAGTAGTGGCGAAGCGCAGCAGTTTAGCAATCGCTTGCTGGTTGGAGGCATCTTCCGCCGGGCCTTCTTTCAGCACCAGGCCAAACTGTTTCCAGAAGGTCTGATATTTTTCGGCGTCGTCTTTCGCCAGCTTTTCCAGCATCTGCAGCACGCGTTTGGTCAGCGCGGTACGCAGATTACGGGTGACGTTGCTATCCTGCAGGATTTCACGCGACACGTTCAGCGGCAAATCGTTGGAATCTATCAGGCCGCGCACGAAACGCAGGTAGTTCGGCATAAACTGCTCGGCGTCATCCATGATGAAGACGCGCTGCACATACAGCTTCAGGCCGTGTTTATGATCGCGGTTCCACATATCCCACGGCGCCTGTGACGGAATATACAGCAGGCTGGTGTACTCCTGCTTACCTTCGACGCGGTTGTGGCTCCAGGTCAGCGGATCGCTGAAATCATGGGCAATATGCTTATAGAACTCTTTGTATTCGTCGTCGCTGACTTCAGATTTGCTGCGGGTCCACAGCGCCTGCGCCTTGTTGATTTTTTCCCACGAAATAACGGTTTCGCCGTCCACTTCTTCGCGTTTTTCAATCTCAACCGGCAGCGCGATATGGTCAGAATATTTACTAATGATCGAACGCACGCGCCAGTCGTTGAGGAAGTCGTCTTCGCCTTCACGCAGATGCAACGTGATTTCGGTTCCGCGATCGGCCTTAGTGATATCGGCAACAGTATATTCGCCTTCGCCAGCGGACTCCCAAAACACGCCGTTTTCCGGCTTGTCGCCCGCGGCGCGGGTGCGCACGGTGACTTTGTCGGCAACGATAAAGGCTGAATAGAAGCCGACGCCGAACTGGCCGATCAGCTGGCTATCTTTCGCCTGATCGGAACCCATAGATTCGAGGAACGCTTTGGTGCCGGATTTGGCGATGGTGCCGAGATGGTCAATGACCTCGTCGCGGTTCATCCCGATGCCGTTATCAGCGATGGTCAGCGTGCGGTTGTCTTTATCAAACGATACGCGTACGCGCAGCTCGCCGTCGCCTTCATACAGATCCGGCTGGGACAGCGCGCGGAAACGCAGCTTATCCGCCGCATCCGAGGCGTTGGAGATGAGCTCGCGCAGGAAGATTTCTTTGTTGGAATAAAGAGAATGGATCATCAGGTGCAGAAGCTGTTTCACTTCTGACTGGAAACCACGGGTTTCTTGTCCTTTCATGTAAGTCGACCTCAACAATGCCATTTATTATTAATGGAAATAACGTGTTGGGGAGGAGATGGGGATAGGTGCGGGAAATTTCAAGCGGAGGCAGCGAACGCCGCCTCCATTTGTTCAGAAAATAATCTTGTGGCGCCCGGCCAGTGAGTGCGACAGCGTGGTGCCGTCGACCATTTCCAGCTCGCCGCCAACCGGTACGCCGTGGGCGATGCGGCTGGCATCAACGCCATACTGCGCGCAGAGTTCAGCGATGTAGTTGGCCGTCGCCTCGCCTTCAACCGTTGGGTTGGTGGCGAGGATCAACTCGCTGATTGACTCGGCTTCGAGGCGCTGTTCGAGGCGGTCAAGCCCGATGTCATCCGGCCCGATACCGTCAAGCGGCGACAGGTGGCCCATCAGCACGAAGTAGCGGCCGGAATACTGCCCGGTCTGCTCAATGGCGTAGATGTCCGCTGGACTCTCCACCACGCAGATCTGACCGTTTTCCTGGCGACGCGGGTTGCTGCAAATATTGCACACCTCCTGCTCGGTGAAGGTGCGGCAATCGGCGCAGTGGCCGATTTCCGACATCGCGCGCGTTAGCGCCTGCGCCAGACGCATACCGCCGCTGCGATCGCGCTGCAGCAGCGTAAACGCCATGCGCTGCGCCGACTTCGGGCCAACGCCCGGCAGACAGCGCAGCGCTTCCATAAGCTGAGTTAACAGCGGGCTGGTTTGCATCAGAACGGCATCTTGAAGCCTGGCGGCAGCTGCATGCCGGCAGAAACAGAGGCCATTTTCTCTTTCTGGGTCTCTTCAATACGGCGCGCTGCGTCATTGAATGCGGCAGCCACCAGATCTTCCAGCATCTCTTTGTCGTCTTCCAGCAGGCTTGGGTCGATTTCCACACGGCGGCAGTTATGCGCGCCGTTGATGGTTACTTTTACCAGACCCGCGCCGGACTCACCGGTCACTTCCAGCTGCGCGATCTCTTCCTGCATTTTCTGCATTTTGTCTTGCATCTGCTGGGCCTGTTTCATCAGGTTACCCAGACCGCCTTTTCCACCAAACATAGGCTTCTCTCTCAGTAAGTCATCGTTAAGGTACTGAACGCCAGTCAGACTGGCGTTCAAATGGGGCGGATACTCTCTTCATCCAGATCGGCGTCGAAGAATCGTCGCAGGGTCTGGATGTTGTTATCCGCAATAATCGCGTCGCGCGCCTGCGCGAGCTTCTCTTCATAAATTGCCTGTCGCCACTCCAGCGGCGTGCGCATCGCCGAATTATCATCTTCAACGATGGTCAATTCAACCGGCGCACCGTACAACACGCCCAGCGCTTCAGCAAGTTTCTGCTGCGCGCCGGCGGAGTTGAGATGCCGCTGACTAGGGCGTAAATGCAGACATATGCGATTGCCGTCCTGCTCTTTCCACGCGTTCAGCGCCACCTGTTCAACCAGTTTCGGTACCGCCAACTGGCTCACTTCCGCCGCCCAGCTATCGCGCTCAACCGCTTCCACGGCTAGTTTCGCCGCCAGCTCCGGCGTTTTTTCATGCTCCAGCGCTTTTTTCAGCGCTTTCGGCGTGGCGACCTCGACCTGGGTCTCTTCAATCGGGGCCGTCGATTTCCAGCGATAGGCTTCTTTCTTCGCCGGGGCCTGCTCAAGCGCGGCCGCAGCCGGACGAGCCTGTACGCGCTCGGTAATCGAACTCAGTCGTTCCAGCGCAGCGTTATTCACCGGCCGCGCGCGGGATGCGGCTGCCGGTTCACTCTTTTTTGGGGTGGTTGCTCCCGGGGTTCGCTGCAGCCGACTGCGCGCCGCCAGCACCTGGCTGGTGCTTTGCGGCAGATTCTGCGGCGGCGGAGCCGATGCGACCGGCGGCGCTGTTTGCTGCTGCGGCACAGGCGCAGCGGTCTGCACGGGCTTCGCTTCCGGCTCCGGCAGCGGCTGGCGCGGATGGAAAGCCAGCGCGCGCAGCAGCGTCATTTCAACCCCCATACGCCGGTCTGGCGCATAAGGCAGCTCTTTGCGGCCAATCAGCAGCGTCTGATAGTAAAGCTGCACGTCGGCCGGCGGCACGGTACGCGCCAGCTCGCGCATACGTAGCTCGACGGCGGCCATATCCGCCCCCAGCGCCGATGGCGAGAGCTGAACCATCGCGATACGGTGCAGCAGACTTTGCATTTCCACCAGCAGCGCTTCCCATTCAACGCCGCGCGAGGCGGCGTCGCTGACGCCCGCCATCACGCGCTCGCCGTCGGCGGCCACCAGCGCTTCTATCAAGGATAGCGCCTGATCGTCGTCGAGGGTGCCGAGCATTTCGCTGACGGACTGCGCGGTTAAGCGGCCATCGCCGCTGGCGATTGCCTGATCGGTCAGGCTTAATGCATCGCGCAGGCTGCCATCCGCGGCGCGCGACAGCAGCTGCAGCGCACGCGGCTCAAACGCGATCTGCTCTTCGCCAAGGATGTGTTCAAGCTGATGGCGGATCTGTTCGACATCCAGCGCCTTGAGGTGGAACTGCAGGCAGCGGGACAAAATCGTCACCGGCAGCTTTTGCGGATCGGTGGTCGCCAGCAGGAATTTGACGTGCGCGGGCGGCTCCTCCAGCGTTTTCAATAACGCGTTGAAGCTGTGACGCGACAGCATATGCACTTCATCGATCAGGTAGACCTTGAAGCGGCCGCGGGCCGGCGCGTACTGGACGTTGTCCAGCAGATCGCGGGTATCTTCCACTTTGGTGCGCGAGGCGGCATCGATCTCAATCAGATCGACAAAGCGGCCTTGTTCTATTTCGCGACAGTTATCGCAGACGCCGCACGGCGTTGCGGTAATACCGCTTTCGCAGTTTAACCCCTTCGCCAACAGACGGGCGATGGAGGTTTTCCCTACTCCGCGGGTACCGGAAAAGAGATATGCGTGATGGATGCGCCCTAACGATAAGCCGTTCGCCAGTGCGGTCAGCACATGTTCCTGGCCGACGACGTCAGCAAAGGTTTGTGGGCGCCATTTACGGGCTAAGACCTGATAACTCATGGGCTGGCTCTGAAACGCTGGAAGGTGAATTCACGAGGGGGTAATGCTATCACAGCCCCGCCGGATCGGCGAGGCTATGTGTCGGGATTTGCTTAGTGGCCCGGGAAAGGCACCAGGCTAAAGCAATTGATGCCCAGTTTTTCCAGGCGCTGTTCACCGCCCAGATCGAACAGATTGATAATAAAAGCGGCATCGTGAACTTCGCCGCCCAGGCGACGAATCAGCTTCACGGTGGCGTCAATGGTGCCGCCGGTCGCCAGCAGGTCATCAACGACCAGCACCTTATCGCCTTCTTTAATGGCATCAACGTGGATTTCCAGCTGATCGGTGCCATATTCAAGCTCATAGCTTTCGGCGATGGTTTCGCGCGGCAACTTGCGCGGCTTACGAACCGGAACAAAGCCAACGCCCAGCGCCAACGCAACCGGGGCGCCGAACAGAAAACCACGCGCTTCGGTCCCCACCACTTTGGTGATGCCGGCGTCTTTATAACGCTCGGTCAGCAGTTCAATGCTAAGCGCATAGGCTTTAGGGTCTTCCAGCAAGCTGGTGACATCGCGGAAAAGGATGCCCGGTTTCGGATAATCCTGGACGCTTTGGATGCTGTTCTTCAGATATTCAAGCTGCTGTGCAGTTGCGGTCATAAGTTTATGCCTGATTGAAACGGTGTTACCCACGGGCGTGCAAAATGGGCCAAAGAAACATTTGTTTAACCTTTGACCAGGCTTACCCGCGCTCGAAAACGCCAGAATTTACTGGCTGTCGCCAACAATTGCAACAGGCATTATTGCGCATCAGTGCTTTTGTTGCTTTGCGTCAACCACCGGAATGCGCCACATAAATATCAGCAGGCAGGCGAGGATCGCCAGCAGCAGGATGCGCACCCACATAAGCTTAACCAGCCACAGAGAAATGGCAAAGGTCAGTAAAATCATGATAATGGCTCGCGGCTTGGCCCCCGGCGGCATCGCCCGGTACTGCTGCCAGTGGCGAAGATAGCCGCCAAACCACGAGCGATACAGCAGCCAGTGGTGAAAGCGCGGCGACGAGCGGGCAAAACACCATGCGGCGAGCAGGATAAATGGCGTTGTCGGTAACAGCGGTAAGAAGACGCCCAGCGTCCCCAGCACTACCGCCAGCCAGCCAATGATGATTAAAATAATACGTGGCATAATGCGAATCGTTATCAAGCAGATGTCGCTACTGTAGCACAGTTGCTGAGTAGGGAATGGAGGAGTTATTTGAAAACAACCCGGCTTTTACAAACGCTGAAAAATCAGTTGGCTGAACTGGCGCTTCAGGTGGCGCCACTGTCCAGCCACGCTACGTTGAGCCCGCGTTTCGACCGCCAGCTGTTCCGTACCCGCGACACCCAGATGCAGGCGTATCTCGACGAAGCACAGCATAATCTCGCCGAGCTCCAGCATGCCGTTGAGCATCAGCATCTGCCCCAGGTCGCCTGGCTCGCCGAGCGGCTGGTGGCGCAGATTGCCGCCATTAGTCGTGAGACGGCGACCTGGTCGTTACGCCAATGGGACAGCGCCTCGCCGACGCTAAACCGCTGGCAACGCCGCCGCCTGCAGCACCAGGAGTATGAGCGCCGCCTGCTGGCAATGCGCAACGATCGCCAACGTCAGCTGGCGTCGGCAACGACGCTTGCCGAACAGCAACGGCTAACGAAAGAGGTCGAGGCCTATGCCGGGCGCCTGGCCCGCTGTCGCGATGCGCTGGAAAATATTGAAAACGTACTGGCGCGTTTAACGCGCTAACAGGAGAGGACTATGTCGCTGGAAAATGCACCGGACGAGGTCAAACTGGCCGTCGATTTAATTATGTTGCTGGAGGAAAACCGGGTCAGCGCAAAAACGGTGCTGGGAGCGTTGGATATTATTAAGCGTGACTATGAAAACAAACTGAAAAACGCCCAACCTGACGCGCCCCTGTCAGAAGAATAAAACGATTCGGGGCGGCATATGCCGCCCCGATTAGCGATTATGCGACGCCTGGCACCGTATCATCCCCTTTATTATCGCGCTTCACTTCCGTCACTTCATCTCCCTTCTCGTTACGCAGATGAACTTCCAGCTGGTTGAAGGCAATATCGATATTGTTTTCGCGGCACAGGCGATCGATCGAGCGGTTAAGTTCGTCCACCGCGTAGCTGCGATCGCGCAGTTCACGCACATAGAGGCGCAGTTCATGATCCAGCGTGCTGGCGCCGAAGGTGGTAAAGAAGACCGACGGCGCTGGTTCCTGCATCACTTTCGGATGTTCATGCGCCGCCTGCAGCAGCACCTCTTTCACTTTATCGAGATCGGATCCGTAAGCTACGCCCAGGCGGATCACCACGCGGGTGATGGTATCGGAGAGCGACCAGTTGATCAGCCGTTCAGTCACGAAGGCCTTGTTTGGAATAATCACCTCTTTGCGATCGAAATCGGTAATGGTCGTCGCGCGGATACGGATCTTACTGACGGTGCCTGAGAAGGTACCGATAGTGACCGTATCGCCGATACGCACCGGGCGTTCGAAGAGAATGATCAGGCCGGAGACGAAGTTACCGAAAATCTCCTGTAAGCCGAAACCTAAACCAACCGACAGCGCCGCGGCCAGCCACTGCAGTTTATCCCACGACACGCCTAAGGAGCCGAAGACCGTCATCGCGCCGATGGCGATAATCGCGTAGTTGAGGATCGTCGTGATGGCATAGGAGGCGCCCTGGCGCATATTAAGACGCGACAGCACCAGCACTTCCAGCAGGCCCGGCAAGTTGCGGATCAGCGCCCAGGCGACCATCGAGGCGACAATCGCAAACAGCAGGCTGCCCATCGTCACGCTTTTCACCACGCTGGCGCCGGCTTCGGTGCCGTTGTAGTGCCAGAGCGTAATGCTGTCGAGATAGGCGAACACGGTTATCAGATCGGACCAAATCGCCCAGAACAGCACCGCGAACAACGCCACCATCACCAGCATGGTGATGCGCAGCGTTTGTTGGTTAACCTGTTCGAGCGCGATCGTCGGCTCTTCCTGCGGTTCGGCGCCTTCCGCCCCTTCTTTCACCAGATGCTGGCGACGCGCCAGCGCCCGGCGCCAGGCAATACGTCGCGCCGCCACACTCAGGCCGCGGAGAACGGTCTGGTATAGCAGGTTCCACATCATCACCAGATAGACGGTCTCAATCCAGCGGCCAGCCAGACGCAGCGTCGTGTAGAAGTAACCGGTCGCCGTGAGGACCATCAGCGCGACGGGCACAATCGACAGCACGGTCACCGTCAGCAGGCGCAGGCTGTGCGACTCTTTGTCACGCCAGCTTTCGCGGCACATCGGCCACACCAGCACCGCAATGAGCAGCAGGTTGACGAAGATAACAAACTGCCCCAGCACGTCGTCCATCAAATTAAGCGGAGAGAGCTCAGAAACAACCGACCAGAAATTCAGCGGCAGCAGCGCCAGGCTGACGCGGACGATCTGCCGCCGCCAGTGGCTGGTGAGCTGCGCGGGCATATTGAAATGCTTCACCGCCACGCCGTCTTTTTCCAGCACCTTCCAGCACAGGCCGAACACCAGCCAGAACATCGCTAGTTTTTTACTGTAGGCCCATAGCAGGTTGCTGACATTCAGCTGCATCGTCAGCAGGATAAGCCCGGCAGCAAGGATGAGCAGCACCACCGGCAGCGCTCTGATTAAATCTATCAGGATCGCTTTTGGTGTGTTTAGCTGAGTATCATTGCGTAACTGGCCTACCTGGGAGGCCAGCTTAGCCTGGTAATCACGCAGCCACTGCAAGCGCCAGCGGATCAGCCCGGCAATCAATAGCAGCGGCAGCCCGGCGAGGAACGCGATAAATACCGCCGGCCAGGCTTTCTCCCAGTTGACGGTGATTTTCATCGATTTGAACTGGGCTTTCAGCGCTTCCGGGAAGGATTTGATCCACTCCCAATCCATCGGCTTATTGCTGTTCACCCAGAAAATCTGCTGGGTCAGGATCGATTTCAGATTGCTGGAGACGCTCATCAACTGCTGCTGGTTAATCTGCAGGTTGATGGCCATCATCAGCTGGTTCCCCAGCTGTTTGTTAAACTGGTCGAGCAATTCACGGCGCATGTCCACGACTTCCAACAGGGCGTCGTGAACTTCCGGCGTGACTTCGCTGCTATGGCCTTCTTCCAGCTTTGCCACAAAGGCATCGCTCTGGAATAACGCATCGCGCTGCTGGTTAACTTCAAACTGCTCCAGGCGCAGATCGGCAATGCGGTTGGTCATATCCTGCAGCTCATCCGCTGATGGCAATGTTTGCTGCTGCTGATAGAGGATACGCGACAGCAGCAGGCTGCCTTTCAATACCGAAATCTGCTCTTTGATATCGCGTTCGGATTGCAGCGCGCGGTCGAGCCAGTTTTTCACTCTGATATTGCGCTGCACCAGTTGGTTGCCGTTTTCCGTCGCCTGAATCAGCTTTTCGCTAAGCTGATGGTTAACTTCAAGCTCCTGCTTGACCAACGGGTTATTTTGGATCCGCGAGGTCTCCTCCGGCGAGACCGCTTCCTGAGCGGTTTTCTCGGTGAGGGTCAGCCGCTTGCTGTTCACCGCTTCCTGCAACAGTTGCAGCTGATGTTCCAGCCGGTTGCTGTGGGCGGTCACGTAATCGCGCTGTTTCTGCAGCGTATCCTGCAGCACAGTATTGCCTTCCAGGCTCTTACGCTGCTGTTCGATCTCCGCATTCAGCAAGGCCTGCTGCGCCAGCAGCAACCCCTGCTGCGTCGGGCGCAGCGTCTCTTCACCCGGCGCGGTGCCGTTGAGACGGTTACGAATTTGCTGTAGCTGCTGGGAGGCGGAGTACATCGCGTTCTGCACGCGCTCCGGCTGCGTCTGCAGCGAGACCAATTGGCTGTTGTAGGTCGCAAGATCGTTCTGCGCGCTTTGCAGATCGTCGAGCGCCTGAGACACCCTGGATTCAAGCTGTCGCAACGATAACGTGCTCAGGGTTTTACGGGTGACCTCATCATCAGGAACGTCGCTCAGCGCATTCAGGCTGTCTACCGCCTGACGCATTTTCGCCGGCGCCTGTTCAACCTGCTGACGCAGTTGCACAGTTTCAGACTTTATACGCTCAATCTTATCGAGCGTTTCTAAAGTCTGCGTCAGGTCCTGCTGAACTAATTTTTCCTGCGGCGTGAGTTCTTTTTGCTTATTTAGCGTAGTGAGCTGGCTTTGAATGTCAGAACGGTCAGGTAAATCTGCAGCCTGAACCTGGCTGAAGCTCAGAGTGCCAACTATAAGGACCAGTGCAAAGACAATGGTGGAAATAGCATGAGGCCAACGATTTGTATGCTGCATAGTATTAACATGAATGGTTGCAAATGCCGGAGAATACCGGGGGTCGTCGCAGCGCGCAGAATAGCACTTCTCCCTGCGCGCGAATAGCGGCAGAGATAAGTAAAATTTACCTTTATTTACGCCTGCGGATTCAGGCCATGACCTCAGACGAACTTCGTAGCGACGGGCAGGTCTGATACATCTCAATCAGCGCATCGACATAAGCACGGGCTTCCGCATGAAGGTTAAAACTCTCTGGTGCAAAGAGCCAGTTTTCCATTAATCCGGAAAGATAACTGCGCATCAGAATTGCCGCACGGCGAGTGAGTAAATTCGCAGGTAATTGTTGAGCAGTGATACAATCTTTTAATGTTTGCTCAATACGATCGTAGCTTTCAAGCCATAAACTGCGCTGCGCTTGTTGGACAACGGCCATTTCTCCGACAAATTCGCATTTATGGAAGATGATTTCCATCATCAGGCGCCTACGCTCCTCTACTACCGTCGCTTCGAGGATATAAACCAGTATTTCGCGAACAACTGACAGTGGATCGTTAGGGAATTTTGCCCGATACTCAACTTCGAGATCGCTAATGCTGGCGTCAGAAAGACTCCATATTTCATTAAACAGATCGGATTTGTTTTTGAAATGCCAGTATATAGCGCCCCTGGTCACTCCAGCAGCTTTTGCAATCGCGGCCAACGAGGTAGATGATACCCCTTGCTGCGAAAACAATCGCAGGGCGACGTCAAGAATCAGTTGCCGGGTTTCAAGTGCCTGTTGTTTGGTTTTTCGTGCCATAGGTTGATGACTTTACAGAGGTTGCGTTTACATACATTTGTGAATGTATGTACCATAGCATGACCATAATAGAAAGACTGTAGTGGGTTTGTGGACGTTTGAGCCACTAAAAAATTTGAAATTGGACACTCGAGGTTTACATATGAACAAAAACAGAGGGTTAACGCCTCTGGCGGTCGTTCTGATGCTCTCAGGCAGCTTAGCGCTAACAGGATGTGACGATAAACCGGCTCAACAAGGAGCCCAGCAAATGCCGGAAGTCGGTATTGTCACGCTCAAATCCGCACCTCTACAAATCACCACTGAACTTCCTGGTCGTACCAATGCTTATCGTGTCGCAGAAGTCCGTCCTCAGGTAAGTGGCATTATTCTGAAACGTAACTTCACTGAAGGCAGCGATATTCAGGCGGGGGTGTCTCTTTATCAGATCGATCCGGCAACCTATCAGGCAAGCTATGAAAGCGCTAAAGGCGACTTAGCGAAAGCCCAGGCCGCCGCAAACATCGCTCAGTTGACGGTCAAACGTTATCAGAAACTGGTTGGCACCAAATACATCAGCCAACAAGAATATGACTCAGCCGTTGCCGACGCTCAGCAAAGCAACGCCGCTGTCGTCGCGGCGAAAGCCGCAGTTGAAACCGCGCGTATCAACCTGGCTTATACCAAAGTGACGTCGCCAATCAGTGGACGCATCGGTAAATCCGCGGTCACCGAAGGCGCGCTGGTGCAAAACGGGCAATCTACCGCGCTGGCTACTGTTCAGCAGCTAGACCCTATCTATGTTGACGTTACCCAATCGAGCAACGATTTCCTGCGTCTGAAACAGGAACTGGCGAACGGTAAACTGAAGCAAGAAAACGGTAAGGCGAAAGTTGAACTGGTCACCAATGACGGTCTGAAATATCCGCAAGAGGGTACGCTGGAATTCTCCGACGTCACCGTTGACCAGACCACCGGTTCTATCACGCTGCGCGCTATCTTCCCGAACCCGGACCACACTCTGCTGCCAGGAATGTTTGTTCGCGCACGTCTGGAAGAAGGTATTAACCCGGATGCGCTGCTGGTTCCGCAACAGGGCGTTACCCGTACCCCGCGCGGCGATGCCAGCGTGATGGTGGTCGGCGAAGGCGACAAAGTTGAAGTGCGCCAGGTCACCGCGACTCAGGCTATCGGCGACAAGTGGTTAGTGACCGAAGGTCTGAAATCAGGCGATCGCGTGATCGTCGCTGGCCTGCAAAAAGTCAAACCAGGCGTACAGGTAAAAGCGCAGGAAGTAGCTTCAGACAACCAACAGCAAACCGCCGGCAACGCGAACGCTCAGTCTGAACAAACCAAGTCTTAACTTAAACAGGAGCCGTTAAGACATGCCTAATTTCTTTATCGATCGCCCCATATTTGCATGGGTGATCGCCATAATCATCATGTTGGCAGGGGGGCTTTCGATTATGAAACTCCCCGTGGCGCAATATCCAACGATTGCGCCGCCAGCAGTGACGATCTCGGCCACCTATCCGGGGGCTGATGCGAAAACGGTGCAGGACACCGTGACACAGGTTATCGAACAGAACATGAACGGTATCGATAACCTGATGTACATGTCCTCGAACAGTGACTCCACCGGTACGGTGCAGATCACCCTGACCTTCCAGTCCGGTACCGACGCAGATATCGCCCAGGTACAGGTGCAGAATAAGCTGCAGCTGGCGATGCCGCTGCTGCCGCAGGAAGTACAACAACAGGGCGTGAGCGTGGAGAAATCCTCCAGTAGCTTCCTGATGGTTGTCGGGGTTATCAACACTAACGGCACCATGACGCAGGAGGATATTTCCGACTACGTGGGCGCCAATATGAAGGATGCCATCAGCCGTACTTCCGGCGTCGGCGACGTTCAGCTGTTCGGTTCCCAGTACGCAATGCGTATCTGGATGGACCCGACGAAGCTAAACAACTTCCAGTTAACTCCGGTAGATGTCATCAACGCCATTAAAGCGCAGAACGCCCAGGTCGCGGCAGGTCAGTTAGGCGGTACGCCGCCGGTGAAAGGCCAGCAGTTGAACGCCTCGATCATCGCCCAAACGCGTCTGACTTCCGCTGATGAATTCAGCAAGATTCTGCTGAAAGTCAATCAGGATGGTTCACAGGTTCGTCTGCGCGACGTGGCGAAAGTTGAACTCGGCGGCGAAAACTACGACATCATCGCGAAGTTCAACGGCCAACCGGCTTCTGGTCTGGGGATTAAACTGGCCACCGGCGCTAACGCCCTGGATACCGCCAACGCCATCCGCGCCGAGCTGGCGAAGATGGAACCGTACTTCCCGTCAGGCCTGAAAATCGTCTACCCGTACGATACTACCCCGTTCGTGAAAATCTCTATTCATGAAGTGGTAAAAACGCTGGTGGAAGCGATCATCCTGGTGTTCCTGGTCATGTATCTGTTCCTGCAGAACTTCCGCGCCACGCTGATCCCGACCATTGCAGTACCGGTGGTATTGCTTGGGACATTCGCCATCCTGGCGGTGTTTGGCTTCTCGATAAACACCCTGACGATGTTCGGGATGGTGCTGGCCATCGGCTTGCTGGTGGATGACGCCATCGTGGTAGTAGAAAACGTCGAGCGCGTAATGGCGGAGGAAGGATTGCCGCCGAAAGAAGCGACCCGTAAGTCGATGGGTCAGATTCAGGGCGCGTTGGTCGGTATTGCGATGGTACTGTCGGCGGTATTTATCCCGATGGCCTTCTTCGGCGGTTCAACCGGCGCGATTTATCGCCAGTTCTCGATCACAATCGTTTCCGCGATGGCGCTATCGGTACTGGTAGCGCTGATTCTGACGCCAGCGCTGTGCGCCACCATGCTGAAGCCGATTCAGAAAGGCGGCCATGGCGAGCACAAAGGCTTCTTTGGCTGGTTTAACCGCATGTTCGATAAGAGCACGCACCACTACACCGACAGCGTAGGCAACATTCTGCGTAGTACCGGTCGTTACCTGGTGCTGTATCTGATTATCGTCGTCGGTATGGCTTACCTGTTCGTTCGTCTGCCAAGCTCCTTCCTGCCGGACGAAGACCAGGGCGTGTTCCTGAGTATGGCGCAGCTTCCGGCGGGCGCGAGTCAGGAACGTACGCAGAAAGTCCTCGACGAGATGACTGACTACTACCTGACCAAAGAGAAGAACAACGTTGAATCGGTGTTCGCGGTTAACGGTTTTGGTTTTGCAGGCCGCGGTCAGAACACCGGTATCGCCTTCGTGTCGTTAAAAGACTGGAGCGAACGCCCAGGTTCAGAAAACAAAGTTGAAGCGATTACCGGCCGCGCGATGGCCCGTTTCTCGCAGATTAAAGATGCGATGGTCTTCGCGTTTAACCTGCCGGCGATCGTCGAACTGGGTACCGCTACCGGCTTTGACTTCCAGCTCATCGATCAGGGTGGTTTAGGGCATGAGAAATTAACTCAGGCGCGTAACCAGCTGTTTGGTATGGTTGCTCAGCATCCCGATCTGCTGGTTGGCG
The DNA here is from genome assembly GCF_040064335.1 of Klebsiella sp. CN_Kp088. Lineage (NCBI taxonomy): Bacteria > Pseudomonadati > Pseudomonadota > Gammaproteobacteria > Enterobacterales > Enterobacteriaceae > Klebsiella > Klebsiella sp. CN_Kp088. The sequence continues at coordinate 221,906 of NZ_JBEAIQ010000014.1, read as the reverse complement.
TGCGTCCTAACGGCCTGGAAGATACGCCGCAGTTCAAGATCGATATCGATCAGGAAAAAGCGCAGGCGCTGGGCGTTTCAATTAGCGACATCAACACCACCCTCGGCGCAGCGTGGGGCGGCAGCTACGTCAACGACTTCATCGACCGCGGTCGCGTGAAGAAAGTGTACGTCATGTCTGAAGCGAAATACCGTATGCTGCCAGAGGATATCGGCAACTGGTATGTACGCGGCAGCGATGGCCAAATGGTGCCGTTCTCCGCCTTCTCCACTTCCCATTGGGAATATGGTTCACCGCGTCTGGAACGTTACAACGGTCTGCCGTCGATGGAAATCCTCGGTCAGGCAGCGCCGGGCCGCAGTACGGGTGAAGCGATGGCGATGATGGAACAGCTGGCAAGCAAACTGCCTTCAGGCGTCGGTTACGACTGGACCGGTATGTCCTATCAGGAACGCCTGTCAGGCAACCAGGCCCCGGCGCTGTATGCTATCTCGCTTATCGTCGTCTTCCTGTGTCTGGCAGCATTGTACGAGAGCTGGTCGATTCCGTTCTCCGTCATGCTGGTGGTACCGTTGGGTGTTGTTGGCGCGCTGTTAGCGGCAACCTTCCGCGGGCTGACTAACGACGTTTACTTCCAGGTCGGCCTGCTGACGACCATCGGCCTGTCGGCGAAGAACGCGATACTTATCGTTGAATTCGCCAAAGACCTGATGGAAAAAGAAGGCAAAGGCCTGATTGAAGCGACGCTGGAAGCGGTACGTATGCGTCTGCGTCCAATCCTGATGACCTCTCTGGCGTTTATCCTCGGGGTCATGCCGCTGGTTATCAGCTCTGGCGCAGGTTCCGGCGCACAGAACGCCGTCGGTACCGGCGTAATGGGCGGGATGGTGACCGCGACGGTTCTGGCTATCTTCTTCGTGCCGGTGTTCTTCGTGGTGGTTCGTCGCCGCTTCACTAAGAAAACTGAAGATATTGAGCATAACCATCCGGTTGAGCATCATTAATCTTGCTTAAGCTAAGGGCCGCATTTGCGGCCCTTTTTCTTTAGGGGTATTTAAACGCACACATTGTTATTGTTTATTTTACGTTCTGACATATAATATACATTGATGAACGTTGTTCTATTTTTATTAAGATTTCGATTACCGGTTTTGTCATCAGGTCTCATTCAGAATATTCTTAATTACCAACAATCTCCCGACAACCTTCTCGCTGCAGGCAGGCGTCAATCAGATAAACTTATGATATATAAGGCTGACCTTCCAGTTTCGCCAAACATAAAAGGAATCAGTATAATAGGTCCTGTTTTTTTAAGATAAATTAACCGTATTTATTGTAATTTTTCGTAATAGCACGGTGAAATGTTTTTGAGACTGGATTATAGTTAAATCACAGGATTACAATGTTTGAGCCTGGTCTTCATCCCACAACGGTGTTTGTTAGTCGTCGTTTAAACCACTTACAAGGGGATGTGTTATGGACGAGTACTCGCCAAAAAGACATGATATCGCGCAGCTAAGATTTCTCTGCGAAACGTTGTATCATGACTGCCTTGCAAACCTGGAAGAAAGCAACCGCGGCTGGGTTAACGATCCCACCTCGGCGGTGAATCTTCAATTAAATGAATTGATCGAGCACATAGCAACTTACGCGCTTAATTATAAAATTAAGTACGCTGAGGATAATAAGCTGATTTCTCAGCTTGACGAATACCTGGATGACACTTTTATGCTGTTCAGTAGCTATGGCATAAACACAAGCGATCTCCAAAAATGGCGCAAATCCGGCAATCGGTTATTCCGATGCTTTGTGAACGCCAGCCGGGAGAACCCGGCAAGTCTTTCTTGTTAGAATTATTACATTCAAAAGGTGAAATGATGTCTGGTAAACCATTAACTAAAACAGACTATTTGATGCGTTTACGCCGCTGTCAGACAATTGATACGCTGGAGCGCGTAATTGAAAAGAATAAATATGAACTTTCCGACAATGAATTGGCGGTATTTTACTCAGCAGCCGACCATCGTCTTGCTGAATTGACCATGAATAAGCTATACGACAAAATCCCAACTTCAGTATGGAAATTTATCCGCTAGTTCATTTTCTGTCATTAATACAACAGCACCTCAACAGGGATTACTCGGGATATTAAACGCCTGAGTCCCGTATTGCTGCATATGAAACCGGTTTCGCTTTATACTGTTTTTTCTTTAAACAGGAGAAGACCATGAGCGAAGAAAAAAGGAAAATGATCGCCGGCGAACCTTACCTTGCTGGAGACGCCACGCTAAAAGCAGACCGCCTGCATGCCCGGCAGGTGCTGCACCGCTACAACCACTCAGCACCGGATGAGCGCGAATCGCGCGCCGCTCTGCTGGCTGAACTATTTGGTAAGCCCACTGACGCGTATATCGAACCCACTTTCCGCTGCGATTACGGCTATAACATCAGCCTCGGCGCCAATTTTTACGCGAACTTTGACTGCGTGATGCTCGATGTTTGCCCGATCCGAATTGGCGATAACTGTATGCTGGCGCCGGGCGTTCATATCTATACCGCGACCCATCCGCTGGACCCAACGGAACGCAACAGCGGTATCGAGTATGGTAAACCGGTAACGATCGGCCACAACGTATGGATTGGCGGCCGGGCGGTCATCAACCCTGGAGTGACCATTGGCGACAATGCGGTTATTGCCTCCGGCGCAGTGGTGGTGAAAGACGTGCCGGCCAATGCGGTAGTTGGCGGTAATCCAGCCCAAATCATCAAGCTGCTATTAACCGAAAAATAGTAACTGTTATGCTTTTCTGTAACTGATCTGTTACTTTAACCCCGGTCTCCGGCAACATAAAATAACTGTCAGACTGAGCCGTAGAGCCTGAAATGCCGGGCTCTACGAAGAATTCGGGGACTAAAATGACAGAAATACAGCGCCTGCTAACCAATACCATCGAGGAACTGAACGAAAAAGAAAAGCGCGATAATCGCCCGCGTTTTAGTATCAGTTTTATTCGCAACCATCCATGGCTATTTGTCGCTATGTACGCCGCCTTTTTGGCCACTCTCATCGTCATGCTGCGCTCTGAGACGCTGGTGGATTCCGTGTGGCTGCTGATCGTTCTGTTTGTTCTGCTGAACGGCTTTTTCTTCTTTGACGTCTACCCGCGCTACCGTTATGAAGATATCGATGTGCTCGATTTTCGCGTCTGTTATAACGGTGAATGGTATAACACCCGTTTCGTCCCTGAACAGTTGATTGACGGCATTCTGCAATCGCCACAGGTCGCCCATGCGCAGAAAGCTCAACTGCAGAAAATGATCGCGACCAAAGGTGAACTCTCCTTCTACGATGTTTTCACCCTGACCCGCGTTGCTGCCTGATTAGCCTGTTCAACGTCCGCAGCGCCGGTACGAAATGCGCCGCGGACGTATTGCCATACCCCAGAACCAAACCGCTACGCGCCTTATGCGGGTTAAGATAAAAGCGGCTAAGCGCCGCTGGCGCCATTTGATACTGACGCGCCTGCTCGACAATTTGCACATCGTCAATGTCATCGACGGCAACCGTTAAATGCAAGCCGCCCTCTCCCCCCCAAATCTCATTCGCCAGCGTGAATTCGCTTGCCACAGCCTCGCGTAACTGCTGCTGACGCCGACGATATAATCGGCGCATTGAAGCCAGATGGCGCGCATAATGGCCCTCTTCGATGAACAGCGCCAGCGCACGCTGTTCCAGACGATGGCCGCCGCGCAGCAGCGCGCCGATCGCGCCCTGAGCCGCCTCGGCCAGCGCCGACGGCATCACCGCGAAGCCTATTCTTAATGAAGGAAATAGCGTTTTGCTGAAGGTACCAAGGTAAACCACCGGCGCCTGCGCCACCATGCCGAGCATCGCCTGAATCGGCTCGCCGCTGTAGCGAAACTCGCTATCATAGTCATCTTCCACAATCCACGCGTCATGCTGGCGGGCATATTCCAGCAATGCCAGACGACGTCCGGCGCTCATCACCGCCCCGCTCGGATATTGGTGCGAAGGCGAGGTAAAGATAAGCCGCGGCGCTACCTCGTTAACGCTATCAGGACACATGCCATCACCGTCAACAGGTATCCCCTTCAGCTGTAGCCCGGCTTTAATAAACACGCTTTTCGCGCCGAAATAACCGGGCTCTTCAACCCAGGCAGTATCCCCCGCGACGCTCAGCAGATGCGTGCAAAGGTTAACGCCCTCCAGCGCGCCTTCAGTGATCACAATTTGCCGCGCCGTGCAGCGTATACCCCGGGATAAAGTCAGATGACGGGCTATCGCCTCGCGCAGCGCCGGTTCACCGGCCGCCTCCCCGTATCCCAGGATCGTGCTGCCATCCTCGCGCAGTACCCGATCGAGCAAACGACGCCAGATAACCAGCGGGAAGTAGTTCACCGCGGGCATTCCGGTAGTCAACAACAGTGCCGGGGAGTCCCGTCGACCCGGCAGCGGTAGCGTGCGCAAGCGCTCAGGCAAAACAAACGCTGGTGGCGCCGGCTCGCTTTCCGCCAGCGTATTGAGCGCTGCCACATACGTCCCCTGACGACTGCGGATCAGATATCCCTCTATCGCCAGCTGTTCCAGCGCGCTGTTTACGGTATTGCGCGATACGCCAGCACGCTGCGCAATAACGCGCGCGCCCGGCAACCGGCTATGACTGAGTAACTCGCCCTGTAAAATAGCCTCGCGCAGCGCCTGATAGAGCGCGCGCTGTAGCGTCGCGTCTCCCCGTTGCTGTATCCCGCGCGTCAGCAGGGCAAAAAAAGCATCGTCCGGAATATTCATCATGGCTCCTCGTGGCACCCTAAAAAGATACCTTTATGGCCCTTTTTATGGAACCAGCAGACGTTTAATCTCAGGACTCTTCCCGCAAACAGGACTTGACCGATGACGCAATACAACCAATTCAACCAACTCGTTGGCGACGCTTTACCTGACTGGCAGCCACGCCCCTGGCCGCAGCGCCAGACCTTGCAAGGACAGTTATGCCGCCTGGAACCGCTTGACGTCAAACACGCGCAAGCGCTGTTCAACGCCTATCGACAGGCGCCTGATACCCGCGCCTGGACGTGGCTTTTGCGTGAACCGGAAAACAGCGTTACCGAGTTCAGCGCCTGGATTGCCAGCATCAGCGAGCTAAACGATCCGCTTCACTTCGCGGTTATTGATGAACGCAGTGGGCAGCCGGTCGGATCGTTAGCGCTGATGCGTATTGACGGCAAAAACGGCGTCGTTGAAGTCGGCCATGTTCACTTTTCGCCGCTGCTGAGCCGCAAAGCAATGGCCACCGAGGCACAGTGGCTGCTGATGCGTTATGTCTTTGAGTCGCTCGGCTACCGCCGCTATGAGTGGAAATGCAATAGCCTGAATGAACCGTCGCGGCGCGCGGCGCTGCGCTTAGGTTTCCAGTTCGAGGGGCGCTTTCGACAAGCGCTGGTGATAAAAGGCCACAATCGCGATACCGACTGGTTTTCCATTATCGATAGCGAGTGGCCACAGATAGATAGCGCAATGCGCCAGTGGCTGGCCGCCGGTAATTTTGATGCCAACGGCCAGCAATACCGCACGCTGGAAAGCTTTCGCAAACCAACGAATTAACGGCGTTTTTTACGTCCCTGCACCGCCTTAAAGCGCGGGTTACTTTTGCAGATAACATACAGCCGCCCTTTGCGTTTCACTATCTGGCAATCCGGGTGGCGCTGTTTAGCGCTACGCAATGAGTTCAGTACCTGCATGTTTAGCTCCTTTTCGCATCAATAAAACCACCGAAGCGCTGGCGGAAACGAGCGGCGCTGCCTTCGGTAGCATGTGTTTTCTGCTTACCGGTGTAATACGGATGGGATTTAGACGAAACATCTAAGGTGACATACGGATAGGTTACGCCATCCAGTTCAATCTCACGCTCGGTTTTAATAGTGGATCCCACTTTGAAGTACTCGTTTACGCTCGTATCGTGAAAAACGACGGTACGGTAGTGCGGATGAATATTAGCTTTCATGGCAAACCTCAATTTATATGTTATAACATAACAATAAAAGTACACCGTTGACTGCCAAAGATCAACCACAGGAAATTTACGGTTTCAGCGGGAACCACGCGGTGGCTCAGAGGGCGATCATTTGCCCCCTTCTCCCGAATCACAATATTCGCGACCCGGGTCTTTTCGTCGCTTTCGCGTATACTCAGAGCAATTCCCCGTAAAATAAGGACATACCCATGACGACTCGCCATTTAATGAGTCTGGTTACAGGGGTGCTTATTCTCGCCATCGTGCTACCCATCGCCTTAAGTATCTGGCTGGCAATGCGCCAGGCGCAGGCGCAGTTTTATAGCGAGCTCGACCACTACTCAAAACGCATTGTCATGCGCGTAGAACAAGTCGCCGCTCAGGCCAAAGAAGCATTACAAGAAGCCGATGCGCACAGCGCCAGTGCCTGTTCACCAGAACATTTGCTGAATATGCGCCGTATTGCCTACACCCATCGCTATGTGCAGGAAGTACTCTGGTTGCGTAATTCGGTGCCGATGTGCTCATCGCTTGAGGATCACCAGGTCTCGGTGACGTTTCCGCAGCCAGACCACGTCACCGCCGACGGTTACAGCACCTGGCTTACCTCAATCAACGACCTCGGCCTGCAACATCGCATGACCGCCTTTGGCAACAAAAATCATATTGTGATGATCGACCCGGTGTCGTTTATTGATGTCATCGCCACCGGTCAGGAAAAGATCCATACGATATTATTCGGCACCGAGCACGATCAGGTAGTGATCAGCAGCCAGCCGCTCGATCCCGCGGTTTGGACGCGAATTAAAAACCTCCATAGCGAGACGCTAACGCTGAATGACACCGTCTATCGCGTGCATATCATCCCTGAACTGGGTCTTGGCGTCGCCAGTTGGTCGTCCACGCAGCCACTGGATGCGCGCCTTCGCCAGCAATTGCTGCTATGGCTGCCGATAGGGCTCTTTACCAGCCTGTTGACCTCTTTTTTACTTCTACGCCTGCTGCGCAGATTACGCTCGCCGCGTTATGGCATGTTGGATGCGCTGCAATCCGATGCCATCCAGGTTTACTATCAGCCGATCGTCTCGCTGGAGGATGGCAAAATCGCCGGCGCCGAAGCGCTGGCCCGCTGGCAGCAGCCGGATGGCACTTTTTTATCGCCGGATATTTTTATCCCGCTGGCCGAGCAAACCGGGCTGATCACCCGGTTGACCGAGGATATCGTGCGTAAAATCTTTGCCGACCTCGGCCCCTGGCTGCGCCATCATCTGCAGATGCACATCTCTATTAATCTGTCGGTGGATGACCTGCGCTCGCCTACGTTGCCAACACTACTCAAGGAACAACTGGCGCGCTGGGGAATCAATGCGGAACAGCTCTCCCTTGAGCTTACCGAACGCGGCTTTGTCGATCCGCAAACCACTCTGCCGGTGATTATTGGCTATCGCCAGGCGGGACACCGGATCTCGATCGATGATTTCGGCACCGGCTATTCAAGCCTCAGCTACCTGCAAACGCTGGATGTCGATACGCTGAAGATCGACAAGTCATTTGTCGATACCCTGGAATATAAGCCGCTGACGCCGCATATCATTGAGATGGCGAAGGCGCTGAATCTGGCGATTGTCGCCGAAGGAGTGGAAACGCCCGCTCAGCGCGACTGGCTGCGCGCGCATGGCGTCAATTACGCGCAAGGCTGGCTGTACTGTAAGGCGCTACCGAAAGAGGAATTTATTCAGTGGGCGGAACATAATATTAAAACGCATTAATACCATGTGCGGCGCGCTGGCAACCAGTCGCGCCGCCGGATTTACTCGTCAAGAATCGGCACAAACCCGCCGAAGATCATGCGCTTGCCATCAAAGGGCAAGCTATCGCTAAGCGCTTTGATCCGCGGGTCGCTCATCATTTTCGCATTGGCCGCATCCCTGATCTTCTTAGACGGGTACTCGATCCAACTGAAAACCACTTCCTCATCCGCCTGCGCTTTAACCGACATGCGGAAATCCGTCAGCTTTCCTTCCGGGACATCATCCGACCAACACTCCACGACGCGCGTGGCGCCAAACTCTTTAAACAGCGGCGCCGATTTTGCTGCCAGTTCGCGGTATGCCTCCTTATTTTCCGCAGGGACGGCAACGACAAAACCATCAACATACTTCATGAGTGAGTCTCCGAAGTGAACAGCGCCGGCGGCATATCCGTCGGCGTCTGAGTGATAAGTTTAGTCGCTGCTATCGCGAACGGCGATTTCAGGACGCCAGCCCCCGGCTTTTCGCCGCCGTACTGACTGCTCGCGGTTGACGGAACCAGGGTAAAAACAGCTGGATCAGCGGGCCGATAGCAAAGGCGTAAACCACGGTGCCAACCCCGACTTTGCCGCCCAGCAGCCAGCCAATCAGCAGTACCGAGACTTCGATAGCGGTACGGATACCACGCAAAGACCAGCCGGTTCGCGCATGCAATCCGGTCATCAAGCCATCACGCGGCCCGGGACCAAAACCGGCGCCGATATACATCCCGGTTGCTATCGCATTCATCACCACCGCGCCGGCGAGTAGCAGACTACGCGCGGGCAGCGATTCCAGCGGCGGAAGTACCGCGAGCGTGGCATCGGCCGCAAGGCCAAGCACGATGACATTGCTAATGGTGCCGAGACCCGGCATCTGACGCAGCGGGATCCACAGCAGCAGCACCGCGGCGCCGGTCGCAATAATCACCGTACCGAAACTGATATTAAGTTGTTTCGCCACCCCCAGATGAAACACATCCCACGGATCGGCCCCGAGGTTGGCATGGACGAATAACGCCGTCGACACGCCATAGAGCACCAGACCAATATAAAGTTGTAGCAAACGACGGACCATAAACACCTCAGTATGTATTGCGAACAACCCCATCATCAGCAAAAATGGATTGATAATTAATGGCCAGTTTTTTAAAAGTGGATCGCTATGTCAGTACGTCGTTTTGGAACACAATCGCTGGTACGCCTGCTCGGCAACTGGCAATCCCCTTCCTCGCGCGCGCCGCTGTGGCGGCAGCTGGCGGAAGCGCTGCGTCTGTTGATCCTCGATGGACGGCTGGCGCTGGAGACCCGTCTGCCCGGCGAGCGAGAACTGGCGACGGCGCTAAATGTTAGCCGCACCACTATCGCCAGCGCGCTGGGGTTATTGCGAGAAGAAGGCTATCTGCAAAGTCGCCAGGGAAGTGGTTCACGCATTGCGCTACCTGCCGGCCCTCTGCTCCCCGGAGAGCAGACGCTTTCAGCGCCATCGGTCAATCTCGCCACCGCCGCCCTCAGCGCCGGACCGGAGATTCATCAAGCCTACAGCCACGCGCTGACGCTGATGCCGCAGTATTTGTCCTATACCGGGTACGATCAGCAGGGGTTAGTCGATTTGCGCGCAATCATTGCCCGCCGCTATAGCGAACGCGGCCTGCCGACACAGGCGGATGAAGTGATGATTGTGAATGGCGCGCTGAGCGGATTTGCTTTGGTACTGCGTCTGTTAACCGGGCCAGGCGATCGGGTGGTGGTTGACGCGCCCTCTTACCCGATGGCGATTAACGCTATTCGCGGCGCCTCCTGCCGGCCAGTAGGCGTCTCTTTACCGGAAAAGGGCTGGGACTGCGACGGCCTGGCGGCGACCATTGCCCAAACTTCGCCGCGGCTGGCCTTTATGATGCCGGATTTTCATAATCCCACCGGTCGCTGCATGGATAGCGAGACCCGGCAGCGCGTCGCCGATCTGGCCGCCAGCACGCGAACGACGCTGGTCGCCGACGAAACGATGGTCGATTTATGGTACAACGCCCCGCCGCCGCCGCCGCTGGCGGCTTTCAACCCTGAAGCACCGATAATCACTATTGGTTCAGCGGGTAAAACGTTCTGGGGAGGACTGCGAATTGGCTGGATCCGCGCCCCGGCGCGGACGATTGCCTCGCTCATCCAGGCGCGGGATACACTCGATCTCGGTTCGCCGCTGCTGGAGCAGCTGGCTTGTTGTTGGCTACTGGAGAACGAACAAACACTGTTGCCGCCGCGGCGGGCAATGCTGGCCGCGCGTCGTGATATGTGCGCTGCGTTGATGGCGGAATATTTTCCCCGCTGGCGCTTTTGCGTCCCCGAGGGCGGGCTATCGTTTTGGGTGGAGCTGCCGAAGATGTTGGCAACGCAGTTTTCGGTGCGCGCTGAGAATGCCGGCATTCATATCGGTACCGGTACGCGTTTCGGCCTGGAGGGGGCCTTCGATCGTTATTTACGTTTGCCTTTCACCCTGCCGGATACGGAATTGCGCAACGCCTTCAGCATTTTACAACCGCTGTGGCAGACCCTTACGCAACAGAAAGAAATGACGCGAATGCGTAAAATAATATAATAAAATATCGACGGGCTGGTATCAGCCCGTCAAAAACCACCATCCATGATGAATATGAGATGTTTTATAAAATTGCAGTGCCATCTTGCCCACGCCGCATGTCATTACGATGACAACAGCGTAGTCATTTCATTAATGCTGGCGCGGAATAGGAAAACCTTTTAGCGAAATAATAAAGCCATCGTCATCTTTTTTAATTTTTGCGCCGGTTTCACACCAGTCGGAAGCAATGCGAAAAAACTCATCACTACCGATATTCCAGTTCAGGCGCACGTGCTTAACGTACCCGGAACGAAGCAGATCACAGGCTTCACTGTAACTGCTGGCTGTAGAGAATTGTTGTTTCATCTTTTCTTCTTCAGAAGTTTACGTAATGCTTTGATTTCTTTAGGGGTTAACGGCGACGCTTCCTCTTCGGTATGCTGGTTATCAATATCCTCATGCGAAACCCCCGCCTCGTCTGCTGAATCAATGGCCGCCAGCGCCAATTGCAGCAGCTTTTCCGTTGCCGTGCCTAAATTCTCGTTATTCACTTCCGCATAATGACGCAGTTTATCTTTTAACTCTGCGTCAATTTTCACATTCAGAACTACTGTGGTCATGATCACGCTTCCCGTGCAATAAAATCATCATAATTAATACACGAAGTTAACATCTTGATCCAGAGATATTATTTATCCTTAATAATATCTGGTAATTCCAGGGAATAATTTGCCCATTATATATGACATGAAAATGACATTAGTATGTCATTATTATTTCATATTTATGACAATACAAAATTAAGGTATAAAAAAGAGTCGTTTTAGTAACGTAAAACAATAAATGAAGTGAAGCTGCCTATAATAGTAGCAGAGAATAAAAGCACAACAAATGAAGGGATTTTAAATCAGGACCGCCTGAAATGGGTGGGGGCCCTGCCAGCTACATCCCGGCACACACGTCGTCTGCTCTGGCTGCTTCCTTCCGGACCTGACCTGGTAAACAGAGTAGCGTTGCGGGAGAACCAACAGAGCCCCCATTGAGAGCGTTGATAACCAACGCGCTGGCGCATTATCCCTATAGCACTCCTGAATTGCAAGCCACTCGCGTCCAGCTGCTGGTTTATTATGCAAAACGTAGGTTTTCCCGGCAAATAGTGCCTTTATCCGGCCGAACGTCCCAGCAATGAGAGAGATTGCGAGCCCCATCGCGGCACAGTTTACCGCAACCCGCCATACTTATTCGTCCTGTGTCTTTTCAACGTGTTGTCGCTACGGTAATCGCATGACTCAATCACCACGCTCCACCACTACCTTGCCCATGCCCGCCATTGATGGCGTAACCGTACCCTTTCACGGCATGAATTTTCTACGCCCCGAGCTGCTGCTGGATTTCGTCAGCGTCAGTCCCGCGCCGTTGTTATCGGTGACCCCCGTTGCCCTGCTCTTTTCCACGGTAGGCGTATTGCAACACGTCGAGCTGCGTAAGCTGCCCGTTGAGGTTAAAGGCCGGGTGGTTTATCCCATTTCATCGCTCAAATACCCGACGCTGCGCGGCAAACTGATTATCAATGCGCAATCGCAGCGGCTGAAGTTTCTTGAAAGCCTGATTGCCAACAGCCCGCATGACAATATTCATGGTATGCAGATCCTCGGGCTGGCGCTGGAATTCACCGTCCTTTGACGGCTGTACAGTATGGGGGCAAGCGCTTATTCTGAGCTTTTCTCGCGTGAAGGAGTGATGATGGAGGACGCCCACGACAGCTTTCCCCAGCGGGTCTGGCAGATAGTCGCCTCAATTCCGGAAGGGTATGTCACCACCTACGGCGATGTCGCTCTGCTGGCGGGGTCGCCGCGCGCGGCGCGTCAGGTGGGCGGCGTGTTAAAGCGCCTACCGGAAGGCTCAACGCTGCCATGGCACCGGGTGGTGAATCGCCACGGCGATATTTCGCTGACCGGCCCTGACCTACAGCGCCAGCGTCAGGCGCTGCTGGCGGAAGGCGTCCAGGTATCCGGCAGCGGTCATATCGACCTGCAACACTATCGCTGGGTTTATTAAGGGCAAAAAAATGCCCCTGAACAGGGGCATGGAGACGTTTATTGCGCCATCGGCGCCATATCATTAGCCACCGGCACTGGCGCATGCTGCACCGGCACCAGCACCAGATCGGCGCGATTACCGCCCTGGGTTACCACGGTCTGCACGGTATCGGTGATAAACATCAGCTGGCCATTTACGGTAATCGCCGAACTCAGCAGGATCCGCGCGTTCGGTTTGATATCCGCCTGGTTGTAAGGCAGCACAAAGTTGAACGGCGCCTGCTTACCTTCAGTACGGACCGCTTTTTGCGACAATACACGCGCTGGCGCATCGGCAAGCGACGCATCGGACAACGTCACGGTCAGTACCGCATCCGGCGGTAACGCTACGCGTTGGCGAATATTGATAGTCCCGGAAACATTAGGCTGTTGCTGCGAGGAGCTCAGTGAGGCAATGCCGTAAGGATCGGGTGCCGTCGTCTGATGAGCGGCGTTGCTGTTCGGGTTATTCGCACAGGCGGATAAGGCCGCAGCAACGGCGATAGCACTTAACATATAGGCAAATTTCATTATGTTCTCCTTTTCATCCCTTTAGTCACAGGAGTACGTCCTGCCATCACGATGGCTAAGACATTAGTATCGTGAATAAGTGTGGCACAGATCTCAGAATAATTCCCGGAAAGGGGCATTTATTCAGATTATTACACCCATCGGACCACTTGAGATTCCAGGTTATACTTGCCCACAATACGCGCTGCGTCAGCGCCGCTATCATTAATTGAGGGTAACTATGAGTCAGGCTCTAACCAATCTGCTGGCATTATTAAATCTGGAAAAAATTGAAGAAGGGCTGTTTCGCGGGCAGAGCGAAGACCTCGGCTTACGTCAGGTCTTCGGCGGCCAGGTGGTCGGTCAGGCGCTGTATGCCGCCAAAGAAACCGTGCCTGAGGAACGCCTGATTCACTCCTTTCATAGTTACTTCCTGCGTCCCGGCGATAGCCAAAAACCCATCGTTTACGATGTTGAAGTGCTGCGCGACGGCAATAGCTTCAGCGCTCGCCGGGTGGCGGCTATCCAGCACGGTAAACCCATCTTTTACATGACCGCCTCGTTCCAGGCCCCGGAACCGGGCTACGAACATCAAAAAGCAATGCCGTCAGCCCCTTCACCGGAAGGCCTGCCCTCTGAAACCGATATCGCCCGTAAACTGGCGCATCTGCTGCCGCCGCAGGCGAAAGAGAAGTTCCTCAGCGATAAACCGCTGGAAATTCGCCCGGTGGAGTTCCATAACCCGCTGAAAGGCCACGTTGCCGAACCCACCCGCCAGGTGTGGATCCGCGCCAACGGCGTAGTGCCGGATGATATTCGCGTCCACCAGTCGCTGCTGGGCTACGCATCTGATTTTAATTTCCTGCCGGTAGCGCTACAGCCGCACGGCGTCGGCTTCCTTGAGCCGGGTATGCAGGTTGCCACCATCGACCACTCAATGTGGTTCCACCGCCCGTTCAACATCAACGAATGGCTGCTATACAGCGTCGAAAGCACTTCAGCCTCCAGCGCCCGTGGCTTTGTTCGCGGCGAATTCTATACCCAGGACGGTATTCTGGTCGCCTCGACGGTGCAGGAAGGCGTCATGCGTAACCGCAATAACTAATTCGCGACGGGCCCGCAATGGGCCCGCTTACCTTTAACGGCCAAGCAGTTCGCGCGCACCGGCAATAAAATCACCCAATAGCCCATTGCGACTCTCCCGCCGCCAGCACAGCGTAAGCGTCGTCACGGCAAAAGTCTCTTCCAGCAGGCAATAACTGACCTCCGACACCAGCATGGCGCTTTGCGTCTCGGGCACCAACGTCACGCCCATTCCCATCGATACCTGGCCTATCGCCGTGGAGACATCACGCGAGTACTGAATCTTACGGGGCGTAAAACCCGCCTGCCGACAGGCGCTGATGGCTGACCAACCCAGTCCGACGCCGCACGGATCTTGCTGAATAAAAAACGTCTCTTCCGCCAGCGCCGCGAGTGGAATAGCGCGCCGGCTGGCGAGCGGATGATGGCGAGGTACCACCGCCACCAGCGGCCGGGTCGCAATATCCAGCGACTCCAGTTCATCATATTGCGCCCCTGGCGAGCGAATAAACGCCAGGTCGACCGTTTCGCTTAATAGCCCGGTTATCAGGTCGTTAACGTTATGCTCTTCAATCAGCAGATCGGCTTCGGGTTTACGTTGACGATAATTTCCTATTAACACGCTCAACGCCGGGTCGAAAATAGCCGAGCCAACGTAGCCAATTTTCAACTGCCCTTTGCGCCCCTGCCGCAAACTGCGCGCATTCTCGCGAAATTTATCGCAGTGGCCGAGGATCATCCGCGCCTCGGCCAGCAAAAATTGCCCTTCGGCGGTCAGCGCGACGTTGCGTCGATCGCGGGTAAATAGCCGCAATTCCAGCGCGTTCTCAAAACTTTTAATCTGCTGCGTCAGCGCCGGTTGCGTGATATGCAGACGCTGCGCCGCCCGACCAAAGTGCAACTCTTCCGCCAGAACCGTAAATGCCTGTAGCTGTCGATAATCCATCACGCCCTCCCGAAAACACTGATAATAATCTCTTATTAAAATGAGGGAAAATGTGATTGGACTCTTATCGGTATCTGGTGAGAATGAATAGCCATTGCCAGAAACCTGAAGGAAGTACGATGTCTGAACCACAAATGAAAGTAACCGATCTGCGTTCTGCTTTGGCGGTATTAAGCCAGTACGATGATGAACTGATCTACACCGACGAACCCGTTGACCCCATCGCCGAGCTCTCCGGCGTGTACCGCTATGTCGGCGCCCACGGCACCGTTCAGCGCCCGACCCGTGTTGGCCCGGCGATGATCTTTAATAAGGTCAAAGGCTACGATGATGTCAGAGTGCTTATTGGCCTGCTGTGTTCACGCCAGCGCGTCGCCCGCCTGTTTGGCACCACGCCGGAAAACCTGGCGTTTATGCTCAAAGACTCCGTGGCGAATCCTATCGCGCCAATCACCATCCCACGCGACCAGGCGGCCTGCCAGGAGGTGGTACATCTGGCAAGCGATCCTGATTTCGATATTCTCAAAATTTTGCCTGCGCCGACTAACACCCCGGAAGACGCGGGTCCCTACTTTACCCTCGGCATGTGCTATGCCGCGGATCCGGAAACCGGCGATCATGATGTCACCATCCACCGCCTGTGCGTACAGAGCAAAGACGAAATCTCGATGTATTTCGTACCGGGACGTCATCTCGATACTTTCCGGCAAAAAGCCGAGGCGGCCGGGAAAGCGTTGCCTATCTCGATTAGCATCGGCGTGGATCCGGCGATTGAAATTGGCGCCTGCTTTGAGCCGCCGACCACCCCTCTCGGGTTTGATGAACTCTCCATCGCCGGCGCTCTACGTAATCAGGCCGTCGAGCTCAGCGAATGCGTGAGCGTCAACGCCCGCGCCATCGCCAACGCCGAAATCGTTATTGAAGGTGAACTGCTGCCGGGCGTGCGGGTACGCGAAGATCAGAATACCAACAGCGGGAAAGCGATGCCGGAGTTCCCCGGCTATACCGGTAGCGCTCAGGCGGAAGTGCCGGTGATCAAAGTCAAAGCAATTACCCACCGCCGTCACCCGATTCTGCAAACCTGTATCGGGCCGAGCGATGAACATACCAATCTTGCCGGGATCCCGACCGAAGCCAGCATTCTGCAAATGGTAGAGCGCGCGCTTCCAGGCTTTGTGCAAAACGTCCACTGTCCTTCGCCAGGCACCGGTAAATATCTCGCCGTGCTGCAGGTGAAGAAACGCACCCCCAGCGATGAGGGCCGTCAGCGTCAGGCCGCGCTACTGGCGTTTTCCGCCTTCTCGGAGCTAAAGCACGTAATGCTGGTCGATGAAGACGTCGACGTTTTCGACATCAACGACGTCATGTGGGCGATGACCACCCGCTATCAGGGCGATGTCAGCACCGTGTTTATTCCCGGCGTACGTTGCCATCCGCTGGATCCATCATCCGACCCGGCCTTCAGCCCATCGATTCGCGATAGCGGTATTGCCTGCAAAACCATTTTCGACTGCACCGTCCCGTGGAATATGAAAGCCCACTTCCAGCGCAGCCAGTTTATGGAAGTGGATGTTGACCGCTTTATTCCTGGCTTCAGTAAGAAATAAATTCCACGCAAAGAAAAAGCCTCCCATGCGGGAGGCTTTGACGCTTATGGAGATTGCACAATATATCAGGCGTTGTAGGCGTTTTCGCCGTGGCTGTTGACGTCCAGCCCTTCGCGCTCCTGCTCTTCCGGAACCCGCAGGCCGACGGTCATCGCCGCCACTTTGAAGCCGATCCAGGCGACGACGGCGGACCAGACCACGGTAATGCCGATACTTTCCAGCTGTACCAGCAACTGATGCCCCATCGTGACGCCTTCCGCATAGCCGACGCCGCCAAGGGTAGTGGAAGCGAAGATGCCAGTCAGGATACAACCGATGATGCCGCACACGCCGTGAACGCCAAACACATCGCATGGGTCATCGACGCGCAGCCAGCGCTTCAGCACCGTGACGCCCCACAGCCCGGCCAGGCCGGCGATGATACCGATAATCAGCGAGCCGCCAACGCCAACATAACCGCACGCCGGAGTAATGCCGACCAGACCGGCAATCGCGCCGGAGCAGGCGCCCAGCAGCGAGGGTTTGCCGCGGGTGGCCCATTCGCCGAAGGTCCAGGCCAGAATCGCGCCAGCGGTCGCCACGACGGTATTTACGAAGGCCAGGGCGGCAATTTCGTTGGCCGCGCTTGCGGAACCGGCGTTAAAGCCGAACCAGCCGACATACAGAATCGCCGTACCGGTGAAGACCATCGGCAGGTTATGCGGTTTAAACGCTTCTTTGCCAAAGCCCACGCGTTTGCCCATCATATACGCGCCCACCAGCCCCGCTACCGCAGCGTTGATGTGTACGACGGTACCGCCGGCGAAGTCCAGCGCACCATGGGTCGCCAGCAGGCCGCCGCCCCACACCATATGCGCAATCGGCACGTAGGAGAGCGTGAGCCAAACCACCACAAAAATCAGTACCGCGGAGAAACGAATACGTTCCGCCAGCGCACCGACGATCAGGCCCACGGTGATACAGGCGAAAGAGCCCTGGAAAGCGACGTGGATATATTGATAGAACGAGCCCATCAACGCTTTCAGTTCAATATTCTTCAGCATCACCCAGTCGAAGCTGCCGAAGAAGCTACCGCCGCTACCGAAGGCAAGCGTATAGCCATAGATAACCCACAGCACGCAAACCAGGCCAAAAGTCACAATGACCTGAGTCAGCATTGAGAGCACGTTTTTACCGCGAATCAGGCCGCCGTAGAACAACGCAATGCCGGGGATTGTCATAAACAGCACCAGCGCGGTGCAAATCATCATAAAGGCGTTGTCGGCTTTATCCGCCACCGCCGGTTCGGCCGCCAGCGCCAGTCCCGGAAGCAGCGCCAGCGCTCCCAGAGCCGTTTTCATCGTCGTTCTCATCATCTCTTCATCCCCATCGCTGTGTGGTCAGGCAATTACAGTGCCGCTTCGTCGGATTCGCCGGTACGAATACGAATCACGCGCTGCAGTTCGGCGACAAAAATTTTGCCGTCGCCAATTTTTCCGGTCCAGGCGGCCTTGCCTATCACCTCGACAACCTCATCCAGCTGATCGTCGGCAATCGCAATATCAATTTTTACTTTTGGCAGGAAATTGACGCTGTATTCGGCGCCGCGATAGAGCTCGGCATGGCCTTTCTGGCGGCCGAAGCCTTTCACTTCCGTGACCGTCAGGCCCTGAATGCCGATGGAGGACAACGCTTCGCGAACGTCTTCCAGTTTGAATGGTTTGATTACCACGGTAACCAGCTTCATAAATCCCCTCCAGTCAGTATTTGATAGTGGCCGCAGCTAACACAGGAGATAAAGCAAGGGATATGCCAAAAATGAAAACGGGCCGTGAATCGGCCCGTTTATGGAGAAAAAAACGCGAGGATGTTACTGGCGAGACGGCAAATGACCGCTAATGCGCAAAAATGCACCAATACGGTGCGCCCTTAGTGAGCAAGTTGCACCACTTCACGTCACCCCTGCACCAATGCCTGCTGATGGTGCATCAGGCGCTCAGCGACTCCTCCTCAACGCTGGCGGCTAGCTCTTCGCCAGCCAGCTGTAGCTGGTACATCTGCCAGTAACGGCCCTTCGCCGCCAGCAATTGCTGATGGTTCCCGCGCTCGACGGCTTGGCCACGGTGCAGCACCAGGATCGTATCCGCTTCGACGATGGTCGACAGACGGTGGGCGATAACTACCAGCGTGGTGTGCTCGCGCACTTTCGCCAGCGCCTGCTGGATAGCCTGCTCGGTACCGGAATCGATGTTAGCTGTCGCTTCATCGAGGATCAGCACCTGCGGCGTCTCGACCAGCACACGGGCCAGCGCCAACAGCTGTTTCTGCCCCACCGACAGGTTGTTGCCCTGCTCGCCCAGTTGGGTATAAATCCCGTCGCTCATTTCACGGGCAAGGTCAGCGAGCTGCACCGCCTCCAGCGCTTCCCAGACCTGCTGCTCGCTGATATCGCGGCCCAGCGTCACGTTGGCATAGAAGGTATCGGCTAATACCACCGGATCCTGTTGCACCATCGCGACGCCCCGACGTAAAGCGCTGTGGCTTAACGACGACAGCGGGCGGCCATCAAGACGAATTTCGCCTTTGGTCAACGGGTAGTAGCCCATCATCAGGCTGGCCAGCGTGCTCTTGCCGCTACCGGTATGGCCAACCAGCGCCACAAAACCGCGCGAAGGAATATCCAGATTGATATCCTGCAGCACCAGCCGATCGTCGCGATAGGCAAAAGAGACGTTATCAATCGCCACCGCACCGCTGCGTAACGGCGCGCTATCGTTACCCCAGCTCTGGCGTGGACGGTCCATCAGCTCAAACACGCGTTCGCCCGCCACCACCGCTTGCTGCAGCATCGACTGCTGGGTGGTAAGTTCGATCAGCGGTTCGTTAAGCCGCCCGAGATAGCTAATAAAGGCATATAACACCCCGACTTCGATACTTCCGGAAGCGCTAAAACCAAACAGCATCAGCAGGCCGCAGAGGATCAGCGATGAAAACAGGCTTAACAGCGGTCGCAGCAGGAAACCATCCAGACGCAGCGTCTGCATGCGCGCCAGATAGTGTCCGTAACTGGCTTCACGCATTCGCTCGCCGAATCGCGCCTGCTGGCGGAATTGCTGAATAACGCCCATGCCGTTGATCACTTCGTTGAAGCCATCATTGATATCGGCAAGCCAGGCGCGCATGCGACGCACGATCGGCGTGCTGTAACGCTGATAGATAGCCATCACGATCAGCACCGCCGGGAAGATAGCCACCGCCACCAGCGCCATTCGCCAATCGAGACTAAACATCGCCACCAGCATCGCGCCAATCAGCGCCGCGCTACGCAGCACCGTCGCCACGACTGTCACGTACAGGTCACGAATCACTTCGGTATCGTTGGTAACGCGTGATATCAACTGGCCGACAGGTTGCGTATCAAACTCGCTTAACGGCTGACGCAGCGCGGCGTCCATCACATCGCTGCGCAACTGCTGCACCACGCCGACCGCCGCCCGGTTAAACAGCAGCGCCTGGTTATAGTGCAGCGTAGCGGCAAGGATCTGCAGGAAGATATAAGCCGCCGCCAGGCCGCAGACCAGCTTCACCGGTAGCGACTGTTTCGCCACCATGTTATCAATGAAATAGCTTATCAGCAGCGGGCCACTGACTTCCGCCGCCGCTGCTATCCACATCATGATAACGGCAATGATAAGCGGCTTACGCCACGGCGAACCGTAGGCCAGCAGACGTTTCAGGGTCGGCCAGAGATCGGCGAAATTACGCATCTATCGCCTCCTCATCCTGCGGCGCATCGTCGAGCGCCGCTTCCAGTTGCTGATAGCGGTACATGTCGCGATACCATCCAGACTGGGCGGCAAGCTGCTCATGGCGTCCGCGCTGGGCAATATGGCCGTGTTGCAGAACCAAAATTTCACTGGCTTCGGTTAATGCTGAAAGGCGGTGGGCGCTGATAATCACCGTCCGCCCCTCCCCCCACTGCCGCAGGTTATGCAAAATATCATGCTCCGTCCGCCCATCAACCGCCGACAGCGCATCATCGAGGATCAGAATTTCCGCCTCCAGCAGCAGCGCTCGGGCAATAGAAATACGTTGTTTCTGACCGCCTGAGAGCATGACGCCGCGCTCGCCGACTTCCGTTTCATAGCCCTGCGGCAGGCGCAGAATATCATCATGAACGCTGGCCAGCCGCGCGACATGTTCGATTTGTTCCCGGGTCGCGTCCGGTTTACCCAAGGCAATGTTATTGGCCACGGTATCGGAGAACAGGAATGGGGTTTGATTCACCACCGCCAGCCGCCCGCGCCAGCTATCAAGCTGCAGGCGAGACAGCGGAATATCATGGAAACGGATATCCCCCTCGGTAACATCAAAATGGCGCTGAATAAGGGAAAGTATGGTGCTTTTCCCGGCTCCCGTCGGGCCGCAGATACCGAGCATTTGCCCCGGCTGCAGGGTGAAGTTAACCTTCTCCAGCGACGGTTTCGTCGCCTGCGGATAGATAAATTCGCGCACCGCCACGTTAAGTGCCCCGCGACCCTCCGGCACCGTTTCGCTACCATCGTTGACCACCGGCGCTTCTTCCAGCATCGAACGAATACGTCCATAGGCGGCGCTACCGCGCTCAACGATGTTAAACATCCACGCCAGCGCCAGCATTGGCCAAATCATCAGGCCGAGATACATGACAAAACTGGTTAACTGACCCAGGGTCAGCTCGCCCTGCAACACCAGCCAGCTGGCGCCGCCGATTGCCAGCAGGTTGGCCGCGCCAATGGCAATATAAATTGTCGGGTCGAAGCGGGCATCGATACGCGCAACCCGCATGTTCTTCGCCCCGGTATCCGCCGCATCGGCGGCAAACTGCGCCGACTGGCGATCCTCAAGGCCGAACGCTTTAATCATCCGTATGCTGGTCAGGCTTTCCTGTGTGCGATCGTTGAGGCTGGAAAAAGCCGCCTGCGCCACGCGGAAACGCTCATGCAGGGCATCGCCATTACGCTTGATCGCCAGCGCCATAAACGGCATCGGCACCAGCGCCAGCAGCGTTAACTGCCAGCTGATTTGCGTCGACATCACAATCAGTACCGCACAGCCCATCACCAATGAATCCACCAGCGTCAGGACGCCCTCGCCGGCGGCGAAGACAACCCGGTCAACATCGTTAGTCGCGCGGGCGATAAGATCGCCGGTACGGTGACGCAGATAAAAGGCCGGATGCTGGCGGCTGAGCTGACGGTAGAAGTCTTCACGCAGTTCAACGGCCAGCTGATAAGAGGCGCCGAAGAGCAGCACGCGCCAGACATAGCGCAGCAGATAAATCATCACCGCGATAACCACCAGCGCGCCGATCCACATCCACACCTGCTCTGCGGTGTAATGTTCTTTAGTCACGCCATCGACCACAATCCCCACTACTTTCGGCGGGATTAGCTGGAGTACGGCAATAACGGCAAGCAGAGCGACGGCGCCGAGATAGCGGCGCCACTCCCGGCGAAAGTACCAGCTAAGTTGAGCAAATAATCGCAAACGGTAAAATCCTGAATGTATAATTCGTGGCGGCAAAAAGCCGTTAATCAATAGGCAAGGCCGTGGTGTATTTTATCTGTTCCATGGCAAAACTCGAAGTGACATCCGACAGCCCCGGCACGCTGTTCACCAGACGTTTATAAAAGTCGTCATAGCGCTTCATATCAGCGACCTGTACACGTAGCAGGTAGTCGTACTCGCCGGCCATACGCCAGAAACCCAGCACTTCCGCCATTTGCGCCACTTCGCTGACAAAACGGCAGTACCAGTCACTGCTGTGGTGCTGGGTTTTTATCAACACAAAGGCGGTTAATCCGAGCCCCAGCTTTTCCGCATCCAGGATGGCCACGCGCTCGCGCAGGATGCCTTCGTCCTCAAGACGCTTGAGCCGTTTCCAGCAGGGCGTGGTGGTCAGATTAACGGCATCCGCCAGCGCCTGCAAAGAGAGGGTGCAGTCAGTTTGCAGCAATGAGAGCAGCTTACGGTCAATTTTATCTAGCATAAGGCCACCAGAGAGAATAATTTACTCCCGTAATTGTAATTGAAAGGCCAAATAGCAACAATTTTTCCCGCACAATCCGCTAAGCTGGGCACAAAATGACAAACAGGAATCCGAGATGAACAGCGCCTGGGTAAAACATGCCATTAGTGAAATTAACGCCGACTATCAGCGTTCCGCCGATACGCACCTGATCCGCCTGGCGTTGCCTGGTTTTCCGGGTATCCCTATTTATCTGAAAGATGAGAGTACGCATCCAACCGGTAGCCTCAAGCACCGACTGGCGCGCTCGCTGTTTCTCTATGGCCTGTGCAACGGATGGATCAAAGAAGGCACCACGATTATCGAATCGTCTTCGGGTTCGACGGCGGTCTCAGAAGCCTATTTTGCTCGCCTGCTGGGCCTGCCGTTTATTGCCGTGATGCCCTCCTGCACGGCGAAGCGTAAAATCGAACAGATTGAATTTTATGGCGGACGCTGTCATTTCGTCGACAACGCCTGCGAAATCTACGCCGCTTCTGAAATGCTGGCGCGCGAGTTGAATGGCCACTATATGGATCAGTTCACCTTCGCCGAGCGCGCTACCGACTGGCGCGGCAATAACAATATCGCCGACAGCATTTTCCGCCAGATGACCCATGAGCCGTATCCGCAGCCGTCGTGGATCGTCATGAGCGCCGGTACCGGCGGTACTTCTGCAACCATCGGCCGCTATATTCGCTGCCAGGGTTACGAGACGCAACTGATGGTCGTCGACCCGCAGAATTCGGTGTTCCTCGATTACTGGCAAAGCCGCGACGCCAGCCTGCGCAGCCCGGTCGGCAGCAAGATCGAAGGGATTGGCCGTCCGCGCGTCGAGCCATCGTTTATTCCTGACGTCGTCGATGAGATGCTGCGCGTTCCGGATGCCGCCAGCGTCGCTACCGCCCTGTGGCTGGAAAAGCAGCTTGGAAGAAAAGTCGGCGCCTCCACCGGTACCAATATGTGGGGCGTGCTGCAACTGGCCACGCGCATGCGCGATGAAGGACGCCAGGGTTCCATCGTCACCCTGTTGTGCGACAGTGGCGAACGTTATCTCGAAAGCTATTACAACCCGCAGTGGGTCGCGGCAAATATCGGCGATATTACCCCGTGGCAGGCGCAGATTATGCAACTGAGCGGCGCACAATAAAAAAAGCCGGATAGAACGTTATCCGGCTTGCTGGTAGGGTCTCTCTATTCGGGGGAATAAGGAAGATCAGGATTATCCAGCCAATGTGTTAAAAAATGAGAAACAGCCTGATGACGGCAGTCTCCGATGATCGGTAGATGCGGCAGTTCAGCTTTGAGCTGCGGCATCGCGTTGCCCATAATGAACCCTCGCCCTACGCTACCAAGCATCTCGCGATCGTTCATTGCATCGCCGAAGGCCATGCAGTCCTGCAAAGTGAAACCTAAGTGTTGGCTCAGCACCGCCAGCGCAGCCCCTTTATTACAGCCGACCGGCAGCACCTCCAGGCAATCCATCGCCGAGAAACAAAGAAACGCGCGATCGCCTAGCACGTCATTTAGCTGGATCCGCAGACGGCGCAGATCGTCATGATCGCCGCAGAAACAGATCTTGGTGACGTGATGCGCCGGCATCCGTTTCGGATCGCGCAGTTGATAATGAAAGCCGCTGAAGGCGTGAGCCCGGAGCAGTTCCGGCCTTGCCTGGCCGGTAAACCAGCCGCCATCATTGAAAACGTGCATACTCGCCTGAGTATCCCACACGCTGTGCAGCACCTCTTCCGCCACTTCCGGATTCAGATCCTGGCGATACAACTCTTCACCTTCCAGTGAATGGATGCGCGTGCCGTTACCGGTAATCAGAAAAGCATCAAGGGAAAACTCGCCGATCACATGGTGCATTTCCAGAGCATGGCGACCGGTGGCAAAGGTCAGGGCGATATCGCGTTCACGCAGCCGTCTCAGCGCCGTCAGAGTCTGTTCTCCGAGACGATGGTCCGGCATCAGCAGGGTGCCGTCCATATCAAATGCCGCTAATTTTGCCATGGTATTTTCCCCGATGTGTGATGGGTTTTGCTTGTGTAGCAGTATCGCCTGAGATATACGGAAGTAATAGTGAATAGATATTTTTTATTGTTCCGGGTTTTCGGCAAATGAGATTATTAAATCGTTTAAATCAGTACCAGCGCCTTTGGCAGCCGTCGTCCGGCGCTCCGCAGCAGGTGACCGTTGGCGAGCTGGCTGAACGCTGCTTTTGTAGCGAGCGCCATATCCGTACGCTGTTGCGCCAGGCTCAGGAGGCCGGCTGGTTAAGCTGGCAGGCCAGCTCCGGGCGCGGCAAGCGCGGAATGCTCTGTTTTTACAAAACCCCGGAAAGTTTGCGTAACGAGATGATGGAACAGGCGCTGAATAAGGGTCAGCAACAAAACGCGCTGGAGCTGGCGCAGCTGGCGCCGGTTGAGCTGAAAGCGTTGTTGCACCCCTTCCTCGGCGGCCAGTGGCAAAACAATACCCCGACCCTGCGTATTCCTTACTATCGTCCGCTGGAACCGCTGCGCCCCGGTTTTCTTCCCGGGCGCGCAGAACAACATTTGGCCGGGCAGATCTATTCCGGCCTGACGCGTTTCGACGATAGCGACAATACGCCGGTGGGCGATCTGGCACACCACTGGCAGGTATCACCCGATGGGCTGCGGTGGCACTTTTATATCCGCTCTACCCTGTGTTGGCATAACGGCGATACCGTGGAAACCTCACAGCTGCGGCAAAGACTACTGTTGCTCCTGGAACTCCCGGCTCTTCGCACCCTCTTTGCCAGCATCAGCCGTATCGATGTCACCCACGCCCAATGTTTGACGATTACGCTGCATCGCCCGGACTACTGGCTACCGTTCCGTTTAGCCAGCTATTGCAGCGTGCTGGCGCATCCTGACGATCCGGCGCTCGGTAGCGGTCCGTTCCGAATAAAGCTTTTTGGCCCGGATCTGGTTCGGCTGGAGAACCATCCCCGCTACCATTTACAGCATCCGCTGATCCAGGCGGTAGAATATTGGATCACGCCGCAGCTATTCGAAAGCGATCTCGGCACCAGCTGTCGCCATCCGGTACAGATCACCATCGGCGATCCCGAAGAGCTCAATAATTTGCGCCAGGTGAGCAACAGCATCAGCCTCGGTTTCTGCTTTCTGACCCTGCGTCATAGCCCTCACCTTAGTAAAGCGCAGGCCCAGCGGATAATTTCGATTATCCACCGCTCATCGTTGCTGGAAACGCTACCGCTTGACGAAGACCTGATCACACCGAGCCATGAGGTGCTGCCCGGCTGGTCCATTCCCCAGGGCCCGGAAAATCATGAGGTGCCGTTGCCGCCCCAACTCACCCTGCTCTATCATCTGCCGGTCGAATTACACACAATGGCTGAGCAACTGAAACTGCGCCTCGCCACTCTCGGCTGCGAACTGACGCTCATTTTTCACGACGCCAAAAATTGGGACGGCTGCCGGTATCTGGCGCAGGCCGATATGATGATGGGCGACCGCCTGATTGGCGAAGCGCCGGAATATACCCTTGAGCAGTGGCTGCGCTGCGATACTCTATGGCCCCATTTGCTGACCGGGGCGCAATATGCGCACCTGCAGGCAACGTTAGATGCCGTGCAGGCGCAGCCCGAAGCGCGTAGCCGCAACGATGCCCTGCGCAACGTCTTCAACACGCTGATGGATGACGCCATCATGACGCCGTTATTCAAATATAATTACCGCATCAGCGCGCCGCCGGGGGTTAACGGCCTGCGCCTTAATGCCAGAGGGTGGTTCGACTTTGCCAGCGCCTGGCTACCGGCATCATCGGCGTGAGAGAGCTGGTCGCCGCGAGCGTCTGACGGTACCATAACGCTCTCACTTATTTAGTCAGGAATTGCTATGAAACGCGCCGTAGTTGTCTTCAGCGGAGGACAAGACTCAACAACCTGCCTGGTGCAGGCACTGGAACAGTATGATGAAGTGCATTGCGTCACTTTTGATTATGGCCAACGCCACCGCGCCGAGATTGACGTGGCTCGCGAGCTGGCGCTAAAACTGGGCGCGGTGGCGCACAAAGTGCTGGACGTTACGCTGCTTAACGAACTGGCGGTGAGCAGCCTGACCCGCGATAGCATTCCGGTACCGGATTACGAGCCGGATGCCGATGGTATTCCGAATACCTTCGTTCCAGGTCGCAATATTCTGTTTTTAACCCTGACGGCGATCTACGCCTATCAGGTTAAGGCCGAAGCAATTATTACCGGCGTTTGCGAGACCGACTTCTCCGGTTACCCGGACTGCCGCGACGAATTTGTTAAAGCGCTGCACCACGCGGTTAGCCTTGGTATGGCGAAAGACATTCGCTTTGAAACGCCGCTGATGTGGCTCAACAAAGCCGAGACCTGGGCGCTGGCCGATTATTGGGGCCAGTTGGATCTGGTTCGCCGCGAAACGCTCACCTGCTATAACGGCATCAAGGGTGACGGCTGCGGCCAGTGTGCGGCCTGCAACCTGCGCGCCAACGGCTTGAATCAGTATCTGGGCGATAAGGCCGGCGTGATGGCGGTCATGAAGCAAAAAACCGGTCTGGGCCAGGGGCACGAAGCTTAAGTTCAACGTCCCCGGTGGCGCTTCGCTTACCGGGGCTACGGGTTCGCAACTCTCCGCGGTCCGACTGTTATTAGCGTAAATTCATCTGGTCGAGCTTTTCGCGCAACTCCCCTTCCAGCGGCTGCGCCTTCTGCGTTTTCAAATCAATGCAGACAAAGGTAATCAGCGCATCGGCCACCACTTCACCGTTAGGGTTAAGGGTCACAACCTGACTAAGGGTGCCGCTTTTGCCGTTCAACTGCTCAAGCTTACTGGTCACGGTGAGCACGTCGCCAAGTACCGCCGGGCGACGATAATTAATATTGATATTGACCACCACAAAAGCGATGTTATGGCTGGTCATCCAGTGAAACGCCGGACTACTCTCCAGCCCATCCCAGCGCGCCTCTTCGAGAAACTCCAGATAACGAGCATTGTTAACGTGCTGGTAAACATCCAGGTGATAACCGCGAACTTTAATTTGAGTCTGCATAGCGCACATGCCTTACTATTATTGTTGTTAATCAGGTAAGAGGTCACACCAGATGATGTAACCTCTTTAGCATGGCAAAGATTTGCCACTGTGCAAACCAACAGGCGAAAATTACAGCGTCAGATGTGACAGATTTCTCTCTACCAGTGAACTGCCCATCCCAGGGACCTGTTTAAGATCGTCGAGAGTCTTAAACGGCCCATATTCTTCGCGGTAGCTGACGATTGCCTGCGCTTTCTTGAGCCCAACGCCGTTCATAGCCTGTGCTAACTCCTCCGCGCTGGCATTATTGATGCTAACCTGCGCGCCGTGGGTATCCGCCGTTTTGGCCTCCTCCGGCATTTTCGTCTGCGGCGCCTGAATAGTTTCTTTGGCCGATGCCGCCTTGCCGCTCGCCGATGCCGCCAGCGCCCCCTGAGAACCCGCCGCACAAGCCAGCAACACGGCGACAATAACCATTTTCATTCCTCTGTTCATGCTGTTATCTCCTTGTTTGTAGACAGCAAGGTCACGATAGCGGCTACAAAAAAGGAGTACAAAAGGCAGATTGCGGAAATGGAAAAGGCCGCGAAAGCGGCCTTTAAGTATTGCATCGCGTTACCTCGTTTTGCGAGGCGGCGCGAAATTATTGCTGCTGGTCGATGATGTCGCCGAGCTTGATTTTGGCTTCTTTACGCAGATTGCTCATCAACGCTTCGAATGCGATTTGCGCATTATTCTGGGTAATACCCTGCACCATCGCTTTCTTCTGCTCTTCTGGCATAGCGCCCGCTTTTACTTCATCCAGCGCCAGCAATACTACGTTGCCTTTAGCATCGCTGCCTACGCCGTAGCTGGCTTTATCTTTCTGCGGCAGCGGCAAAGAGAATGCAGCCTGACTCAGTGGATCCTGGCCGGTACGGGACAGCGTCTGCGCTGCGCCGAAGCTCAGCCCTGCGGCTTTCATCGCTTCATCACCTTTGCCCGCTTTCAGGGCGGCTAACAGTTTGTCAGCATCCAGTTTCGCCTGCTGTTCCGCTTTATTGCGCTTCACGATATCAGTCACCTGCGCTTTCACT
This sequence comes from Klebsiella sp. CN_Kp088, assembly GCF_040064335.1. Classification (NCBI taxonomy): domain Bacteria; kingdom Pseudomonadati; phylum Pseudomonadota; class Gammaproteobacteria; order Enterobacterales; family Enterobacteriaceae; genus Klebsiella; species Klebsiella sp. CN_Kp088. The sequence continues at coordinate 193,130 of NZ_JBEAIQ010000014.1, read as the reverse complement.
TCCGCCAGTGGCTTAACGCTTTCCGCTTTGTGCTCGCTAATGCGTAGAACAAAGGCGCGATCGCCGTCAACGGTAATGATATCGGAGTTACTACCCGGCGCGCCGTTTTCACCCACCAGACCGCCATTAAAGATAGCATCGGCAACCGGCTTGAAGTTCAGCTCCTCCGGCAGGTTGTCACGGCCGAACCAGCCGGTCTCAACCACTTTCAGGCCGGCAACCTGCGCCGCGCCCGCCAGGGATTCGTTATCATTGCTGGCTGCATCGCTAACTTTCTGCTGTAGCGCGTAGTACGCGTCCAGCGCTTTTTCCTGTTTCACTTTAGCCGCGATGTCGTTTCGCACATCGGCCAGCGGTTTTACCTGCGCCGGCTGAACATCATCAAGGCGCGCCACCAGGAAGCCTACGGAAGATTTGATCACTCCGGAAAGCTGACCTTTGTCTTTCAGGCCGGCATCTTTGAGCTCAGGCACGGTAGAGGCCTCTTCCATCCAGCCCATATCGCCGCCGTTACGCGCAGAGATGATGTCGGTAGATTTCTCTTTTGCCAGCGTGGCGAAATCGGCGCCTTTTTGCAGTTCGGCGAGCACCGCTTTCGCATCAGCTTCAGTTTTAGTCTGAATCACGCTGTAGCGATTACGCTGCGGCTGAGTGAACTGATCTTTATGCTGGTCATACCATGACTGGATTTCTTCGTCAGAGGCGTTTTCCTGCATGCTGGCGGCATCCATCTTGATGTAGCTCACGCGGAACTGCTCTGGCGCCATAAAACGGGCCTGGTTCTGCTGCCAGAAGGCGTTAATCTCTTCATCACTAACGGTCTGTTTCGCCGCCAGCGCGTTAACGTCGATAGTCGCTTCACGAACCACGCGCTGTTGGGATACCAGCGCCGCCAGTTGGTCGGACTCGCCCGGCAGCATGAAATCGGTACCTGCTACCGCATTGATCAGCTGTTGCGTCGTCAGTTGGTTACGCAGCGCTTGCGCGTATTGATCGGTGGTCATGCCCATTTGATTCACGATGCCGCTGAAGCGCTCGTTATCAAACTTGCCGTTCGACTGGAAGGCCTGGGTCTGGAAGATGGCCTGTTTCACCTGGTCGTCGCTGATGCTCAGGCCCAGTTCACGGGCATACTGATCCAGCAGCGATTCATCGATCAGACGGTTCAGCACCTGCTGACGCATGGTCTTCATGTAGTTTTCGTTGGCCGCCAGCTCGGAGAACTGATCGCCTAGCTGCTGCTGCATGCGGTTACGCTCGCTGGCAACGGCATTTTCAAACTGCGCGCGGCCAATCTCCTGACCATTCACTTTTGCGGCATAGTTGTTGCCGCCGCCAATCAGGTAACCACTCACCCCGGTCAAAATGAACGAGACGATAATGATACCGAAAATAATCTTGAGCACGACGCTGTTGGCGGCCGTGCGTAGGTTGTCCATCATGGTGTAACAACGCTCCGCTGTAGATGACTTTAGCTCGCGCAGCATAGCACGTGATGGCTGCCGCGCGTGAGGACGTATTTTGACAAGAAAACGGGGCAATTGTCAGCCCACAAGTGCGCATAAACACACATAAAGTCGCGTTCTGGACAAATAAAAAAGGCACATCTCGCGATGCGCCCTTGTACTTCGTCACATTCCCTGACGGGAGTGCCGATTAGTTTACCGCGTCTTTCAGCGCTTTACCTGCACGGAAGCCCGGTACTTTAGCGGCAGCAATGGTAATTTCTTTACCTGTTTGCGGGTTGCGACCAGTACGGGCAGCACGCTCTTTAACAGCAAAAGTACCGAACCCTACCAGCGCAACATCATCCCCAGCTTGCAGAGATTCAGTAACAGAAGCGATCAAAGCATCTAACGCACGTCCAGCTGCAGCTTTAGAAATGTCCGCACCCGCAGCAATTTTGTCAATCAGTTGAGATTTATTCACTGTTCTCTTCCTCTCTTTATAATTTATATCGCACCAGAATCCTTCATGGCGCGACCGCGCAGCAGTTATATCAGGACTGTCATGCCCTTACAACAGAGTTGTCGATGACCCCTGCCAGCGATCTAAGTTAGCTACACAAAAAAAGGCTGGCAAGTACGAATTTACTTACCAGCCCCACTTTTCTTAACGCTATTTGCGCGATATCACTATTTTGCGCTTACAACCTGCATGCCAAACGGTTCATTTTGCAGGGCAAGTGTCAGAACTTCCTCGATTCGCTGTACCGGATGAATATCCAAATCGGCGATAACGTTTTCCGGAATTTCTTCAAGGTCACGCTTGTTTTCGTAAGGAATCAGAACAGTCTTAATCCCCCCACGATGCGCCGCCAGCAGTTTTTCCTTCAGACCGCCGATTGGCAGCACCTGGCCGCGCAGGGTGATTTCCCCTGTCATCGCCACATCGGCGCGTACCGGGTTACCGGTCAGGCAGGAAACCAACGCGGTGCACATCGCCGTACCGGCGCTCGGACCATCTTTTGGCGTTGCCCCTTCCGGTACGTGCACGTGAATATCGCGTTTTTCGTAGAAGTCCGGGTTGATACCAAGCTTCTCAGCACGCGCGCGTACCACGGTCAGCGCTGCCTGAATCGACTCCTGCATGACTTCGCCAAGTGAACCGGTGTAGGTTAACTTGCCTTTGCCCGGAACGCAGGCGGTTTCGATGGTCAGCAGATCGCCGCCCACTTCCGTCCACGCCAGACCGGTCACCTGACCTACGCGGTTTTCGCTATCCGCGCGGCCGTAATCAAAGCGCTGCACGCCAAGATAATCGTGCAGGTTTTCACCGTTAATCTCGATGTGTTTCAGCGACTTATCCAAAAGAAGCTGTTTAACGGCTTTACGGCACAGCTTGGAGATTTCACGCTCCAGGCTACGTACGCCTGCTTCACGGGTGTAGTAACGAATAATGCCGATAATGGCGCTATCGTCGACCGTCAGCTCGCCCTTTTTCAGCGCGTTGCGTTCGATCTGCTTCGGCAGCAGGTGGCGCTTAGCAATGTTCAGTTTTTCATCTTCGGTATAACCGGAGAGACGAATCACTTCCATACGGTCCAGCAGCGGAGCCGGAATGTTCATGGAGTTGGAGGTCGCCACGAACATCACGTCGCTGAGATCGTAGTCCACTTCCAGATAGTGGTCGTTAAAGGCCACGTTCTGTTCCGGATCCAATACCTCCAGCAATGCTGAAGCCGGGTCGCCGCGCATGTCGGAGGACATTTTGTCGATCTCATCCAGCAGGAACAGCGGGTTTTTCACCCCCACTTTCGCCATTTTCTGGATCAGTTTCCCCGGCATCGAGCCAATATAGGTACGGCGGTGACCACGGATTTCCGCTTCATCACGCACGCCGCCCAACGCCATGCGCACGTACTTACGCCCGGTGGCTTTGGCAATAGATTGACCCAGCGAGGTTTTACCCACCCCCGGCGGCCCTACCAGGCACAGGATCGGCCCTTTCAGCTTGTTAACGCGACTCTGCACCGCAAGATACTCAAGGATGCGGTCCTTGACTCGCTCCAGACCATAATGATCGGTATCGAGGATCTCTTGCGCCTGACGCAGATCTTTTTTGACCTTGCTGCGGGCATTCCACGGCACCTGCACCATCCAGTCGATGTAGCCGCGCACGACGGTGGCTTCCGCCGACATCGGGGACATCATCTTCAGCTTTTGCAGTTCCGCTTCTGTTTTTTCTTTCGCCTCTTTCGGCATCTTCGCCGCGTCGATCTTACGCTTCAGCGCTTCGTTTTCGTCCGGGGCGTCATCCATCTCGCCGAGCTCTTTCTGGATGGCTTTCATTTGCTCATTCAGATAGTACTCACGCTGAGATTTTTCCATCTGCTTTTTCACGCGGTTGCGAATGCGTTTCTCAACCTGCAGCAGATCGATTTCAGATTCCATCATCGCCATCAGATATTCCAGACGCTCGTTCACGTCGGACATCTCCAGCACGGACTGTTTGTCCGCCAGCTTAAGCGGCATATGCGCAGCGATGGTATCCGCCAGACGCGCGGGATCGTCGATGCTATTCAGCGACGTCAGCACTTCCGGTGGGATTTTTTTGTTCAGCTTGATGTAGCCTTCAAACTGGCTGATAGCCGTACGCACCAGCACTTCCTGCTCCCGCTCTTCAATGACCGGAGAAGCAAGGTACTCTGCTTTGGCGGAGAAGTGCTCGCCGTTATCAGACAGCGCAGTAATACGCGCACGCTGCAAGCCTTCCACCAGCACTTTCACAGTGCCGTCCGGCAGCTTCAGCATTTGCAAAATTGACGCCACGGTCCCGACGGTGAAAAGATCGTTTACACCCGGCTCATCCGTCGACGCTTCTTTCTGCGCGACCAGCATGATTTTTTTATCATGGTCCATGGCCGCTTCCAGACAACGGATAGATTTTTCCCGCCCTACAAACAGGGGTATGACCATGTGCGGATAAACCACCACATCGCGCAACGGCAATACGGGGATTTCAATGCGTTCAGAACGCTCAGGATTCATAGAGCTCTCTCTTAGTTTAAAGTCCGCCAGGTAGCCGACGACACCTTCATTAACGCGTCGCCGTTAATATGTAATCCAGTATATGGGGATGTATTCCATACATTCAACGGCGGGAACACAGGAAAAATAAAAGGGGGGATAAAATCCCCCCTTTTTGCTTAACTGCTTGTGTCGATTGGCGAATTATTCGCCAGATGCCTGCTGCGCTTCCGGCTTGCCGTAGATCAGCAGCGGCTTGCTCTGACCTTCGATCACCGACTCGTCAATCACCACTTTTTCGACATCTTCCATGGACGGCAGATCGTACATGGTGTCGAGTAGCGCGGCTTCAACGATCGAACGCAGACCACGGGCGCCGGTTTTACGTGCCATCGCTTTCTTGGCGATCGCATCCAGCGCTTCATCACGGAATTCCAGCTCAGCGCCTTCGAGGCCAAACAGCGCCTGATACTGCTTAGTCAGGGCGTTTTTCGGCTCTTTCAGGATCTGAATCAGCGCTTCTTCACTCAGTTCATTCAGCGTCGCGACAACCGGCAGACGGCCGATAAACTCCGGGATCAGACCAAACTTGATCAGATCTTCCGGCTCGACCTGCGCCAGCAGTTCGCCTTCGCTGGCTTTGTCGGATTTCGCTTTAACCGTCGCGCCAAAACCAATGCCGGAGCCGGTTTCAACACGGTGGGAAATCACTTTGTCCAGGCCTGCGAACGCGCCGCCGCAGATAAACAGAATCTTGGAGGTATCAACCTGCAAGAACTCCTGTTGCGGATGTTTGCGCCCGCCCTGTGGCGGAACAGCGGCTACGGTACCTTCGATAAGCTTCAACAGCGCCTGCTGAACGCCTTCGCCGGACACGTCGCGGGTAATCGACGGATTATCCGATTTACGGGAAATTTTGTCGATCTCATCGATGTACACGATGCCGCGCTGCGCTTTCTGCACATCGTAATCGCATTTCTGCAGCAGCTTCTGGATGATGTTTTCCACGTCTTCGCCCACGTAACCCGCTTCGGTCAGGGTGGTGGCATCGGCCATGGTAAACGGAACATCCAACAGACGCGCCAGCGTTTCAGCCAACAGCGTTTTACCGGAACCGGTCGGCCCGATCAGCAGAATGTTGCTTTTACCCAGTTCCACGCCATTGCTGGTGTCGCCGTTGCGCAGACGTTTGTAGTGATTGTATACCGCCACTGCCAGCACTTTTTTCGCCTGTTCCTGACCGATAACATAATCGTCCAGATGGTGGCGAATTTCGTGCGGCGTCGGCAGCGCGCTGCGCTCGCGGTGCGGAGCGACTTCTTTAATCTCTTCGCGAATGATGTCGTTACATAAATCAACGCATTCGTCGCAGATATACACGGATGGCCCGGCGATCAGCTTACGCACTTCATGCTGGCTTTTGCCGCAAAAAGAGCAGTACAACAGTTTGCCCGAACCATCTTTGCGTTTATCTGTCATGAGTCCAAACCTCTTCTTAAGTTCTTTGTGCCGCAGATGACGACGCAAATGCCATTCTCAGGCGCAAGTCGCGATCACGCGTTGTGCCGCCCAGTTGTTAAAACAAGTATAGCGGCACCCTTACGCCACGGGCATCAATTACGATGGGTCAAGATGGAATCGACCAGGCCGTATTCCACCGCTTCCGACGCCGACAGGAAGCGGTCACGCTCGGTATCGCGCTCGATCTGCTCAAGGGATTGACCCGTATGATGCGCCATCAGTTCATTCATACGCCCTTTCACTTTCAGAATTTCACGGGCGTGGATTTCAATATCCGTCGCCTGACCCTGATAGCCGCCCAGCGGCTGGTGAATCATCACGCGGGAGTTCGGCAGACAGAAACGCTTGCCTTTCGCCCCGGCGGTCAGCAGGAAGGCGCCCATTGAAGCCGCCTGCCCCATACAGATAGTGCTGACATCCGGCTTGATGAACTGCATGGTGTCGTAAATTGACATCCCGGCGGTGATCACGCCGCCCGGAGAGTTAATGTACAGGTAAATATCTTTTTCTGGATTTTCCGCTTCCAGAAACAGCATCTGCGCCACGATCAGATTAGCCATGTGGTCTTCCACCTGGCCGGTCAGGAAAATAACGCGTTCCTTGAGCAGACGGGAATAGATATCAAAAGAACGTTCACCGCGTGAGGTCTGTTCAATGACCATCGGCACCAGGGCCATATGGGGTGCAAAGTTATCTCGTTCGCCACTGTATGACATTTCCGTCTCCTGGATTAATTTTGAAAAAACCTGCTGCACTGATTGTAACCTTATGGACGGATTATCAGCCAGAGTTTCTATCCGCAGGGCACTGATACGTTGACCTGGTCATTATTCCTGACGCTGCGGATGCAGATACGTCACCCGGTTATGGGGATGGCGCAGCCATAATTCAAGCATAACAACCTTTTGGAGTAACGCTATCACTGAAAATGTGTTTTAGCACTCATCCTAAGCCTATCATTGCAATAAAAAAAACCCGCCGCCTTTCGGCAACGGGCTTTTGCGCGAACTTTAAACAGCCGGGCTAAATTACGCCTGCTGGTTCATCAGTTCGTTGAAGGAAGTGGCTTTTTCAGACACTTTAGCTTTCGCCAGCACGGCTTCAACAGCCTGCTCTTCCAGCGCCACGTTGCGCATGTTGTCCATCAGCTCTTTGTTTTTGCTGTAGAACTCAACCACTTCTGACGGATCTTCGTACGCGGAAGCCATCTCTTCGATCAGGCCTTTCACGCGCTCTTCGTCAGCTTTCAGCTCGTTGGTGCGAATCACTTCGCCCAGCAGCAGGCCAACAACTACGCGACGTTTAGCCTGCTCTTCGAACAGTTCGCGAGGCAGTTCCAGAGCCTGCTTCTCGTTACCGCCGAAACGCTGAGCAGCCTGACGACGCAGTACGTCGATTTCACTGTCGATCAGAGCAGCCGGAACGTCGATGTCGTTCGCTTTCACCAGGCCTTCGATAGCCTGAGATTTAACGCGGTTACGCACGGCGCCTTTCAGCTCGCGTTCCATGTTTTTACGCACTTCCGCACGCAGACCTTCAACGGAACCATCTTCAACGCCGAAACGCTTGATGAATTCAGCAGTCAGTTCCGGCAGCTCGCGTTCTTCAACTTTTTTCAGGTTGATAACGAACTTAGCGGCTTTACCTTTCAGGTTTTCAGCGTGGTACTCTTCCGGGAAGGTCACGTCGATGGTGAACTCTTCGCCAGCTTTGTGGCCTTTGATACCGTCTTCGAAGCCCGGGATCATACGACCCTGACCCATCGCCAGTACGAAGTCAGACGCTTTACCGCCTTCGAACTCTTCGCCGTCTACAGAACCGGTGAAGTCGATGGTAACGCGATCTTCAGCGTCAACAGCGCCTTCTTTTTCTTTCCAGTTCGCCTGCTGCTTACGCAGGGTGTCCAGCATGCCGTCAACGTCAGCGTCGGTGACTTCAACAACCGGTTTTTCAACTTCGATTGCGTCCAGACCTTTCAGCTCAACTTCCGGATACACTTCGAACTCTACCGCGTAGGTGAAGTCTTCGCCCAGCTTGTATTCGCCCGGAACGTAGTTCGGCGCGCCGGCCGGATTAATTTTCTCTTTGATGATCGCGTCAACGAAATGACGGCTCATCAGGTCGCCCAGCACGTCCTGGCGAACGGAAGCGCCATAACGCTGAGCAACAACATTCATCGGCACTTTGCCTTTACGGAAGCCGTCAATGCGAACTTTTTTCGCTACGTTGACCAGCTCGCTTTTGACAGCATTCTCGATGCTGTCAGCGGCGATAGTAATCGTTACACGGCGCCCAAGGCCCTGAGTGGTTTCAACTGAAACTTGCATCTTGTTACCTCAAAAAAATCACAGTGCTCGGTCAACTCTGGAAGCGCGTGTAGGTGGCTTCGCAGAACCGGGATGCCCTCTTCAAATCAGAAACACATTCCCTGTCGTCAGAATCATCCCGAAGACATTCATATATAAGACGCGGCATTATAGCGGCATCACTTTTGTGAGTCGAGAACGGTTGTCACCCACTGCTGCGGCGTTTTTCACATTTCCCGCTCAAATTTGTCTGCAAAAGCGCGAACTTTGCGCATTTTCCAGGCAAAAGAAAACGGCCCGCAGGCCGTTTTTGCTAAATCTTCACGCAACATACTGGAAAAGCGCCAGCGGTTGCAAATGTGATTTTTACGCGATGCTACCCGCTCCGCGGCATGGCGGAGAGGCAAAGACGGTATCCTGTAGCCCTTCCCACTCTTTAATCGTGTAAGTATGCAGCGCCAGCGCGTGCACGGTGCTTGACAGCTCCTCGGTCAACGTACCGTAAATCATACGATGACGATTAAGGAAACGTTCGCCGGTGAAGCGGTCGCTCACCAACACCACTTTAAAATGACTTTCAGAGCCCGCAGGGACGTTGTGCCGATAGCTTTCATCCACGACTTCCAGATACATCGGGTCGAACGCTGCTCTAAGTTTTGCTTCGATCTGCTCACGTATCATCATGAATTTTCTCCTCCGACAACGCTGAGATGCCGCCTTTCCCTTTAAATGTTAGCCGCTTTTACCGCTTCCATTGGCAGAAAACAACAAAAAATTAGCATTCCTCTGATATTTTCACGCAAAAGTATCAGGTTTACTGATGATGAACGCTAAATCTCCCTGCTAAATCGCCACCGGAAATGGGACGAGGTCATAAAACGCACAACACGATGATTTTCCACTCGTAGCCACTTCCCCTCACCGTTGGCGATGTTATGATGGCGGGAATTTTCCTTAAACACCCTAACTACTTCGAGTTGCAGAAAAAAGCGCCCGCGATTCCCCGCGGCGTCTGAAACCTGAATTATGACGGGTATAACAACACCGTGCGTTGAGACCCTGAACATGCTGAAGAAAATTCTATTCCCGTTGGTCGCGATGTTTGTACTCGCAGGATGCGCCACCCCGCCGACGACCATTGAAGTATCGCCGAAAATCACCCTGCCGCAGCAGGATCCGAGCCTGATGGGCGTTACCGTCAGCATCAACGGCGCAGACCAGCGTACCGATCAGGCGCTGGCGAAGGTCACCCGTAACAACCAGCTGGTTACGCTGACCGCCTCTCGCGATCTGCGCTTCCTGTTGCAGGAAGTGCTTGAGAAGCAAATGACGTCGCGCGGCTACATGATTGGCCCGAACGGCGCCGTCGACCTGCAGATCATTGTTAACAAACTGTATGCTGACGTCTCGCAGGGCAACGTGCGTTACAACATCGCCACTAAAGCGGATATCGCCATCATCGCGACCGCCGCTAACGGCACCAAGATGACCAAAAACTATCGCGCCAGCTACTCCGTTGAGGGCGCTTTCCAGGCTTCCAACGAGAACATTGCGAACGCGGTTAATAGCGTGCTGACCGATACCATCGCCGACATGGCGCAGGACACCAGCATTCACGACTTCATCAAACAAAACGCTCGTTAATAAAATAGCAGACCCGGTATCATACCGGGTCTGCTCTATATGCCATGTCCAATCACTACTTGCGTATTTTTCAGCAGCCCAAATCAGCTATTTTGCTGATCCTTGGCTTTGCTTCTGGTTTACCTCTCGCGCTGACCTCCGGCACGCTGCAAGCGTGGATGACCGTTGAAAATATCGATTTAAAAACTATCGGCTTCTTTTCTCTCGTCGGTCAGGCCTACGTATTTAAGTTTTTGTGGTCGCCATTAATGGACCGCTACACGCCGCCGTTTTTAGGCCGCCGCCGCGGCTGGCTGCTGACGACTCAGCTTGCGCTGCTTATCGCCATCGCCGCGATGGGCTTTCTTGAACCCGCAACGCAGTTGCGCTGGATGGCGGCGTTGGCTGTGGTTATTGCTTTTTGCTCCGCATCGCAGGATATCGTCTTTGACGCCTGGAAAACCGACGTCCTCCCGGCGGAAGAGCGCGGCGCCGGTGCGGCGATAAGCGTGCTCGGTTATCGTTTGGGAATGCTGGTTTCCGGAGGGTTAGCGCTCTGGTTGGCCGACCGTTGGCTGGGCTGGCAAGGTATGTACTGGCTAATGGCCGCGCTGCTTATTCCTTGTATTATCGCCACGCTGCTGGCGCCGGAGCCCAGCGACGTCATTCCGGTGCCTAAATCGCTTGAGCAGGCCGTCGCCGCGCCGTTGCGCGATTTCTTCGGTCGCAACAACGCCTGGCTTATTCTGCTGTTAATTGTCCTTTATAAGCTCGGCGATGCCTTCGCCATGAGCCTGACCACCACTTTCCTTATTCGCGGCGTCGGTTTTGATGCCGGCGAAGTCGGAATGGTGAATAAAACGTTGGGCCTGTTCGCCACCATTGTCGGCGCACTCTACGGCGGCGTGCTGATGCAGAGCCTGACGCTGTTCCGCGCCCTGCTGATCTTTGGCTTGCTGCAGGGGGCCTCCAACGCCGGATACTGGATCCTCTCGGTCACCGATAAACACCTTTATTCGATGGCGGCGGCGGTATTTTTTGAGAACCTGTGCGGCGGGATGGGCACCGCGGCGTTTGTTGCGCTGTTAATGACGCTGTGTAACAAGTCGTTTTCCGCCACTCAGTTTGCGCTACTGTCGGCGCTGTCGGCGGTGGGTCGCGTTTACGTTGGGCCGATTGCCGGCTGGTTTGTCGAAGCGAACGGCTGGCCGACGTTTTATCTTTTCTCCGTCGTTGCCGCCGTGCCGGGGATTTTGCTCCTGCTTCTGTGTCGCCGTACGCTGGAATATACCCAACGCACGGAAAGCTTCTTGCCGCGCACGCAATACCCTCAGACTTACGCCCTGGCGCTGCTTATCCTGGCGGTAGGTTGCTTGATGCTGGCGATATGGCTGCTGCTGTTGGCGATGAACGCGCTGGATTATACCTCTTTCTCCTTCCTGCCTGGCCTGCTGGAAGTCGCCGCGCTGACCGCTATCGGTGGTATTTTGCTCGGCGCGATTCTGGACTATATGGCGCTACGCAAAACGCAGCTGATTTAATTTTCGCCAAACCGTTAATAGCCGTTTTAATTACCCGAGGTAATTATAACGGCTTATTAGCGATTTTATTTTCCTTGGGAGCTGATTTGTTGTTTTGTGCGTTTTAGATTTCTGGAAATTATTGACAATTTTTACGCGATTCTTTAATTAATTTAACCGATTCAGCAGCGTTACTTTATTTTAACGTTTTCTTTATGTCTTTTATTTGATAATTAATTGTTAATTATTTGTGTTATTTTAACCATGTTTATACCCGTACACCCATAAGCATTCCCTTTCTTATCCCTTTCGTTATAGATCCAGCGTAAATCAGGCTTTGCAAGCAATTACGTCACATTCCGTAACATATGTGACAATCCAAGCAGAACCCGCTAACACAGAACTGACACAGATCCAATCGTGTTTACAGTAATGCAACCTTACCGTAAAATGCCCGTACACTTTAAACGCCACCAGATCCCGTGGAATTGAGGTCGTTCAATGAGACTCAGGAAATACAATAAAAGTTTGGGATGGATGTCATTAATCGCAGGTACTGTATTACTCAGTGGTTGTGATTCTGCGCTCCTTGACCCAAAAGGACAGATTGGACTGGAGCAACGCTCTTTGATTCTGACGGCATTCGGCCTGATGATGATTGTCGTTATTCCCGCCGTCTTAATGGCAGTAGGATTTGCCTGGAAGTATCGCGCGAGCAATAAAGATGCGAAGTATAGCCCGAACTGGTCACACTCCAACAAAGTTGAAGCTGTGGTCTGGACGGTTCCTATTCTGATCATCTTGTTCCTGGCCGTTCTGACCTGGAAAACCACTCACGCTCTGGAGCCAAGCAAACCGCTTGTCCACGACGAGAAAGCAATCACCATCGAAGTTGTATCGATGGACTGGAAATGGTTCTTTATTTACCCGGAACAGGGTATCGCTACCGTCAACGAAATCGCCTTCCCGGCGAACGTACCGGTACACTTTAAAGTCACTTCCAACTCCGTGATGAACTCGTTCTTTATTCCGCGCTTAGGTAGCCAGATTTATGCGATGGCCGGGATGCAGACTCAGCTGCACCTCATCGCAGATGAAGCAGGCACTTATGACGGTATCTCCGCAAGCTATAGTGGCCCGGGCTTCTCTGGTATGAAGTTCAAGGCTATCGCCACCCCGGATCGTGCAACCTTCGATCAGTGGGTAGCAAAAGCGAAACAGTCCCCGAACTCCATGGACTCCATGGCTGCATTCGACAAAGTGGCTGTGCCTAGCGAAAACAACAAAGTGGAATACTTCTCTAATGTGAAACCGGATTTGTTCAAAGATGTTGTTAACAAATTCATGTCTCACGAGAGCATGAACATGTCTAAACCTGAGGGCGAGCACGCTGCGCACGAAGGGATGGAAGGCATGGACATGAGCCACGCGGAAACCGCTCACTAAGGGGCCGAGGAAGAAAACGATGTTCGGAAAACTTACACTGGATGCAGTGCCCTACCACGAACCTATTATCGTGGTAACGGTTGCTGCAATCATCGTCGGGGGACTGGCGATACTGGCAGCGATCACTTACTTCGGTAAGTGGTCCTACCTATGGAACGAGTGGCTGACGTCCGTCGACCACAAACGTCTCGGTATCATGTACGTTATCGTGGCAATCGTCATGCTGCTGCGTGGCTTTGCTGACGCCGTTATGATGCGTAGCCAGCAGGTGCTGGCCTCAGCCGGGGAAGCAGGATTCCTGCCACCTCATCACTACGATCAGATCTTTACCGCCCACGGCGTTATCATGATCTTCTTCGTGGCAATGCCATTCGTTATCGGCCTGATGAACCTGGTGGTTCCGCTTCAGCTCGGCGCGCGTGACGTTGCGTTCCCGTTCCTCAACAACCTGAGCTTCTGGTTCACGGTTGTGGGCGTGATTCTGGTTAACCTGTCTCTGGGCGTCGGTGAGTTCGCACAGACCGGTTGGCTGGCGTATCCGCCGCTTTCGGGAATTGAGTACAGTCCTGGCGTAGGGGTCGATTACTGGATTTGGGCGCTGCAGCTCTCCGGTATCGGTACTACCCTGACCGGTATCAACTTCTTTGTGACCATTATCAAGATGCGTGCCCCTGGCATGACCATGTTCAAGATGCCGGTATTCTCATGGGCATCTTTGTGCGCCAACATCCTGATTATCGCCTCCTTCCCAATTCTGACCGTCACCGTCGCGCTGCTGACCCTGGACCGCTACCTGGGCACCCATTTCTTTACCAACGATATGGGTGGCAACATGATGATGTACATCAACCTGATTTGGGCCTGGGGTCACCCGGAAGTGTACATTCTGGTTCTGCCGGTATTCGGGGTCTTCTCCGAAGTCGCAGCGACCTTCTCGCGTAAACGTCTGTTTGGTTACACCTCGCTGGTGTGGGCAACCGTCTGTATTACCGTTCTGTCGTTCATCGTTTGGCTGCACCACTTCTTCACCATGGGTGCCGGCGCGAACGTAAACGCCTTCTTCGGTATTACCACTATGATTATCGCAATCCCGACCGGGGTTAAGATCTTCAACTGGCTGTTCACCATGTACCAGGGCCGCATCGTCTTCAACTCGGCGATGATGTGGACTATCGGCTTCATCGTTACCTTCTCTGTTGGTGGGATGACCGGTGTTCTGCTGGCGGTACCGGGTGCGGACTTCGTACTGCACAACAGTCTGTTCCTGATTGCGCACTTCCATAACGTCATCATCGGCGGCGTGGTATTCGGTTGCTTCGCAGGCCTGACCTACTGGTGGCCGAAAGCCTTTGGTTTCACCCTGAACGAAACCTGGGGTAAACGCGCATTCTGGTTCTGGATCATCGGCTTCTTCGTCGCATTTATGCCGCTGTACGTGCTGGGCTTCATGGGCATGACCCGTCGTCTGAGCCAGGACATCGATCCGCAGTTCCACTCCATGCTGGTTGTTGCAGCATGCGGCGCGGCGCTGATTGCTTGCGGTATCCTGTGCCAGCTGATCCAGTTCTACGTTTCTATCCGCGATCGCGATCAGAACCGTGACCTGACTGGTGACCCATGGGGCGGTCGTACTCTGGAGTGGGCAACCTCTTCTCCACCGCCGTTCTATAACTTCGCTGTCGTTCCTAACGTTCACGAACGTGACGCATTCTGGGAAATGAAAGAAAAAGGCGAAGCGTACAAGCAACCTACGCATTATGAAGAAATTCATATGCCGAAAAACAGCGGCGCGGGCATCATCATTGCTGCATTCGCAACGGTGTTTGGCTTCGCGATGATCTGGCATATCTGGTGGATGGCGATTGTTGGTTTCGCCGGCATCGTAGTGACCTGGATTATCAAGAGCTTTGACGAGGACGTGGATTACTACGTACCGGTTGCAGAAGTCGAAAAACTGGAAAATCAGCATTTCGATGAGATTAACAAAGCAGGGCTGAAAAATGGCAACTGATACTCTTGCGCACAATGCCCACGCGCATGAACACGGGCACCATGATACAGGACCGATGAAAGTCTTCGGTTTCTGGATCTACCTGATGAGCGACTGCATTATCTTCGCTACGCTGTTCGCAACCTATGCCGTTCTGGTGAACGGCACGGCTGGCGGCCCGGCGGGTAAAGATATCTTTGAACTGCCGTTCGTTCTGGTTGAAACCGCACTGCTGTTATTCAGCTCCATCACCTATGGCATGGCGGCTATCGCCATGTACAAGAACAACAAGAGCCAGGTCGTTTCCTGGCTCGCCCTGACCTTCCTCTTCGGTGCAGGGTTCGTTGGGATGGAAATCTATGAATTCCATCACCTGATTGTTGAAGGTATGGGTCCGGACCGTAGCGGCTTCCTGTCAGCGTTCTTCGCGCTGGTTGGTACCCACGGTCTGCACGTCACCTCTGGTCTGCTGTGGATGGCGGTATTGATGGTTCAGGTATCCCGTCGCGGCCTGACCAGCACTAACCGTACCCGTATTATGTGCCTGAGCCTGTTCTGGCACTTCCTGGACGTGGTGTGGATCTGCGTGTTCTCTGTTGTTTATCTGATGGGGGCGATGTAATGAGTCATTCTACCGATCATAGCGGCGCTTCTCACGGCAGCGTGAAGAGCTACATGACAGGGTTCATCCTGTCGATCATTCTGACGGCAATCCCGTTTGCAATGGTTATGAGTGGCTCTGCCTCGCATGCAGCGATTCTGGGAACCATCCTGGTCACGGCTGTAGTGCAGATTCTGGTGCACCTGGTGTACTTCCTGCACATGAACAGTAAATCTGACGAAGGTTGGAACCTGACCGCGTTTATCTTCACCGTAATCATCATTGCTATCGTTGTTGTCGGCTCCATCTGGATTATGTGGAACCTCAACTACAACATGATGATGCACTAAGAGCGGCGAGTATGTTTAAGCAATACCTGCAAGTAACGAAACCAGGCATCATTTTTGGCAACCTGATCTCCGTGATCGGCGGTTTCCTGCTGGCCTCCAAAGGCCACATCGACTATCCGCTGTTCGTCTGGACGCTCCTCGGAGTATCCCTGGTGGTCGCCTCGGGTTGTGTTTTCAACAACTACATCGACCGTGATATCGATCGTAAGATGGAACGGACGAAAAACCGGGTGCTGGTCAAAGGGCTGATCTCGCCAGAATCATCGCTGGTATACGCCACCTTGCTGGGTATTGCTGGCTTCATGCTGCTGTGGTTCGGCGCTAACCCGCTGGCCTGCTGGCTTGGCGTGATGGGGTTTGTGGTTTATGTCGGCATCTATAGCCTGTATATGAAACGCCACTCTGTCTACGGCACGCTGATTGGCTCACTCTCCGGCGCTGCGCCGCCGGTGATTGGCTACTGCGCAGTTACCGGTGATTTTGACAGCGGCGCGGCGATTCTGCTGGCGATCTTTAGCCTGTGGCAGATGCCTCACTCTTACGCCATCGCGATCTTCCGTTTCAAGGATTATCAGGCGGCGAATATTCCGGTTCTGCCGGTAGTGAAAGGCATCTCAGTCGCGAAAAACCATATCACGCTGTACATCGTGGCCTTTGCCGTGGCAACGCTGATGCTTTCTCTGGGGGGGTACGCTGGATATAAATATCTGGTCGTAGCGGCCGCGGTAAGCGTCTGGTGGCTTGGTATGGCGCTGCGCGGATACAAAGTGGCGGATGATAAAGTCTGGGCACGTAAGCTGTTCGTCTTTTCCATCGTCGCCATCACCGCGCTGTCAGTCATGATGTCTGTCGATTTCATGGTGCCGGATTCACATAATCTGCTGGCTTACGTCAGATAAGATTACGCTAAATCTGAATGAAAAGAGCCTCCGCTAGCCGGGGGCTTTTTTATGCGCCAATATCGGGTCACTTCATCAATACCGCCCTCCCCTCACTTTTGTACTTCATTTTCTTCACTCATCACGCAGCTAAAAATTGAGGAAAAAATTGAGCATTGCTAACCGCCAACCATCTCGCGCCATTAGCGGAGATGGTGCTAGCCTTACACGGTAGGCAAGCACCTACAAAAATATGGATTTTTAATAGCAAGGAATAACAATGAAAGAATTAACATTCAACGAAATGGAATCTGTCTCAGGTGGTTTCAACCTGGTGAGCGCTGCAACCGGCTTCGCCAGCTTTGTCGCTAATTCTGCGGCAGGGTTTTCTTCATTTGCTCTGACCTCCGGTCTGGCTTTTGCCTCTTTTGTCGGCGATAGCGCGATTGAATTTGGTAAATTCCTCCTTGGACAGGCAAACTGGGAAAGTGTAGTCAGCACCGGTCAGGAAAACTGGGCAAACTTCGTTTCTACCGCTGGTAACAGCTGGAACACTTTCGTGAACAATGCCGCTACCGACTGGAATAGCTTCCTGGATCAAGCTGCTTCCTAATCGGTATAATGATAAGGGCAGATTTCATTTCTGCCCTTTCTGTTGTTTTAAATCTTTTATTTAGCGCCTCACCATTTTAGCCTCTGGTTCTCATCCCTTCTTCTATTACGCAACACAGTCGTAATATCTGCTAAACAAACATTTATTTACGCGTCCTTATCCCCCCACTACACTAGTCACAGTTTTTATATTGAGGTGGTAATGAACGATAACAAAATGACGCCAGGAGAACTGCGCGCAACCTGGGGTTTAGGGACCGTGTTTTCACTGCGCATGCTCGGCATGTTTATGGTCCTGCCCGTTTTGACCACATATGGCATGGCGCTGCAGGGGGCTAGCGAAGCGCTGATTGGTTTGGCTATAGGCATTTACGGGCTCGCCCAGGCCGTCTTCCAGATCCCGTTTGGCCTCCTGTCTGACCGCATCGGCCGTAAACCGTTAATTATTGGTGGTTTGCTGATATTTGTTATCGGCAGCATCATCGCCGCGCTGACCGATTCCATCTGGGGCATTATTCTTGGCCGCGCCCTACAGGGTTCAGGCGCTATCGCCGCCGCCGTCATGGCACTGCTTTCCGATTTAACCCGCGAACAGAACCGTACCAAAGCGATGGCCTTCATTGGCGTCAGCTTTGGCGTGACCTTTGCCATCGCTATGGTGCTCGGCCCTATTGTCACTCACCAGTTGGGGCTGCACGCCCTCTTCTGGATGATCGCTATTCTGGCAAGCCTCGGTATTTTGCTGACTCTGTGGGTAGTACCAAATAGCCACAATCATGTACTGAACCGTGAATCTGGCATGGTAAAGGGCTGTTTCAGCAAAGTGCTTGCTGAGCCTAAACTCCTCAAGCTGAACTTCGGCATTATGTGTCTGCACATCATGCTAATGTCGACTTTTGTTGCGCTGCCAGGACAACTGGAGGCCGCAGGTTTCCCGGCCGCCGAGCACTGGAAAATTTATCTGGTAACCATGGTCATTTCCTTTGTCGCCGTGGTGCCATTCATCATCTATGCGGAAGTGAAGCGCAAGATGAAACGGGTGTTCCTGCTTTGCGTCGCTCTGCTTCTGATAGCGGAAATCGTGCTCTGGGGAGCTGGTGGCTATTTCTGGGAGTTAGTTGCAGGGGTGCAACTGTTCTTTCTCGCCTTCAATCTACTGGAAGCGTTATTGCCTTCGTTAATCAGCAAGGAATCACCGGCAGGCTACAAAGGCACAGCAATGGGGATTTATTCTACCAGTCAGTTTATCGGCGTGGCCATCGGTGGCGCCCTGGGCGGCTGGGTAGACGGATTCTTTGACTCGCAGACCGTGTTTTTACTCGGTGCGCTACTGGCGATGTTGTGGCTACTGGTGGCCAGCACCATGAGTGAACCGCCTTATGTCAGCAGTTTACGTGTTGAGATCCCGGACGATGTAGTCATTGATGATGAGCTACAGCGCCGTCTGTTGTCGAAACCTGGCGTTGAACAGGTCATGATTGTCGCTGAAGAACGTTCAGCCTATATAAAGATCGATAGCAAAGTGACCAACCGCTTCGAGGTTGAACAGACCATCATCGCAACTTCATAATAGACCTGAATTGCTGAGTTCTAAACAATAAGCTGCACGCTCGCACACACAGAAGATACTCTCGGGTATCTTCTGTTATCAAATATGAAGTAGCTAAATAATACCCATCACTTATGTAAGTGTCGTTAGTGAATTTTAATTCACATTAAAACTAATAGATCATTTAAATATTCACTATTATATAAAAAAACCTCTGATTAGTATATTGCCCGGTGTGTATAAGCACATCACTAACTATTCATTAATCTAGGATGGAATTAAAAATGAAAGAATTAACAGCAAACGAAATGGAATATATCTCAGGTGCTGGTATTATCGACCTGCCTTGTGCTTTGGTTGATTTCACGATTCAATCAGCACTGGGCCTGGTAGCAGCAGGTATTAATGCTGGTATGGTTCTGACCTCCTCCGCTATGGAAACCACTATTGATCTAATTTCCAATATTCTTGGCGGTTCGCCATCTAGCCTGGGAAGCATTCTAACCGATCATATCAACTCCCTGCTGTATGCAGAATCTGGGGTTTGGTCAAATTTCGTTTATAATGCTGCGACTGATTGGGGCGGCGTTGTTGATGCCCTGCAAAGCTAAATAGAATAAGGCCAGTCAGCATTCTGACTGGCCTTATTTTCCTTTCAATTTCTAATTTTTATTATTTTCACCACATCTGAGATACATATCACAGGCAGTCATGTAATCTTCATGCCACTTCCAATAGACATGCAAGTAAAAGTATCCTATCGCAGGTATCATACATAAAATAAAATATGCATAAAAATATATTTCCCACCCTAAAAGTTTCAACAACAGACTAACAGTCACAATCCAGAAAACCTGAAGGGTGAAGAAAATAACCAATCTAAGCCACAAAGGTTTGCTATTTATCCCAGGAAGTATCATCGTATTGACAAGGTTTACATCAAACTCTTTTTGCAAAAGTCTACCTAAAAAGGTATAACGCCTGGAAGGGTGAGCGAAAGACAGATTAACCAGCAGGATTAATGAACATAGGATCAGCATAGCCACCATCAAGCGAGGTGAAAAAAAACCATCGGCTAAGGAAAAATCATCATCTGCAATCAGCGGACTGATAACCGCAAAACTGGTCAAGACAGTCACGGTAACGTTCAAGCAGGTATAGTGATGGAGATTACGATATTTAAGCGTATAGATAGTTGCCTGCTGCAACTGCTTGACGTAACAATTTCTCGCCATCCAACACATTATATAGATTATCATTGGCACAAAAATAGCAATACAGAACATGGCTACAATGGTTGAAAAAAAGAGTAGAAATCCTGTAACAACCAGATAGCAACTCAGTAAACAGCACGTTGTAGCGACAAGCGGCTGCCACAGTATTATCTCAAATCGCGAATAGCTTTTCCCCTGCAACCAAGAAAAATTGATATTCCTTATCGCATATTTATATGCCCAATATCCCTTTAACTCATAAACAAAGCTGAACATAGTTAACGAAAAGATGGCACTTACTGGAAAGGCATCCTCTACGGTTAACAGATACCCTCTGTTTTTGACGTAAAATGCAATTAGTAATGTAGTAAGAAAGTACAAATACGGTAAAAGCGACCGATCCTGACGACGAATAAACGTTAAATAATCCGGAATCATGATACCCTCGTTACGCCGCCAACATTTTTCGACAATGTGTAAAATATTCTACAGAGAAACCGTCGAAATCATTTAGCAGATGCCCAAGATACACCTTGTTACTGATTTCAACAAACCTGACGGAGGGGATATGTTGTAAAAAGGCGGCTATCGATGCGCTCCACCGTACTCTATGGGTCAAATGCAAAGATAAGTTCTCTTTAATTTTCTCCGGATTATATTCTTCCCGTCCAGTGACATTCATCAGTACAGGATAATTTGGCCGTACAATCTCCACCGTCTTGAGCACATCCCGCATGGGCTGAATCCCCTCAGACATAAGAGGCGTATGCCAGGCTCCGCTAACACCTAGCTTGACAGCATCCAGACCAGCCCCCATCAGAACCCCAGAGAATTCACTTAAATCTGGTAGCGTACCGCCAATCACCTGCTGAGAGGGACTATTATCACAACTCACCACGACCGGGCTTCCGGAGTCGATAATCAACTGACTTACCGTTTGAAAATCGGCACCTCTCACGGCTAGCATCGCGCCTTTATGAATATTGCTTAAATCGCCCATGATAGTAGAGCGCGCCAATATTAGCTTGAACACATTTTCCAGCGTTAAGGCGCCGGCCGCATAAAGTGCGCTATATTCACCAACGCTATGGCCGCACGAACCAACAACGTTAGCGTCAGCGAATCGCTCGGCATACAAACTATAGAGAGTGATATTGATAGCTGTCACCGCCGACTGCTGCGTCGTCGTTTTCACCAGACGATTCATCGGTCCTTTCTGACACAACCGACGAAGATCTAACCCTGTCACATCGCTGGCGCAGTCCCAGATTTGTCTCGTCGTTGTATTCAAATCCCATAAATCAGCTCCCATTCCGACGGCAGGATTTCCCTGACCGGCAAAAATAAGCACCGTTGGCTGGTCTGATAGCTTTATCATAGAAAAAATATCCTTATAAATAATATTTAAATCCAACGTAAACTCCGAGAGTCTCGCCAAAAAGTGCGAACTCAGAATCACGACTACCTAATGCGCTATACAACCCCGTATAAGTCTCAGCCTGTTCGCTCACCCCTTTTAATGGCTGGACAAAATGGGCCCCGATTAAGGAGCTACCATCGACTAAGTTCACCACTAAATAAGGCTGAAAAGTTGAATGATCTATACTCTGTAAACTTAACCATGAAGTAATGTAATGCCGCCCCTGCAGCATACCTTTATTTCCTGTATTACTTATTTCTGAGCCCATCAGATACTTATAATCATCTAATACTTGGTCTAAGCTGGAATAACCGGTTTTTTTACTTAATAGCCTAATAAAATCAGCCTGCTCTCGCCATGCCGATTTTGAGTAGCCTTCGCTTTGATAGTAGTACTCAATACCAAACACACTAAAAAAGTCAGTGGTGTATTGCCCACCAACGGCTAATTCATAACCTTTTTTGTCATTCTGCGCATATAGCGATGAAGGATATAGCCCAGAAAGCACCTCGTTCCGTTTTTCAACAGAAAAGTGACGCCACTGTTGCGTTTTGTGCAAAGCCGCTTCTACGTTGACAACAAACTGAGGAGTTAAATTATAGCCATCAGATAGTGCCAATGAAGGAGAGTCGCCAAGCATTATATTCGCTGCTAGCCGATGGTTAACAAGCCGATAATCGGTATAACTTAATAAATAGTATTCACTGCTGTTAGCCCTTTGATTGGCTGTCCAGTTACTGGATGATTCATAATATTTATCGATACTTGCTAATTTGGGTATAACAGTAAGCGAGAATGCATAATCACGAAATTCTTTGGCTAACCGCCCCCCCCAATACGACTCGCTATAGGCGGACTCCAGCTTCGGATCGTATATTCGTGTCGGTTTAAATCCGGCATAATAGGAAGTCAACAGTGATGCTGGTGATTTTAAATGAAAGGCACCTGGAAATGAATTTATTTTTCCACCTTCAAAACTTATGCTATCAGACAACGACCAGTTAATCTTGAGCCTATCAATTAATATTTTTCCGCGATGATCATCCTGTTCGAATAATCCTACTTCTTTTATCGCATAATATCCTAAACTATATAATGAAAAATCTAATCCCAGCACATCCTCAATGAAGGAACAAGCGCTTGAAAGATTAATAGAAATATCATTATACGCGTTATCGGCCGTGTATGGATTAGCGCCATTGATGCGCCAAATGGAGTCACTTTTGTGCGCAAAAGATGCCTGCGCGTTCAAAATAATCTGGCCATTCGAGCGTATTTGGTCACCTGACAGACAATTAGCCATTCCCCATAATGGTGTTAGTGACAAAGCAAATAGCAATGTACCCAGATGGCCCTTCACTTCGCGCCTCGCTGAATAAACTCTTTAGTGAAGTGGAATTCAGGCAACGATTCAAGGCGAACATCACTATACTTCATGACAGAATAACCTTTTTCATAGCGAGCATTCTGCACAATAATCTCTGTTGGACGATTCTTCCCTAATACTATCTGATAGTTTTTATACAAGACACTTTTGAGAAGTTGATTATCAAGAGAATAATATGATGCTTTAAATGGCCGATATTCCGCATTTTTTTCCACCAGGTAAATCACTTTAGGATAAGTAACGGCCTCAGATTTCCGAGTGAGAGACAGTCGATAGCAAATTTTATCTCCACAAGGCTCTTCCCCTTCCAGGGTCGAATCATAAGCATACTCGAAGTTCGTCACTATAACATCGCCATTAGAGATCTGACCGATTAATCGTTGTGAGCGCGAAATAGGAATAGGCCTGCGTAATTCTGGCGTATAAAACCATAAGTCATACCAATCAGATAACATGATCTTGCCTTTATCTCGCGGAGGATAGGTAAAACGGATAAGTGAACGAGCATCAGCTTTCAAACCGTTTTTTGGTTTAATAAAGCGCATCGATATATCCAGCGACTGCATGTTTTCAGGCACTTTGCCACCCTCTTTATACTCAAGTACAGTCACGTTATAGCGAAAAGGCTCATTTGGTGAGCGAACATCATCAGCTCTCCGAATTATATTCAGAGCTTGCAGGCTATTACTCGTAGCCTGCACCGGGACAGAATGCAAATATATAGCTATGATAAATAAATACAATACACTGGTTTTCATACTTTCCTCTATGAAAATTTGAATGCATCAGTGATGTTAAGGCGCGATGCACGGTATGCGGGAATAATGGAAGCCACGACTGATGTTAAAATTGGTAATATCATGGTTACCCAGATCAATTCAACATCATTTGTTTTAATAAATGCGGTGTAGCCTACTGATTGGCCCGGCGAAGGTGGCATCGCAATACCAGAAATATTAATTATGGCAGCAATAGTGAAACCAAAGAAAAGACTCCCCAATGCGCCAAAGATACCGATATATATGCCTTCCATCCAGAATAAACGCGTTACACGACTTGATTGTAAACCAATTGCGCGAAGTGTAGTAATTTCCCGGGTTCGTTCAACAATATTCATCGTCATTGAATTACCGATCATGAAAACCACGATAAGCGCCACAATAAGTTTAATAAAAAAATAGATCCCCGACAACATGCCCTCCACCTGCTGGTAAAAAATAGAGTTCTCCTTCCAGTCCTTAACGATCAGAGGCAAATGCTGGTCTGCTATATACTCTCTCATTTTCTTAACAAAAGATGTTACATCATCGTTGTTTAGCAAGATGACTATCTTACTAACACCATCAGTCCCCATAATTCGCTGCGCAGTCTCAAGAGGCATTTTTATAACAACATCGTCATAATCCTTTATTCCTGATTCAAAGACGCCGCGTAGTTTGACAGAGATAGCCCCCTGCCCTCCGGCTATATTAACCGCCATGACATCAAGCCAGTCACCATAGTGGCTATCTAGTGTTTTTGCCAGGCCACTGCCAATAGTAACTTCATTGTGTTTTACGCGAGATAAATCGCTACCAAAAACTATCTTATCAAATGCCCCTAACTTCAGGGCTGGTAAAGGTTCTACGCCTTGTGCTGAAAAATAATTTGACGTTTCACTTTCGTAGTGTGAAATTATTCCGGTAAATTCAAGCTGGCCAGCTATTGTTGAAATCTCATTAGAAAAATCGGCGTTATGTAAAATTTTATTTTTTAACGTAGCATAATCAGAGATCAGGCTCTTATTTTTGTTAGCGGTTTCAAAATAGGTCCTGTTATAAATTTGCACATGACCAATGTTGGTACGTATCGTTTGTTCTTTGAGTATCCAAAAAGAGTAGTTGATAAAACCACCATACAAAAATATTGCGCAACCACCTAAAATGATGGCAGAAAGAGTAGATATTGTTCTCCGCCGATGTCGTAGCAAGTTCAAAAATGAGAATTTTGCATCGCCAAAATTAAAGATGACATTATAAATAACAAACATCAATATTAAAACCAGAATAGAATTAAAAAATATCATATCCTTTGACATTTAATCACCCTTAATAACAGGAACGACAACCTGCATGACTTCAGCCATTTCCCAAACCGGCGACTGGTTACTTTCAAAATCAATTTCACGCTGCTGATTGATTCTGCGAAGATGCTCAGTGAGTTGCTTTTCTTGCTGTTTGCGATGGCAATTATGCAGTGCTCGCAAACGCATTGTAATTATATTATTAATAACCTCACCGCTAAATTTTTCTTTATTTTCAAGAAGTAAATCAGTATCTTCGATTGTAATCACGCAGCGACCTAATTCCACGGGAAGCCAGGCATCCACTCTTGCACGCAAATATCGAATTAGCATGTTATCTTCATTAGCATCTACTGATTCATCCAGATAAAAGAATCCAGTCTTCGCGTATTCAGAAGCGTTAATTAGATCATTAACGCTCTGATAATAGTTAGCCTGTCGCAACATTCCCCATGAGTAAAAGATCAGCGCGCCGACGTTGTTAGTATGTTCATATTCTTTATATAAATCAGCAGTGATAGATGCTAAAGCTTCTGGCTCACCAGGAAATCCGTTCTGTAAGACACGGGAGGTCGCAGGAGTTGATCCCATCTCAGCAAATACTGCAAATGTAAACATGGTCAGACACAGGAGGAGAATTTTAAAAAGATTACTTCGCTGAATCATAAATTATTGCTCCATCCTTAATTTCCACGCTCCGTCTTGCGCGATCTTTAAGTTGAGTCGAATGGGTTGAGATAATAAAAGTTGTTTTCGTTCGCTGATTAATCTCAACCAGGAGGTCCAAAATCGATTCACCGGTAGCCAGATCCAAGTTACCGGTAGGTTCGTCAGCAACAATAACTTCAGGGCTATGCGCTAGTGCCCTTGCAATAGCGACCCTTTGCTGTTGACCACCTGACAACTGGCCAGGTTTTCTAGCCAATAAGTGGGATAAACCAACACTATCGAGGAAATGCAGCGTTCGCTCTCGGGCCTCTTTCGCATTAAAATGACCATTCAGCGTCAGGGGATAATAAACATTATCAAAAACACTAAGCACCGGTATTAAATTAAAAAATTGAAAAATGAAACCTAGATGTCGACTGCGAAGGTGTGCAAGATTTTTTTCAGACAACGCATTGAGATTTTTATGCAGAAAGAAGACATGGCCTGAAGTTGGCATATCAATACCAGAAAGTATATTTAGCAAAGTACTCTTTCCGCTACCGGAAGGCCCACACAATACAAGAAACTCGCCTTTCACAACGTCCAGATTAATATTGTTTAAAGCATAAGTTATATTGTCCAGACAACCATAGGTCTTATATATTCCAGATAACGAAATATCCGGTAGTTCTGTTATATTGCTGCGCATATTCCCTCCTATTGGTACCAGGTATCAAAGTAGGCATAGCCGCTAGCTACTCCCGGAATAACGGTTCTGATACAACCATTATGTAATGCGTACTGGTTAATATATTGCCAAGTTAACGCCGGTGTCACACATCCGCTGCAACCGTAGCGAGCGATAAGATCTATCACGTTCTCAGAGGCTGTTATGGATTTATTTATACCTCCGGCATAGGCAATGCAGTCAATATCATTGATATTTTTATGACCCGGCAGACTAATTTCATTTACATCAGCATATGTGTATGGGCTGCAGTGTACTTTGAAACCACCTTCTCTTTTACTAAAAACAAAGCAACCTACCCGTTCGATAGATAAATTCACACCAGGAATATGATGATATTTCTTTTTTTCTTTACGTTGTTTCATACTTTCTGCAGTGAAAGCTAACAATGGTACAGCTCGGTATCCACCACAGATAACGACAAAATCAAAAACATCCCAGCCGAGATAATCTTGAGCCATTGCCATAGCCTGAAAGAGTGAACTATTTTCACCGCGAATTTTGCAGGTTACATCATTGATGGAAAATTTTTTGATCAGAATCTTTGGTAAAGTATCAATAGTGGATAAATTAAGGCTACTGATATTGTATTCAAACACGCCTGACTCTCCCCATGAATCGATATAGATAAATGCGGTTCGCGATTTAAGTAATAACATCCGTTCTTTTGCTGACAAGCTGTGTAAAGCGGCATCTGATACCTTATCAAGAGCATTTATATAAGGTATATGATCTGGTCGTCTTGTAATCTCGCGCGTGTATACATCATTTCTTGTTCCAAAGCGTTTGAACCTCCAACCATTAGCTCCAGTTGTCTTCAATGCTGTATTGTAGGAGTGTGATTCCCAAACATTTAGCCAGCTTGGATAATATAAATAAAATGGTTCTTCCGGTTCAAGGAAAGAATATGATGACAGATACATATCACTCTCCCTCGTAGCCAGTGTTGGTATTTAAATTAGTCATTAAGAGTGCAATGACGGAACCATCTACACCCAACCCAGTCTTTAATAAATGTTTCTTGTCATGTCTGCTTCCCCTGCCCTCTGTCGGTATATGGCGCGAGACATCATTTATGATGTCATCATTAACAACAGGGAAAATTAACTCACCGTTTTTCAAAGAGTGATAACCAATTACTATATCTATCAATCCTGAACCGGTTGCGGTATAACCGATTTGTCCCTTATAGGCCAGTACTGGAAGAGTCATTTCACTTGTAAATATAGCGATAGCTTTTGCTTCAACATTATCACTTGATGAGGTGCCATTACCGTGAGGTATAAATGCACAAAGTTCTTCTTTTTGCACACCCGAATCATTCAGCAGTGAATTTATTAATTTTAGAATGCTGGCACTTTGCCAGTAGGCATCATTACTACGACCAGCATTAATTTGTTTATAAGCCGAGTAAATGCTTATTCCTGGACTTTTCCCTCGCCCTAATCGATGTCGTTGGTTTTCCAGCAGCATAACACCATAACCCTCAGCAAAAAGCACACCATTGCTATTCACACCAAAGGGTTGAACAATCTCACTATCCAGCATTCCCTGGCTCGCAAGAAACCCCAGATCTTGATATTTAATTTTTGAGATATTGATAATCAGTGCAAGATCAATACCATTTTTTTCAATTGCTCTGGTGGCCAGATGGATAGCTGTTAGCGACGAGTTACTTGTGCAGTTCATATTCGGCGGAAGGTAACTTAATTCATATTTCTTCGCCAGATTGTAAGAAAAGCTATCCTGAGACATATTTTTCACAGCCAGATTTTTAATTGAGGATGTTACCGACACATCCTCCATATCATTATAATTATAGAAATTTCTATAATCCATGACATCGACACGAGGACCGATCCCAGTAATGTACACTCTGACCCTGTCGCCTTTCAGGCAGTCATCATTGAGACCAGCCTGAAGTAAGGCTTCATCGATAAGTCTATACAAATGGTCAAGAGCGCTATCATTATTCTGCTTTAGTTTTGCAATATTTATATTGCCAGAGAACCCACATTCTATAGCTTGGTTATCTGATGCAAACCATGGAGATAAGTTCACGCATTTTCCCTGCTTTAAACTTTCAATTAGCAGCGAACTATTCTCTGCATAAGGCAAACAAACACTGAAACCAGAAATAATTGCTCTTTCGTTCACCGGGCTATCCTTTTATTACAATTGCGTAATAATTACCACCTTCGGTAGCACCAATTAAAAGAGCATACTTGATATTTAGATTTAATGGCTTATGCACAAAATTAATCCTTTTATCAGCGAATGCTTGTGTATAGGGAATGGCAGGAACTGATTGTTTTTTAATACAATCAAGAATCACTGACAGGTTTAAAAGACCCGCAACCGAAGCGACAAAACCAAAGAAAGCATTATAATTCACTACTGGGACACGTGGATTATGGCAATTAAACGACATATAAATTGCATTCATTTCTATCAAAGAATTCACTTCGCTGCCATTGCTGGTACCACATACCAAATCAATATCTTTCGATGTAATACCTGCATCAACAAGCGCACGAGTAATGGCCTGAGACATTGCTGCGGATTTTTCTTCAACCTGAGTGATATCAAAATAGGAATTACTACATGACTTACCATATCCGGCGATTTCGGCCAATACCTCGGCTCCGCGAGAAACCGCAGCCTGTGGGTCTTCTAATAACAGCATACAGGCACCTTCGCCAGGAACATATCCATTCGCCTCTTTAGCATATATCTGATAACCCGAAGCATCTGAGGTCATATGAATTTTATTTGTCACAGCATCCATATACAGAGACATGGAAGGGAAATATTCATCGGCTCCGCCCACAATCACCTGCGGCTGGAGCTGCTGGCGAACAATTTCATAACCATAAGTCAATGCGCCAAGCGCAGCGTTTTCACCTGTCGCCAGCGTTGTCGTATATCCTTTTATCCCCTCGGAAATCCCGCAGAATGTTGTAATTGAGTTCATCAGGGAACCGGGAAATTCAGAAGTACGTACTTTTCTCGGGTCAGGTTTCAAACTCTGCAAATACTTATAGGTTGTCTCTTGTGGACCTCGCGCCATTCCCAGCACCATGCCCAGGTCATTGCCATCGCGTTTAATCTTACGTTTAGCCATATTCAACGTTTCAGTGAGTGCGATGAGAGCAAAAGTCCCGCCGCGCGTTGCTTTACGCGGATCGTATCGGCGTAGATGTTTACGAGGTTCCAGATCTTTTACCTGGTAAGTTTTAAAATTCTTCTCATCCTCCGGCTGTTGATAGGTCTCTTTCTGATATTCAGGACCGAAAATTTCTGTAAGCTGATTGGTTGTTGCCAGTACATCCAACAGTGCATTCGCCTCCTCAAGTGTATCATCAGGGAATACGACACCGCTGAGTTCTACAGGGCTATCTGCTTCATGGATATAGTGAAGGATTTCATTTATCGAGTGGCCTATCGCCGATACTGCGCCAATCCCTGTAATGGCAACACGTTTTGCGTCATAGGAGGTGAGAGGAACAGAGCCAGGTTTTGTACTCACAATCATGCAGCAATTATTGCCGCCGAATGCGTAGTTGTTCTTCATAAAGATATTGATATCTTTTTCCCGGAATGCGTTCGCAACGTAGTCAAGATCGCAATTTGGGCGCGCCAGTGAAAAATTCAACGTTGGTAGAACATTTTGCTCAGGCAGAGTAACCAAACATGCAATCAGCTCAACAATTCCGGCAGCGCCAATATTGTGACCAAAATAGGACTTGGTGGAGCTGATCAATAAATTTTCTGCCCCTGAGAAAACTTTCTTCATCGCCAGAGTCTCTATTTGATCATTGGCTTCAGTGCCTGTGCCATGCGCATTGACGTAATCAATATGCTCAGGTTGCACCCCTGCATTCGCCATTGCTTTCTGCATAACCTGCACTGCGCCATTGGCTCTTGGGTCAGGCCCGGTTTCATGATAGGCATCGCAAGATGTTGCATAAGAGAGAATTTCGCCAAAAATGGTCGCGCCACGAGCAACCGCATGCTCGTACTCTTCCAGTACAACGGCGCCGGCCCCTTCGCCAATCGACATCCCAGATTGCCCTGAAAATGGCGAGCATGATTGCGGATGCATAACATTCAGGGCATAGAATCCAGCGAAGGTAGGCAGATAGATAGGCTCCGTTCCTATCGCTAACATCGCCTTGCTTTTGCCATTCTGGATATAATCAAAAGCCATGCCGACAGCATTCGGACTCGCCGTACAAGCCGTTGCGACGAGTTCCACTCCACCCTTTAGACCCAGAAGCGTAGAAGCGCTGGAACAACATGAAGAAAAGCCGCCTGAGAAAAGAGCTTTACGTAACGAGAAATCGTCAACACGCTGTTCAAAGAGTGGTAGAAATGCTTCAGTCCCCGCCGAAGACACGCCAACAATCAGACCCATCTGTTCCAGACACTGTTGATTGCTGAAAAGGTCCGCCTGATTTAGTGCCTCCTTGCCGACTTTATACGCCCAAAGCGCGGCATTATCGAGTGATGAGACAATCTCTTCGGATAATTCAGGACAATGAATTTCGTGCAACATTTCCGCCGCACGGGCATTCTCAAACCATTTAGAAAAACGAGCACTGTCAGTTATACCATTTTTTTTCTCCAACAGCGCTTGTCTGAAGTCTGTAATATTATCAGCCAGCGACGACAGTATTCCCATACCGGTAATAACTACTCTTTTTCTGCTCGTTTTCATAATATCCTGACATATCCTTAATTTTTATCATTATCCCGTTACTGACGGAAAAACAGTATGAATGAGGCTAACAATTAATACGTTTCAAGCGCGCTCTTAGCCTTCGAAGCATCAACATAGCTATGAGTTGTTGGGTTAATTAATAAACTACGATTATAAATAAATGGAACACTTTGCGTTTTAGCAGCAAATTCTCCGTTTGTAGTTACAATACTAAATCCAGTAATATCCGCTAACGCATAGCATTCATCAATAAGTGCCAACGCAATCCAGTTTTGCTTCGCCGGAGAATATACGGCGTTAACAATGACACCAACCTGATGCCCATTTACCATAACAAGGTCATCAGAATCGATATGGCCACACCCTTCATCCGGTATAATTCCAACAAGTTTACGTTCAGCACTCTTAAGGGATAACTCTTCGACTGCGCTCTTACCGATAAAATCCTCTTTATCGTATTGAATCGCCCACTGCATTTGCAATTCCACTGGATTACGTGAGTAACTAGAATAAAGGCTTTCATCCCATCCTGGATTCTCAATCCTCACCAGCCCTTGATAATCTAAACCACCCGTTTTTAGTAAATATTTTGATCCTATTTCTTGTAGCCTCATCCACATTGTAACCAGGACTGCTTGAGAACCGATTAATTGATATGCAAACTCACCATGTTTACCGCAGCGAAATACCATTAAACCATCATCGGTATTCATATATTCGTAATAAGGCAGACCGATGATATCAAAACCATAAGCTTCCGCCATTATTTCCCAGGCATAGGGGCCTTCCAGCATAACAATCCCCCAATCTTCTCCGTCCATCGATTTGATTTCTGGAATATCCTGTATATCTAGCTCTTCGGCCTTAAGGAGAACTTCATTTAGAATGTTTATAATTTCCTTAGAAGTCATATCCTCTGACAAAATATAATAGCCTTCTTCAGCACAAAGAATATAAACTTCACCGCGGATGGTTCCATCAACGTTAAGTACTAGAGAATAAATACCCTGCTCATCACGGATAATTGATACATCTGCTGAAGCCATGTAGTTCACTAGCGCCCATGCATCATCACCCATCACGCTGGTAATTGACATATGGGAATAATCAACAAGCAAAACATTTTCGCGTACGGCCTTATACTCTTCAAAAATATCATGATATGAAGAAGGCACGCATTTATCATTATAAATGCCCATTAGCGCATTATTTTGCAGGTGAAGTTCAGAAAGTAATTTCATAAAACGTCCTTTTATACATTATAATCAGCTTAGAAAGACTTCTTCTTTAAAATAAAAGATGCCAGATTATTTACACTTCGCATATAAGATGGATCATCACCCTCAGAAACCTGAATATCGAAGATTTTATCAAGCATAACGATAATCTCTGTTGCATCAACAGAATCCAGTTTCAAACCGTTTCCAAACAATGGCGTATCATCATCAATTTGATGAGGTTCACGCTGAACATTCAGACGCTGGATAATCTCGGCTTTAATTTTAACAATTATATTTTTTCTTTTTTCGATTTCGTCATTGATATTGGTCATGCCTGCTCTCCTTGTAATTTAGTAACTTCTCTAAAATTAATAATTACACCCTGGCTAATAATCTTTTTCCCTACGTTAGCTGTAACTGAATAATGCTTAAAACCACTATCATCAGAAAACGAAAGTTTGCTTACTACTTCAATCGTATCTCCGGGGTAAGCTGTCCCTTTAAATTTTAAATTCTGTGAAGCTAATACGCCTCGGACCTGGGCTCGCCGAGTACGTATCGTACTCAGCATATCTGGATGTCTGATAAGAGCGTAGAGGTCACGTAATGAACTAAGATTTTCACCATAGCGTTGTTGATAAATATCACAAATGTCAGTCAGAAATGAATAATATTCACTTGCCTGACCAAATATCTCAGAGATAATGGCTCCAGGCATAATCGGGTCTTCTGGAAAATGCCCAAGAAGATAGGGGTCATTGTAAGTTACATGCTTAATAACTTTAATGAAGCCACTCTCTCCATATTTGTAATCAACTATTTTATCGACCATGATAAGCGGTTGACGCCACCCTCCCATGGCAAGAAAAATTTTAGCTGGTATTGAATACTTAGACATAAATCACCGCATTACCATGCCACCATCGACCACGATGGTTTGCCCAATGATATAGCTTGATGCGGCAGAGCTTAAATAAACGATGACATCAGCTACTTCGTCGCACCTTCCTAGTCTTTTTAATGGAATAGAGTTAGTCACTTCGCGAACGACAGTGCGTGGAACCTTCTTCGCCATTTTAGACTCAATCATCCCTGGCGCCACCGCATTGACACGTACCCCCCGTGGCGCCAGTTCCGCCGCAAGCGTACGGGTAAAGCTTAGTATGGCCCCTTTTGATGCACTATAGTTGGCCTGTCCGACGCTTGGAACAATAGCAGCCACAGACGCAACATTAATTACAGCGGGTGTTTCCGCTGAACGTAATAACATTAGTGCTTCTTTCGTCAATCGGAACAAACTAAGGAGATTAGTATTGATAACCGAATAAAAATCATCAAAGCTCATTGATGCAAAGAGGCTATCTTTAACAATCCCTGTATTATTTACCAGTACATCCAGTCTCCCGGCTTCTCTGGTCAAGTGCTCGCACAGCGCTATAACTTCGTCTTGCTTCGAAAGATCGCAAGGTAAGATGTGAAGCAGCTCACCAGCGATGTGATTTTCTTTCAGACTAAGCAATGGCCCGGCATTCGTCTTATACAGTGCATAAACCGTACATTTTTGCTCGAGAAACTTTCCACAAATTGCAAGCCCTATGTCGCCGCTGGCGCCAGTAACCAGCACTTTCTTACCTATTAGATCGTTATAGTTATACATTTATAGTGAGTGCCTTAATTTAATAAATAATGGTTGCGGCTATCGCATAAGTTCGACAATGCGAAATGCTTAGTGAAATATTCATAATATATTGTTCATTAAGTATATCTTTGATCTTGCCTGACACTATAAAGTCTGGTTTTCCATTTTCGTCATGCGTGACTTCAATATCATGAAAACAAATGCCATGACTAAATCCATAACCAACAGCTTTTACCAAAGACTCCTTCGCCGCCCAAAAACCTGCCGCACGTTCATAATTAGAATCAATAATTCCAATATCTCTGATTTCATTAGCTGTAAAAACTCTCGAGAGAAAACCTGATTTTTCATTGGTTATAGCTTTTTCGATCCGGGCTACTTCGACTATATCAGTACCAATACGCATAATATCCTTCCATGGAGATTAAATTTGGTAAGCAAGATTAAAGTTAATCTTATAGCTGTCTACATCCAGATCATCCGGATATAGAAAGGGTGAAGATAATGAAGCATCATATTCCAGCGCTTTAACAGCCCCTTTTATACCGAAAACTCCCCCTATTATTTTCTTACCGTTAAGATCCTGCGAAGGTAGCTTACCAATTATTTGACCATAATCCGTGCCAATATAGGGGACGAAACCATTATATCCAGCAACCACATTTAGCGTGTTTTGTAAGAAGAACCCTTTATTACCATAAATACCATCACTATTTTGAAAACCACGCACACTCCAGCGATCGCCTATTGTGAATTGATCCTGCAACGTCAAATTATCTGGTGAATACTGAGCCCCAATATTCAGTTCGTAATAGGCGTTAACGGGTAACATAGTTAACCATTTCACATAGTTCACATTCAGATTCAAAATCTGACTTCGCTTACTAACGGTCCCTGTACGCATGTCTGGTGTATCAGTACCGCCAAAAGCCTTAGTAAACCGCTGCCAGGTTAACGTTGAATCCAGCGCAGCTCCGGTAAAGTTTCTTTTATAATTTAAGCCTAACCGTATGTTGCCCATATCACGCTTTTGCAAAACTAGCTCTGTGCCTCCCAATGTATAGTCATACTTCCGTCTGATCAGTTCGGCACTCGCAGACAATTTAGAGTTCACATTGCGGTAAAGCATACGATTACTTTTGAGACTGAAATATTCCGTCTCACCTACATAGTCAAAAGTATATGCACCAAGATCAATACCCTGAGTTGATTTACTTTTACTATAAAAAAGACTGAGATCGGTGTAACCAAAAGGCACACTATAATAGGCACTAGCATTTTTATAACCCCCGGTTTGGCTACCTGTTCCCGCAAGATAAAAAACATCGCTCAAGCTAGTGATATTATATAAATACCCCACTCCACCAATAAGTTGGTTTCCTGTGCTGTCATCACCATAGTTATTATACGAAGTTCTGGCACTCCATATTTTTTTTCGTTGTGTATTAATTACCAGATTGCTCGTGCCATTTTCAGGGCCTGGCACTATGTTAATTTTAACATCAACCTCAGGTGTTCTCTGTATATTTTCCAAACCCTGCTCAACATCCCTAATATTGAGAATATCACCTTGTGAAAATGGCAAAACCCACTTACTTATATCGTTATCAACAATGATAATCTCAGAAATCCTTCCAGGTATCACTGCTAACTTTAATTTTTTAGTCAAGAGATCTTGAGATGGAATTTCCACCCTCGTTGTTATATAGCCTGCATTTATATAGTAATCTTGAAAAAGCACAGCCGCTTTTTTCAACCCATTCATTCCTAAGCATTTTCCAGCAACCATTTTTTTTATTTTATTTAATCCGCGGTCGTCTAAAAAATCATTACTAAGTACTAATTCATCAATTTGAAAACACGGATTTTCCAACGGGAATGTGCTATCGGTTTCTTTTTTTGCGATAGCATCGGAGAACACATCCTTTTGTTCTATTTTTCGGTCTTTGAAAGCAGCGTTATCATTGTTTTGCTGCTCTTTTACAAGCCGCCCTAACTGAGCATCAGCCGCTACTGCAGGGCCAGCAATCAACAATACCAGGCTAATAATTACTATATTGCGAATATCCATTTCATACCCTAATCAGGTAAAAGCAGTAATCCCTTACCGCTTTTACCTTCAACCTAAGTTATTTACCTACAACGGTACCAAATACATTTACAACATTGGCAGTAGTCTCAAGTCCTTGAGCGCCGCCTAATACAGCCCAGAAACCAGTATTGACTATTTTCTTGGCATTGATAACAGCCTTACCGCTGGTATACAAATTACCGTAGTTGTAAATATTATTACTTGCAGTGACATTTAACTGACTATCAGCAACCAGGTTAGACCAGTTCGAGATATTTTTAGCGGTGACATTAGTAGTCTTAGCTGTAATATTCGCGCCGAGATTATTAGTTAAATCATTAGCAGTGGTGATATTAAGTGTATTACCAGATGCAATATCGCTGTTATTAGTAATAGTTTTGCCAGTCAGATTTAAATCACCACCTGCATTAAAGGCGTGATTATTTGTCACGTAACCGGAAGTATTTACTGTCAGATTGCCTGCTGCATTCACCCATCCAGTGTTATTGTAGTCACCAGTAATATTAATTAAAATATCACTATCTGAAGAGATGATACCGGTAGCGGTATTTTTGGCAACAGAGCCACTTGCTTTTGATGATATCGTAGTTGCATCAATCTGCATATTGCCTGAACTATAAATTGTTGCGTAATCAGCAGCAACTTTC
Source organism: Klebsiella sp. CN_Kp088 (assembly GCF_040064335.1). Taxonomy (NCBI): domain Bacteria; kingdom Pseudomonadati; phylum Pseudomonadota; class Gammaproteobacteria; order Enterobacterales; family Enterobacteriaceae; genus Klebsiella; species Klebsiella sp. CN_Kp088. Next base: position 156,465 of record NZ_JBEAIQ010000014.1, on the reverse strand, counting down.
TTCGCAGCAATCGTCATTTTTCCGGAATTAGCAATAATTTGCCCTTTGTTACTTGCGAGATCGCCAGTCAGATTAATATTTACATCACCGGTTTGCGCAATAATACGGCCAGATTCGTTATTCAGACTCTTAGCCGTAATATCAACCCCTTCACCGCCAATTAGACCGCCTTGCTGATTCCCGTAGCCGAAGTATTGCCCCACGTAGAAACCAAATTTGTCACTGTCAGTACTGGTGATTTTACCAACCGCATTAAGCGCTAGTTTTTGATCAGCAACCATCATAGTATATTTAGCATCGATATCAGCTCCGGACTCGATACTGATATTTTTAGCTTTAATGACTGAACTGTCTGTGCTAACGGTGTTGGCTTTGATAGTAACATCACCGTTTACTGAAGTTATCACTCCCAATCGACTGTAGTAATTATCGAGATCGATATTTACACCTTCTCCGCCGTTAATACCGGATTGGCTGGTATTCATGTCGCGACCAGTAATTGAAACAGTCTTACTGCTTTCAATTTTACCCATATAGTTATCAATATCACTGGTGGTTTGGATACTCACATCACCATCTGAGGCAATTTCGCCAGCCCAGTTGAATAAGTAGTCAGCAGCAATCTCGATGCCATTACCTGAGACGATACCCAAGGATTCACCGCCCGTGGTATCGGCCGATTTGTTGTCATTATTTTTTACTGCTTTAGTTGTCGTTAATTTTACAGCACCAGAACTGGAGCGAATCAAGCCACTTACGTTTTCAATGTTTCCAGTACTTTCAACTTCGACATTGCCTGTTGAATCAATAGTACCGCCATTATTGGTTAATGATGTATTTTTCAGGCCAACATAGCCAGCATGAATCTGACCGTTGTTATTATCAAAACTACCTGATTCGATAGCAACGATACCCGCCTCAATACCCGCGGTTTTAGCTTTACCAGTATTGGTAAAAGTATTGCCACTGGTATTGACAGCCAGCGTTTGGCCAGCAGCCAGTTTCCCATTGCTATTATCGAACTTACCGCTATTAATGTAGTTGTTAGTGGTTGCTAATATGTTACCACCATTGATATTACTTACTTTATTGCCCGCAGTATCAATAGCAATCATTTTATCGCTGTTGATTTTTCCTGCACTATTTTCCAGAACACCATTGGTGTTTAAGGTGATATCGCCACTGGATTGTATAACCGCGTTGTTGTTAAGCAGTTTACCGTTACTGGTAATCTTAATACCGCTATCCCCGGCAGAAATCGTCCCCAGGTTACGTACACCTACGCCACTTTCGGTGCTGACCAGGCTAATTTTATTCGCATACATACCACCGAGCTTAGAAACATCCACGCCATAGGTACTTGCGTTACCGGTTGGCGTAACGGAGTCGGTGACCACACCGTCGGCGTTGATCGCATTACTCCCCGCGACGATCTTAAGCTCACTTGCAGAAAGCGCTCCCTTCACAACGATACTACGCGCCAGAATTTCGGTCGGCGATTCGCTCTGAAATCCATTTACAGTAATCGTTCCACCATTTACGGAATAGCCATTTAATAGCCCATCGTCACCTATCTTTGGCGTACCAGTCGTCAATGTCCCTTTTTCAGCATTGATGAACCCACCACCCTGAGTCGTGATGCCATTAGGGTTGGCAATGATTAAGTGAGCGGAATCACCTGCAACTTCCATCATGCCATTAATGGTACTGGCATTCGTTGAAGTCACTTCGTTAAGAATAACCATGGCGCTGCGGTCGGTAAGATTTGGGTTAGCCGCAATCTGCCCTGCCAGCACGGACTGTGCTGCGCTGGTCGCGTTATTAAAAATAACGCCTTCGGTGCCAACATTCAGCGTGTCATATACGTTATGTGAAAGGCCATTACTGTTCGCTTTCGCGATATTAACAACCGGCACCCCATTGGAGGCTTCAGTAACGCTGCCATTTTTAATCGAAATTTCCGCTTGCGCCATTACAGGCATCAACAGTAATAATGATGCCGCAATCGGGTTTAATTTAACGGACTTTTTTTTATTTTCGTGATATTTCATATGAACCTTTCTAAGATAGTATTGATTGAGTGCAGCCAAAAGGAATGCCCTGTACAGGTGCATTCTCTTCTGACTATTTTAAGCACGCGTTATGCGTACAAATCCCTGTGAAAAGCACGTAAACCCATCAAACGTTATATTCGGCTCTACTCAGCAAATTATATAAATACATTGCGACCGCTTATACACATCTGGAACAAAGAAAGCTGATTAAATTCATACAAAATATGAGACATCCTTTGCCCATGCATGAAGACTAATTACTTTTTTAAGCGCCGGTAATCCATATATTGACCACACGCGAAGTCCAGTATTTGAGCGCTGTGTGATAAATAATGACATACTTCACGCCATATCCTTATTCCGTTACAGTTTCCCCGATTAACACAATGAATAAAAAGTGAATTATTTACCTGCATAATCAACTTCCTTCACTTCATGATTAAGATCAACAATGTACGCCTCTCCGCCCTTATCGATTATTGATCGCGTAATTTCCTCACGTTTATATGAATTCATATTTATGAATTACAATTTGATTAAAAATAGTAATGCCAGCCAGCTGTAGGTAGTGAAAAAGCAATGTGAAACGCATCGTAAAGGGTGACGCAGGTCAGAGAAGAGAGGGTGGAGAGCGCTGAATTTGCCGGAGAGCGGCTTAAGCCTTCTCCGGCATCGACATCGACATTATGCCCGAATGGCGTTGCGCCATCGGGCTTTGCTTATTAATCGCGGAAATTCTTGAACTGGAATGGCTGGCCAAGATCGCCGCCGCGAACCAACGCCATAACCGACTGCAGATCGTCACGGGATTTGCCAGTGACGCGAATTTCTTCGCCCTGAATCTGCGTCTGTACTTTTAGCTTGCTGTCTTTAATCAGTTTAACGATTTTCTTCTGTATTGCGCTCTCAATACCCTGCTTCAGCTTAGCTTCAACAAACCAGGTTTTTCCGCTGTGTACGAAGTTTTCCGGCACGTCAAGCGAGCTTCCTTCAATACCGCGCTTGAGTAGCTTTGCACGCAGGATATCCAACAGCTGATTGACCTGGAAATCAGACTCGCTCAGCACCTTGATGGTTTTACTGGTTTCGTTCAGCTCAAAGGTGGCTTCAACATTACGAAAATCAAATCGTGACTCGACTTCGCGGCTTGCGTTTTCGACCGCATTACGCGCTTCCTGAAGATCGACTTCAGAGACAATATCGAAAGATGGCATCTTTTCCTCTCCTTCCGTTTCTTTTGCGTTGCATAATACCCACAACGCGGCATAACTCAACTTGTTATCCCGGAAGCTTAGCTGATAACGCTATACTTTAGCTACAAGCGCCTGGGAAGTCGCAGGTGAGGAGGAATAATGAAAGTAACCGTACTGGGATGCGGTGCATTGGGGCAACTATGGTTAACCGCGCTGTATAAAAACGGACATGAGGTTCAGGGCTGGTTACGCGTCCCGCAACCATTTTGTAGCGTTAATCTCATTGAGACTGACGGTAGTAATTTCAACGAATCAATGACCGCTAACGATCCTGATTTTCTCGCCACCAGCGATTTACTACTGGTGACGCTAAAGGCATGGCAGGTTTCCCAGGCAGTGAGAAATCTGGCTGCTATCTTACCGGCTTCTGCGCCTATCTTGCTCATTCATAACGGCATGGGCACCCTTGATGAATTAAAAAGCGTTAAACACCCACTGCTGCTGGCGTCCACCACTCATGCCGCCCGCCGCGATGGCAACGTCATCATTCACGTCGCGCAGGGAACAACTCATATTGGACCAGCCAAAAGCTATAGCGAAGATTACAGCGGCCTCGCCGACATTCTGCAAAACGTCCTGCCGGATGTCGCCTGGCACGACAATATTCACCCTGCTCTTTGGAGTAAGCTGGCCGTCAACTGTGTGATTAATCCCCTGACTGCGCTGAAAGATTGTAGAAACGGCGATCTGCGAGATTTTCCGCAAGAGATCGGCGCAATCTGTCATGAAGTCGCAGCGGTAATGCAACGTGAAGGCATTCATACATCTGCGGAAAACCTGTTATTGTATGTAAATCAGGTAATTGAAAGTACAGCAGATAATATCTCATCGATGTTGCAGGATATTCGCGCGCAGCGGCATACGGAAATCGACTACATCACCGGTTTTCTGCTGAATCGCGCCCGGGCCCACGGTCTGTCAGTGCCAGAAAATGCCCGTTTATTTGAACAGGTAAAGCGGAAGGAGAATACTTATGAGCGCGTCGGCACTGATTTGCCTCGCCCCTGGTAGTGAAGAGACCGAAGCGGTCACCACTATCGATTTATTAGCGCGCGGCGGCGTGAAAGTGACTACCGCCAGCGTCGCCAGTGATGGCAATCTGACCATCGTTTGCTCGCGCGGCGTGAAGCTACTTGCGGATGCGCCGCTGGTCGAAGTCGCTGATGGCGATTTTGATATCATTGTTTTACCTGGCGGTATTAAAGGCGCCGAGTGCTTTCGCGACAGCCCTTTGCTGGTAGAAACCGTGAGACAATTTCATTTATCCGGGCGCATCGTGGCGGCTATCTGCGCCGCGCCAGCGACCGTTCTGGTGCCGCATAATCTGTTTCCTATCGGCAACATTACCGGTTTCCCGGCGCTAAAAGAGCAAATCCCCGCCGAACAGTGGCAGGATAAGCGCGTCGTCTGGGACCCAAGGGTTAATCTGTTAACCAGTCAGGGTCCGGGAACCTCTATTGATTTCGCGCTAAAAATGATTGACCTGCTGGTCGGTCGCGAAAAAGCATACGAAGTGGCTTCGCAGTTGGTCATGGCTGCTGGCATCTATAATTACTACGAATCCTGATAGCCGGTCCGCGCAGCGGGCTGGTTCCCCCCTTCTTGAGGAGCCGTAGCATGTCCCGTAGCGCAACCGATTCTCGTGACCTCGTCATCAGCCGCCTACTCAGCGCCCCCACGACAGCCCTCTGGCGCGCGTGGGCCGACCCGGCTTTACTCAAAACCTGGTGGTGTCCTAAGCCATGGTATACCGACGTTCTGGCCTTTGATTTGCGTCCCGGAGGGGCTTTTCACACCGTGATGCACGGCCCTGACGGTGAACGTAGCGATAATCCCGGCTGCTTTCTTGAAGTCATTCCGCAGCAAAAATTAGTCATGACCTCAATGCTGACCGCAGACTTTCGCCCTGCCGTTTCCCCATTTGCCATGACGGCTATTATCACCTTTGCGGATGAAAACGACGGCTGTCGCTATACGGCAACGGTACTGCATGCAGATGATGAAACCCGTGAGCAACACGAAAAGATGGGATTTTTTGAAGGCTGGAATATCGTTATCGATCAGTTGAATGCCCTGGCGATGACGCTACGCTAAACCCAGATGTAAAAAAGCCTTCCCTAAGGGAAGGCTTTTTCATCAGTACAGGTGAATTACGGGCGATACACTTTCACGTTAGTAAAGCCCTGCTCACGCAGGTACAGCGCCTGCAGACGGCTCATTACGCCGCGCTCACACCACAACAGCCAGGTTTTGCTCTGATCGAGGTTGCCAAATTGGGTGCTCAGTTTATAGAACGGCAGCGAAACAACATCGACGCCTTCCACTTTCAATGGCTTATCATCCTGCTCATCGACAGAACGAATATCGAGAATCACGTCGTTCGCGCTGAAGCCGCTGACGGTTTCGACTTCCACCACGTCCTGCTGCGTTTGCTGAGCGATGTCGCGAATGTCGATGTTATTCGCTTCCTCAACCACTTTATCCAGAATGCTAAAATCGAAGTTTTCTTCTTCCGCTTCGATCTTCGCTTTTACCGCTTTTATGGTTGGGCTCTTCGAGATAACGCCGCAGTATTCCGGCATGGTGCGGGCAAAATCTTCAGTGCCGATTTCGCGCGCAAGATTGATAATGTGTTCTTTATCGTGAGAAATCAGCGGGCGCAGGATCAGCGTGTCGGAGACATTATCGATAAGACGCAGGTTAGTCAGAGTCTGGCTGGATACCTGGCCCAAGGCTTCGCCGGTCACCAGTGCCTGCACGCCATAACGCTCAGCGACTTTCGATGCTGCACGCACCATCATACGTTTGAGCACCACGCCCATCTGGCCATCCTCGACTTTCTCAAGGATTTCACCAACCACCGGCTCGAAATTGATTGCCACGAAGCGAACGCGATGGGAGCTGCCGAAGCGGTTCCACAAATAGTGCGCCACCTGACGAACGCCAATTTCATGCGCGGCGCCGCCGAGGTTGAAGAAGCAGTAGTGTACGCGGCAGCCGCGACGCATCAGCATATAGCTGGAGACGCCGGAGTCGAAGCCGCCGGAAATAAGCGACAGCACATCTTCCTGAGTACCAATGGGGAAGCCGCCAATACCTTCATAGCGCCCTTTCACCAGCAACAGACGATCGTTTTCGATTTCCAGGTTAACCGTCACGTCCGGATCGGTGAGCTTCACGCGCGCCGATTCGATATGCTGGTTCAGGCCGCCGCCAACGTAGCGCTCAACCTCAATTGAGGTGAATTCATGTTTACCACGGCGCTTCACACGCACGCAGAAGCTTTTGCCTTCGAGCTGTTCACGCCACAGCGGTAGCGTCTGTTCAAAAATGTTATGCAGAGAAGTGAAAGGTACGTCCTCCACTTCCAGAATATGATGAATGCCAGGGATACGGGTCAGCGCATCGCGAATAACCGGCCGCTGGTTTTCGTCTTTCGCGCGAACTTCGATATGATCCCAATGACGAACGACGGCGAGCGTCTCATCATAGTTTTTGAGAACGTTACGAATGTTCCCGGTTAAGATTTTAATAAAGCGCAACCGCACAGATTGGCTTTTGATGGTGATTTCCGGGAACAATTTAATGATAAACTTCATGGCGACAATAGTTCGTTGGCAAGCCCGACGGGGCTTTAAGCAAAAAAGTTGTACAGGCGCGATACAGCGTCTGCATCCAGGGCGCGGAGTATACCATCATTGTTCGCTTTTCGCCTGGCATTGCGCATTTTCGCAAAAATGTATCCGTAGGGTGAATGCCGCGAGTTTGCTTAACCGCCCGACTCCGTTACCATACTGATAGCCATCGAGACATAACAAGAGTCTATATTCACTATGCCAAAGAAAAATGAGGCCCCGGCCAGCTTTGAGAGCGCTTTAGGCGAACTCGAGCAGATCGTTAATCGTCTGGAAAGCGGCTCACTACCGCTGGAAGAAGCGCTCAGCGAATTTGAACGCGGCGTGCAGCTCGCGCGCCAGGGCCAGACGAAACTGCAACAGGCCGAGCAGCGTGTCCAAATCCTGCTGGCCGATAGCGAAGATGCGCCGTTGACTCCCTTTACGCCGGACGCTGAATAAATGGACTTCCCGCAACAATTACAGACCTGTGTCACCCAGGCCAATGACGCGCTGCGCCGTTTTATCTCTCCGCTGCCATTTCAGAACACTCCGCTGGTTGAAGCCATGCACTATGGCGCATTATTAGGCGGCAAACGCCTGCGCCCTTTCCTGGTTTACGCCACCGGCGAGATGTTCGGCGTTAGTCGTTCCACACTGGATGCCCCAGCCGCTGCCGTCGAATGCATTCATGCCTACTCGCTGATGCATGACGATCTGCCGGCGATGGACGACGACGATCTGCGCCGCGGTCAACCCACGTGCCACATCAAGTTTGGCGAAGCGAACGCTATTCTTGCCGGTGACGCCCTGCAAACGCTGGCATTTTCTATACTGAGTGATACGCCGATGCCGGAAGTACCGGATCGCGACCGTCTGGCGATGGTTTCCGAACTGGCCCAGGCCAGCGGCGTCGCCGGAATGTGCGGCGGTCAGGCGTTGGATCTCGAGGCGGAAGGCAAACAGGTCGATCTACAGGCGCTGGAGCGAATTCACCGCCATAAGACCGGAGCGCTTATTCGCGCGGCGGTTCGTCTTGGCGCGCTGAGCGCCGGCGAGCGTGGCCGTCAGGCGCTGCCAGCACTCGATCGCTTTGCGGAGAATATCGGTCTCGCCTTCCAGGTGCAGGATGACATTCTGGATGTGGTAGGTGATACTGCGACTCTTGGCAAACGTCAGGGTGCCGACCAACAGTTAGGCAAAAGTACCTATCCGGCGCTTTTGGGTCTTGAGCAAGCCCAGCAGAAAGCGCGCGATCTGATTGCCGACGCCCGCCAGGCTTTAGATGAACTGGCTGCGCAATCGCTGGATACCACGGCACTGGAAGCGCTCGCGAATTACATTATTCAGCGCGATAAATAAACAATAAATGAGTCTCTGATGAGTTTTGATATTGCCAAATACCCAACCCTGGCGCTGGTAGATTCCACCCAGGAGTTGCGCCTGCTGCCAAAAGATAGCCTGCCCAAGCTTTGCGATGAGCTGCGCCGCTATCTTCTGGACAGCGTGAGCCGCTCAAGCGGCCATTTTGCCTCTGGCCTTGGCACGGTTGAACTGACCGTGGCGCTGCACTATGTCTACAATACGCCGTTCGACCGCTTAATTTGGGATGTCGGCCACCAGGCTTACCCGCACAAAATTCTCACCGGCCGCCGCGACAAAATCGGCACTATCCGCCAGAAAGGCGGCCTGCATCCGTTCCCGTGGCGCGGCGAAAGCGAATATGACGTACTGAGCGTTGGCCACTCTTCTACCTCTATCTCCGCGGGTATTGGGGTCGCTATTGCCGCCGAAAAAGAAGGCAAACAGCGGCGCACCGTTTGCGTCATCGGCGATGGGGCTATCACCGCCGGGATGGCTTTTGAGGCGATGAACCACGCGGGCGATATCAAACCAGACATGCTGGTCGTGCTGAACGACAATGAAATGTCGATTTCAGAAAACGTCGGGGCGCTGAATAATCACCTGGCGCAGCTGCTGTCCGGCAAGCTGTATTCCTCGCTGCGTGAAGGCGGCAAAAAAGTCTTCTCCGGCGTACCGCCGATTAAAGAACTGCTTAAACGTACCGAAGAGCATATTAAAGGTATGGTGGTGCCCGGCACGCTGTTTGAAGAGATGGGCTTTAACTACATCGGCCCGGTAGATGGCCACGATGTGCTGGGTCTGGTCAATACGCTGAAAAATATGCGCGACCTGAAAGGGCCGCAGTTCCTGCATATCATGACCAAAAAAGGCCGTGGATATGAACCGGCGGAAAAAGATCCCATCACCTTCCACGCGGTACCGAAATTCGATCACACCAGCGGCGTGCTGCCGAAAAGCAGCGGCGGCCTGCCTTCCTATTCGAAAATCTTTGGCGACTGGCTGTGCGAAACCGCGGCCAAAGACGACAAACTGATGGCCGTCACCCCGGCGATGCGTGAAGGGTCCGGGATGGTCGAGTTCTCGAAAAAATTCCCCGATCGCTATTTCGATGTTGCGATTGCCGAACAGCACGCGGTGACCTTTGCCGCCGGGATGGCGATTGGCGGCTATAAGCCGATCGTGGCGATCTATTCCACCTTCCTGCAGCGCGCTTACGATCAGGTGATCCATGACGTCGCCATTCAAAAGCTGCCGGTGCTGTTTGCAATCGATCGTGCGGGCATCGTCGGCGCCGACGGTCAGACCCACCAGGGAGCGTTCGATCTCTCCTTCCTGCGCTGCATTCCGGAAATGGTGATCATGACCCCGAGCGACGAAAATGAATGTCGCCAGATGCTCTACACCGGATACCACTATAACGATGGCCCTAGTGCGGTACGCTATCCGCGCGGCACAGGTACCGGCGCGGAACTGGAACCACTGGCGCCGCTGCCGCTCGGGAAAGGCGTGGTGAAAAGAAACGGCGAGAAGCTGGCGATCCTTAACTTCGGGACTTTACTGCCGGAAGCCGCTCAGGTTGCGGAAAAACTCAATGCGACGCTGGTCGATATGCGTTTTGTGAAACCGCTTGATGAGGCGCTGATCCTGCAGCTTGCCGCCGATCACGAAGTGCTGGTCACCCTTGAAGAGAACGCTATCATGGGCGGCGCTGGCAGCGGCGTAAACGAGCTGTTGATGGCCCACCGTCGCGCGGTGCCGGTGCTGAATATCGGTCTGCCGGACTTCTTTATCCCGCAGGGGACTCAGGAAGAAGTTCGCGCCGACCTCGGCCTGGATGCCGCCGGTATCGAAGCCAAAATCCGCGACTGGTTGGCATAATTACCCATACCGCTCCTGCTATGCTTAAAGGATACCTTTTAAAGTAGCAGGAGCGTCTTATGCACTACATTCCTCTTGGCGATACCCATCTTCGCGTTTCCCGACTCTGTCTCGGCTGCATGACCTTCGGCGAACCTGACCGCGGCAATCATGCCTGGACGCTGCCAGAAGAGAGTAGCCGTCCGCTGATTAAACGTGCGCTGGAAGGCGGAATTAATTTCTTCGATACCTCGAACAACTACTCCGACGGCAGCAGCGAAGAGATCCTCGGCCGCGCGCTGCGGGAGTATGCTCGCCGCGATTCGGTGATCGTCGCCACCAAAGTTTATCATCAGGTCGGCGATCTGCCGCAGGGGCTGTCTCGCGCGCAAATCATGCGATCCATTGACGATAGCCTGCGTCGCCTGGGAATGGACTACGTCGACCTGTTGCAGATCCACCGCTGGGATTACTCCACGCCCATCGAAGAGACGCTGGAGGCGCTCAGCGACGTCGTACGCGCCGGGAAAGCGCGCTATATCGGCGCATCATCAATGCATGCCCGCCAGTTCGCCCAGGCGCTCGCCCTGCAGGAACAGAACAATTGGCCACGCTTCGTCACCATGCAGGATCACTACAACCTGATTTATCGCGAAGAAGAAAACGAGATGCTGCCGCTCTGCCAGCGCAAAGGGATTGCGGTCATGCCGTGGAGCCCGCTGGCACGCGGCCGACTAACACGACCATGGGGAGAAACGACCGCGCGTCTCGTCTCCGATGAATTCGGCAAATCGCTGTATAGCGCCACCGACGCCAATGATGAGCAGATAGCACAGAAGCTGGAGGAGGTGGCTGAAGAATTAGATGCCAACCGCGCGCAGGTGGCGCTGGCCTGGCTATTAAGCAAGCCCGGCGTGGCTGCGCCGATTATTGGCGCCTCGCGGCAGGAACAGCTGGATGAGCTCCTGCATGCCGTCGATTTAACCCTGACGCCAGAACAAATCGACAAGCTGGAGGCGCCCTATCGGCCCCACCCAATCGTCGGCTTCAAGTAACGCCGCAATTTAAACCCCGGCCGCGCCGGAGTGCAGATTTAGAGCAGACCTATCGGCCAGTGGTGGCCAATCAGATACAGTACGCCGGCGGAGATCACCCCGGCGACGATATCGTCGACCATGATCCCCATTCCACCATGGATGTTGCGGTCGAACCAACGAATTGGCCACGGCTTCCACATATCAAAAATGCGGAAAATAACGAAACCGGCGGCCACCCACTGCCAGTCCATCGTCGGTAACGCCATCAAAGTGATCCACATCCCGACAAACTCATCCCAAACGATGCTGCCGTGGTCATGTGTGCCCATATCTTTAGCCGTACGGTGACAAAGATAGACGCCGATACAGATGCTCATCATCACCACCAGCGAATAGAGCTGCCAGGGGAGAAAGGTCATCAGATACCAGAACGGAATCGCCGCCAGAGACCCCATCGTTCCCGGCACCACCGGGCTCAGCCCACTGCCGAACCCGGTCGCCAGCAGATGCCAGGGATTGCGCATATTGAGGCGGCTTTTCGCCTCGTCTCTACTGCGTGCCAAAATGATCGTACCCCTTTAAATCCAATTTAATCGGCTTACCCTCACGGGTAAACTGCAGTCCATCCGCTTCCGGCACGATCTGGCCGATACAGGTAAAGCGTGCACCAAGCTGACCAATCGCGACATCCAGCGCCCCGCGGTTCAGCTCGGGAACGGTAAAGCACAGTTCATAATCTTCGCCGCCGGCGAGCGCCCAGCGTAGCGCCTGTTCAGGATCAACCTGGCGCAGCATGGCATCGGAATACGGCATCGCATCGAGATCGATACGCGCTCCGCAGGCGCTGGCCTTGAGAATATGACCAAGGTCAGAGATAAGGCCGTCAGAGAGATCGATCGCTGAATTAGCCAGATCGCGCAGCGCCTGCCCCTGCAGCACGCGGGGCATTGGACGCAAATGGCGCGCCAGCAGATAATCGGCATCCGCTGGCGAATCAACCGTTAGCCGGTCCTGTAAAAGCGCCAGCCCGGCGGCGCTATCACCGGGCGTGCCGGTGACATAAATCCAGTCGCCAGGCCTTGCCCCGGAACGCTTCATCGCGCGGCCCGGCGGCACAAAGCCGTGGATACCCAGCGTCATCGACAGCGGCCCACGGGTGGTGTCGCCGCCGATCAGCTGCATATCGTAATAGTTAAGCTGGACAAACAGACTGTCGCTAAAGGCTTCAAGCCACGCTTCGTCTGCTTCCGGCAAAGTGAGGGCCAGCGTCAACCATGCTGGTTCCGCCCCCATCGCCGCCAAATCGCTCAGGTTCACCGCCAGCGCTTTATACGCCAGGTCGGCAGGGTCGATGTCGGCTAAAAAGTGGTTGCCCGCCACCAGGGTGTCGGTGCTGATTGCCAGCGTTTTTTTCTCGGGGATATTCAGGAGCGCGCAGTCATCGCCGATGCCGGTTTCAACATCAAGGCGGGCGCTTTTAACGCGATCAAAATAACGGGCAATCAGGGAAAATTCGCCGCATGCCATACGTTATGCCTCAGCAAAGAAAAGAATAAGGCCGGGTTCGCAGGATCAGATCCTGCAAAGCCCGGCCTGCAGTTTACTTTTTGCGGGGACGGATTACCGGGGCCGCTTTATCCAGCACGCCGTTGACGAACTTGTGGCTATCTTCAGCGCCGAAGGTTTTCGCCAGCTCGATAGCTTCGTTGATAGCCACTTTGTACGGCACGTCGTCACGCTTCGACAGCTCAAACAGCGCAATACGCAGTACCGCTTTTTCTACCTGACCCAGCTCTTCCAACTGACGTGACAGGTATGGCTTCATCAGACCGTCGAGATACGCGCTGTTAGTCGCCACTCCGGACAGCAGTTCACGGAAATACAGAATGTCTACATCTTTTACATCCTGTTCCGCCAGGAACTGGTATTCAACATCAGCGATGTCGTTCTGGGACAACTGCCAGGAGTAGAGCGCCTGGACGGCACACTCACGGGCGCGGCGACGAGCAGCAGGTTTCACGGAATTCCCCTTACAAAAAATCAGGCCTTGATGGCTTTCAATACGTTAATCATTTCCAGCGCGGTCAGCGCGGCTTCTGCGCCTTTGTTACCGGCTTTGGTGCCAGCGCGTTCGATGGCTTGTTCAATACTTTCAGTCGTCAGAACACCGAAGGCTACCGGGATTTCACTGTCCTGAGCGACGTGCGCCAGGCCATTGCTTGCACCGCCAGCCACATATTCAAAGTGGGCGGTACCGCCGCGAATCACCGTACCCAGCGCGATTACCGCGTCATATTTACCGGTTTTTGCCAGTGCGCCAGCCGCCAGCGGCAGCTCATACGCGCCTGGAACCCAAACAACGGTGATGTTTTCATCTTTTACCTGACCAATGCGCTTGAGGGCGTCAATCGCGCCTTCCAGCAGGCTGTCATTGATAAAGTTGTTGAAACGCGCAATGGTGATGGCGACGCGAGCGTCCGGGGTAGCAACGTTAGCTTCAATAATGTTCATACTCTTCCTTCGGGTTCATGTGCCCCGCAAGGGGGGCGGATTTTATCATAATATTCTGGGCGCTGCTTCCTAATATTAGGAATACATCACGCAGTCGTTAAATGCAGGCAGACATCGGGCCCGACCTGACGTATCTCGTTGAATTTGAAATGGGGGGCCTGGCTCAGTTTCTCAAGCCCCGGCAGCGCGCATAAACCGCGCGCGTCACTGCCTAACAGTTTAGGCGCAATATAGACGATAAGCTCATCCACTAGCCCGGCCTGTAGCAAAGCGCCGGCCAGCGTCGGCCCCGCTTCCACCCAAATGCTGTTCACCTGCTGTTTACCGAGCTGCATCATTAGCAGCACGAGGTCGAGATGGCCGTTATGCTCCGGCACCAGCAGGGTACGCACGTTGTCAGGCCAGGCACGTTCATCGGCATGGGTGCGAGCGAACAGGGTTTCACCTTGCTGCTGGATAATTCGATGCTCCGGCGTGACGCGGTTTTGGCTATCGATGACGATACGCAGCGGCTGACGCAGGTTCTCCTGCGGATAGAGCGCCTGCGTATCGGCGCTCAGCTCCTGCCAGCGCACGGTCAGCGCCGGATCGTCCGCCAGCACGGTCGCGCTGCTGGTGAGAATAGCGTGGCTCTGCGCGCGCAGGCGCTGCACGTCGCGTCGCGCCTGTGGCGAGGTGATCCACTGACTTTCACCGCTGGCCATCGCCGTACGGCCATCAAGCGAAGCGCCCATCTTCAGCTGGATCCACGGAAAACCGGTGCGCATCCGCTTGAGAAAACCTTTATTCAGCGCTTCCGCTTCATTCATCATCAGCCCATGGCTGACGTCAATGCCGGCCTGCTGCAGGCGGTACAGGCCGCGACCGGCCACCTGTGGATTCGGGTCCTGCATTGCCGCTACCACGCGAGCCACGCCTGCGGCGATCAGCGCGTCGCAGCACGGCGGCGTGCGACCATGGTGGCTACAGGGCTCCAGGGTGACGTAGGCGGTCGCGCCTTTGGCTTTATCGCCGGCCATACGCAGCGCGTGCACTTCGGCGTGCGGCTCGCCGGCCCGATAGTGGAAGCCCTCGCCGACGATCTCGCCGTCTTTTACAATCACACAGCCGACGTTGGGATTAGGATGGGTAGTAAAGCGTCCGCGCGCGGCAAGCTTCAGCGCTCGCGCCATGTACATTTCGTCCTGCATGGCTTAGTCCTGTAAACGGGCGATTTCTTCGCCGAACTCTTTAATATCTTCGAAACTGCGATAGACGGAAGCGAAGCGAATATAGGCGACCTTATCGAGCTTCTTCAGTTGCTCCATCACCAGATTACCGATCATTTTACTCGCGACTTCACGCTCACCGGTGCCGCGCAGATGGGTTTTAATGTGATTTACCGCCATTTCGACGTCATCGGCGCTGACCGGGCGCTTTTCAAGCGCTTTCAACATCCCGCTACGCAGCTTGTCTTCGTTGAAAGGTTCGCGCACGTCGTTGCTTTTTACCACCCGCGGCATTACCAGCTCAGCCACTTCAAAAGTGGTAAAGCGTTCATTGCAGACCAGACACTGCCGACGACGACGCACGGAGGAGCCTTCGCCGACCAGGCGAGAATCGATGACTTTGGTATCCACGGCGAAACAGAAAGGGCAATGCATGGCGCGTCCTGACAGGTAGTTAATCTGAAGGATAGTTTACCCTGAAGTCAGCGGACTACAAAGAAAGAGCTTTTGAGACAAAGGATCTATGGTAGGTCAATTCAGTTTAGCTACCATTAATCATCCTCTGTAAACGGAATCCTGACCATGACAAGACGTTACCTACAACTGGCTATCATCGGCAGCCTGTTCACCCTTACCGCCTGCGCCCAGCAAAGCGAAGTTCGTCAGATGAACGAGAGCGTCAGTACGCTGAGCAAAGAGATGACCCAACTGAATCAGCAAACGATAAAAATCACCCAGCAAAACGCACTGAATGCTAAATCAACCCGCGGCGTTTATCTGCTGCCGGAGGCCAAAACCCCCGCGCGGCTGGAGAGCCAGATCGGCACCCTGCGCATGTCAGTGGGTAGCATTACGCCAGATGGCGACGGTTCGCGCCTGACCTTACGCATCCAGGGCGAGTCTAACGATCCGCTCCCGGCCTTCACCGCGACCGTCGCTTCCGGACAGATTACCGGCACCACCCACAGCTATCAGGAAGTCAACGTCCAGGATCAGCTGATTAGCGCCCCGGCCAGCATCCTGGCGCCTAGCGATGTGGATATCCCGCTGCGCCTGAATGTGACGCCTGATAAAGTCGGCTTTATTCGTATCCACGATATCCAACCCGCCAGCGCGCAGTAAGCGCTCACGCCGGGCAAAACGGCCCGGCGCCCGCTTTTCATCTATCGAAGTTATCCATTTACAACTTTTCATAAGAGTTCATTAGAAATCGCTCCTGAAGGCGATTTTCAGTAGCATTTTGTCAAGAAATGCATAGAATCGTGAACGCAATCGATTACGCATGTTCTGGTTATGTGAAACAACACGTATTTTTGTGAGCAATGATTTCTATAATAGACCCCCACAGAAAGACGAAATATTTAGCAACGCTTCGGCAATTTTCTTAACGCCTTTTGGCTTAATTTAAACAGTGGCATCAACATGAAAAAAACATTACTGGCAGCGAGCGCTGTTGTGGCGCTTTCCGCTTCTTTCACCGCTGGCGCGGCAGAAACTGAAAAACCGCAGTACCTGTCTGATTGGTGGCACCAGAGTGTGAACGTGGTCGGTAGCTACCACACTCGTTTTGGACCGCAGATCCGTAACGATACCTATCTGGAATACGAAGCGTTTGCTAAAAAAGATTGGTTTGATTTCTACGGCTATATTGATGCGCCGGTCTTCTTCGGCGGCAACAGCACGGCGAAAGGTATCTGGAACAAAGGCTCCCCGCTGTTTATGGAGATCGAACCGCGTTTCTCTATCGACAAGCTGACCAACACCGACCTGAGCTTCGGGCCGTTCAAAGAGTGGTACTTCGCGAACAACTATATCTACGATATGGGCCGCAACGACTCTCAGGAGCAGAGCACCTGGTATATGGGTCTTGGTACCGACATCGATACCGGTCTGCCGATGAGCCTGTCGCTGAATATCTATGCTAAATACCAGTGGCAGAACTACGGCGCCTCTAACGAAAACGAGTGGGACGGCTACCGCTTCAAGGTGAAATACTTCGTTCCGCTGACCGACCTGTGGGGCGGTTCGCTGAGCTATATTGGCTTCACCAACTTCGACTGGGGTTCTGACCTTGGCGACGACAACTTCTACGATATGAACGGTAAGCACGCGCGTACCAGCAACTCTATCGCGTCCAGCCACATCCTGGCGCTGAACTATGCGCACTGGCACTACTCTATCGTCGCGCGTTACTTCCATAACGGCGGCCAGTGGGCTGATGATGCTAAGCTGAACTTCGGCGACGGCGACTTCAGCGTTCGCTCTACCGGCTGGGGTGGCTACTTCGTTGTCGGTTACAACTTCTAATTGCTGATACAGCAAGACAGCGCCCGGGACGCGTTTTACGCTTACCGGGCGTTTTTTTATCGCTCCTCACATCTCACCTTACGTAAGAAATCGCTCAGTGAACGGTCGGCGCACTCGCTGAAACGACGTTCGATCACCTTCACCTCCAGACAACGATCGAGACGAAAGTTACGATAATCACTGCGCAGTTCGCACCAGGCCACCAGCAGCCAACGCTCCCCCCAGAAAAATAGCCCCAGCGGCAGCACTTCACGCCGCGTTACCTGACCGGATTCATCCTGATAGTGAAGCTGCAACACCTGCTGATTGGATACGGCCTGATGGATAACGTCAAAATGGGTTTTAGCATAACGATGCGCGCCAAAGTCAGGGGCAAACAGCCGGGTCTGCTCCGCTTTGCGCCGCCGGTCTTCCGGCAAAATCGCCAGCATTTTTTCCTGAGCTGACTCCAACGACTGCGAAAGCGCATCTCCGCCCCAGGTCTTCAGTAGTCGAATCGCGGCGATTAGCGCTTCGGATTCTTTGCTGGTCAGCATCAGCGGCGGCAGATCATAGCCCGCCAGCAGACGATAACCGCTCCCGGCCTCGCCCTCAACCGGTACACCGGAGAGCGAGAGGTCGCGGATATCGCGATAGACGGTTCGCTCCGACACGCCCAACCGCTCCGCCAGCAGCGCCGCGGTGGTTAGCCGCCTGCCGCGCAGGATCTGTACAATCTGAAATAAACGGTCGGCGCGTCGGGTCATTTCTCGTTTCGCTAAATAGTCAGGTTAAGCCGGTTGATGCAAACCTACGCGGTTACCTTCGCTGTCGGTAAACAGGGCGATGGTGCCAATATCATTCGGCAGCGCCAGCGGGCCAAACACGCACAATCCGCCCGCCGAGGCGACGCGATCCAGTGTGGCGGCAAGGTTGTCGGTGTGCAGATAAATAATAGCGCCCTGCGGCGATGGCGCGATACCATCAAATTTAGCTAACGCGCCGCCGGGGGCCGGATCCTGATGCGGGAAGACGGCCAGGTCCGCACAATCCATGGTTTCACGACGCAGCGTCACCTGCATTACCGGCTCATAAAACGCGACGGCGCGATCCATATCAGCGACCGGAATTTCAAACCAGTTAATCACGTTGTTCATACTTCCTCCTGCTCGTTAGTGAGTTCAGAAGCAGTGTACGAGAGGCCTCCTGACAGCATACTGTCAGCAGGTTTCTGGCGGGCAAAAAAAATCCCGGCCACAAGGCCGGGATTGCTTTATATCAACTGAACCAAATTACGGCAGAATGGACGGCTGATCCGCCCCTTCTTTTTCGACCTTCTGCTGGATCAGATGCTCGCGCTTCATGCCCAGTTTCAACGCCAGCGCGGACGCGACGTAGATAGAAGAAGCCGTACCGATGGATACACCGATCAGCATGGTCAGCGAGAAGCCTTCCAGAATCGGGCCGCCGAAGAGGAACAGCATCAGGATCACCATCAGGGTGGTACCGGAGGTGATCAAGGTACGGTGCAGCGTCTGGGTCAACGACACGTTAAAGATTTCGTACGGCGTACCGCGACGGATCTTACGGAAGTTTTCACGGATACGGTCCGACACCACGATACTATCGTTCAACGAGTAACCAATTACCGACATCAGTGATGCGACGATGGTCAGGTCAATCTCGATGTGGAACAACGACAGCACGCCCATGGTAATGACTACGTCGTGCGCCAGTGCAATAACGACCCCTGCCGCCAGTCGCCATTCAAAGCGGAAGCCGACATAGATAAGGATACACACCAGCGCCGCAATCAGCGCCAGAGCGCCGGTTTGCGCAAGGTCCGCGCCCACGCTCGGGCCAACGAACTCAATACGTTTCACCGTCGCGCTTTGGCTGGTCGATTCGTTAATCACGTTAACGACTTTGCTGCCCAGCTCCTGGCTGCCGTTGGCATCGTGTACCGGCGGCATACGCACCATGATGTCGCGGCTGCTGCCGAAGTTCTGCAACTGCGGCTCCTCAAAGCCCGCTTTCTGCAGCGAATCGCGCAGCTGGTCCATATCAACCGGTTTTTCGAGGGTAATTTCAATCACCGTACCGCCGGTGAAATCGAGACCCCAGTTAAACCCGCGGACGCCGATGATGGCGATCGACACAATCAGCAGAAAACCTGAAATGCCGAAGGCCCAGTAGTCCCAGCGCATAAAGTCCCAGACTTTACGGCCGTGGTTCAATTGTTCAACAGTATATTCCTGTGCCACAACGCACTCCTCAGATAGACAGCTTTTTAACGCGCTTGCCGCCGTACAGCAGGTTCACGATGGCACGGGTGCCGACGATAGCGGTAAACATTGAGGTCGCGATACCGATACCGGTAGTAATCGCAAACCCTTTAATGGCACCGGTACCGACCGCGTACAGGATGATAACCTTAATTAGCGTCGTCACGTTGGCGTCGAAGATAGAGCTAAATGCGCCCTTATAACCTTCGTCAATCGCCTGCTGAACGGTACGTCCGTTGCTCAGCTCTTCTTTGATACGCTCGTTAATCAGTACGTTAGCATCGACCGCCACCGCAAGGGTTAAGACGATACCCGCGATACCCGGCATGGTCAGCGTTGCCCCAGGAATCAGGGACATAATGCCGACAATCAGCACCAGGTTAGCAATCAGCGCGGAAGTCGCAATCAGGCCGAACTTCTTATAGAAGAAGATCATGAACAGGATAGAGACCACCAGACCGGCCAGACACGCTTCCAGGCCCTGCTTGATGTTCTGCATACCCAGAGTTGGGCCGATAGTACGCTCTTCAACGATCTGAATCGGCGCAATCAGGGCGCCCGCACGCAGCAGCAGAGAAAGCTGACGCGCTTCGGTCGGGTTGCTGATACCGGTGATACGGAAGCTATTGCCAAGGCGAGACTGGATATTGGCGATGTTAATCACCTCTTCCTCTTTCGCAAGGATAGCGCGACCGTTGGCATCTTTCTTACCGCTGTCTTTGTACTCCACGAACAGGGTCGCCATCGGTTTACCGATATTGTCCTTGGTGAAGTTAGACATGATGTTGCCACCCGCGCTATCGAGCGAGATGTTAACCTGCGGCTGGTTGTACTCGTCCATGCTGGAAGTGGAGTCAGTGATATGATCGCCGGTCAGGATCACGCGCTTATACAGCACCACCGGACGGCCTTCACGGGTATCTTTCACTTCCGAATCGCCCGGTACGCGGCCAGAAGCGGCTGCGGACTGATCGACGTTGGTGTTCACCAGACGGAATTCCAGCGTCGCGGTCGCGCCAAGGATTTCCTTCGCACGCGCGGTATCCTGGATACCCGGCAGTTCAACCACGATACGGTCGGAACCCTGACGCTGCACCAGCGGTTCGGCCACGCCGAGCTGGTTTACACGGTTACGCAGAATGTTGATGTTCTGCTGAACGGCGTATTCACGGGCTTCTTTCAGACGTTCGTCGGTCATCACCGCTTTCAGCGCATTGTTCCCCTGGCTTGAAATAACCAGATCGCGATGGCGCGGGCTGAGATAAGAGATAGCCTGGTCGCGCGCCGCGCTGTCGCGGAAGACGATGCTCAGACCGTAGTTGTCTTCCTTACGCACGGTGGAGTAAGGAATGCCTTTGTCACGCAGCTCGCTGCGCAGGCTATCGATGTTTTGTTCCTGCAGTTTGCCTAATGCGGTGTCCATGTCTACTTCCATCAGGAAGTGCACGCCGCCGCGTAGGTCAAGACCCAGCTTCATCGGCTCGGCATACATCGCCGCCAGCCAGCGCGGGGTAGCAGGAGCAAGGTTTAGCGCCACGACGTATTTGTCACCCAGCAGGTTAACCAGCGCTTCACGCGCTCGCAGCTGAGTGTCGGTGGTGTCGAAGCGCGCAAGAATTGCGCCCTCTTCCAGTGCCACAGACTTCGCGGTGATTTTTTCTTCTTGTAAAGTTTTCTGGACCTGGATCAGCGTTTGCTCACTGGCGGCGACGCCGCGCGCGCCAGTGATTTGAACAGCCGGATCCTCACCATACAGGTTGGGAAGCGCGTAAATCAGGCCGACGATAATCACGACGACCAGCATCACGTACTTCCACAAAGGATAACGGTTTAACACGGCAGTTCCCTTAGGGAAAATGGTAATTACAGCGCCTTCATGGTGCCTTTCGGCAGAACGGCAGCTACGAAGTCACGTTTGATAACCACTTCGGTGGTATCGTTCAGCGCGATAGCGATGTAGCCGTTTTCCGCGACTTTAGTCACACGACCAACCAGACCACCGTTAGTCAGGACTTCATCACCTTTGGCGATGGAGTTCATCAGATTCTTGTGCTCTTTAGTACGTTTCTGCTGTGGGCGCAGGATCATGAAGTAAAAAATCAGACCGAACACCACCAGCATCAGAATCAGAGACATTGGGCTGCCCTGCGCCGGCGCGCCGGTTGCTGCTACCGCATCAGAAATAAAAAAGCTCATTGAAATTCCCTCATTATTAAAATTAATCAACGTTCAAAGGAGGAACGGAACGCCCCTGACGTTGGTAAAAATCGGTCACGAAGCTCTCTAATTTACCCTCTTCGATAGCCTTGCGTAAACCAGCCATTAAACGCTGATAGTAGCGCAGGTTATGAATGGTATTGAGGCGCGCGCCCAATATTTCGTTGCAACGATCAAGATGATGCAAGTAAGCACGTGAATAATTGCGACACGTATAGCAATCGCACTCGGCATCCAGCGGCGATGTATCGCTTTTATGCTTCGCGTTGCGGATTTTCACTACGCCATCGGTCACAAACAGATGGCCGTTACGCGCGTTGCGCGTCGGCATAACGCAGTCAAACATATCGATGCCGCGACGTACCCCTTCCACCAGGTCTTCCGGTTTCCCGACGCCCATCAGGTATCGCGGTTTATCTGCCGGGATCTGCGGGCAAACGTGCTCCAGGATACGGTGCATGTCTTCCTTCGGCTCGCCGACAGCCAAACCGCCGACAGCGTAGCCATCAAAGCCAATCTCTACCAGACCTTTCACCGAGATATCTCGTAAATCTTCGTAAACGCTGCCCTGAATGATGCCAAAGAGCGCGTTTTTGTTGCCGAGGCCATCGAAACGGTCACGGCTGCGCTTGGCCCAGCGCAGAGACATTTCCATCGAACGCTTAGCGTAATCCCAGTCTGCCGGGTACGGCGTACATTCGTCGAAGATCATTACGATATCGGAACCGAGATCGTACTGAATCTCCATCGATTTTTCCGGATCGAGGAAAATCGGATCGCCGTTGATCGGATTGCGGAAGTGCACGCCCTGCTCGGTGATCTTACGGATATCGCCAAGGCTGAAGACCTGGAAGCCGCCGGAATCGGTGAGGATCGGCCCTTTCCACTGCATGAAATCATGCAGATCGCCGTGCAGCTTCATGATTTCCTGGCCCGGGCGCAGCCACAGGTGGAAGGTGTTGCCGAGGATGATTTGCGCGCCGGTGGCTTCAACTTCTTCCGGCGTCATCCCTTTGACGGTGCCGTAGGTACCAACGGGCATAAAGGCTGGCGTTTCCACTACGCCGCGATCAAACACCAAACGGCCGCGACGCGCGCGGCCATCGGTGGTATCAAGTTCAAATTTCATTATTGCTCCTGCGTCAGAAAAACAGTCCGACGTTTAAATACTCGCCACGGAATGATTCCGTGGCTAAAAAATGCGTCAAGGCGTCAGAAAGCCGGCGTGCCGGCCTTTTTAGGGACGCTCAGAAATAGCCTGCGGATTGTACGTGATAAACATCGCGTCCCCGTAGCTAAAAAAGCGATATTTTTGTTCTACCGCAGCCTTATAGGCGTTCATGGTGTGCTGATAGCCAGCGAAAGCGGAGACCAACATAATCAGTGTGGATTCAGGGAGATGGAAGTTAGTCACCAGCGCATCGATGACTTTGTACTGATATCCCGGATAGATAAAGATCTGCGTATCGGCAAAGAACGGCTCAATCAGGCCATTTTTAGCCGCCTGCGCCGCGCTTTCCAGCGAACGCACGGAAGTGGTGCCGACGGCGATGACGCGGTTACCGCGCGCTTTCGCCGCCAGAACCGCATCAACCACATCCTGCGGCACCTCCGCATATTCTGAGTGCATGATGTGCTCTTCGATGCTGTCGACGCGCACCGGCTGGAAGGTCCCCGCGCCAACGTGCAGCGTCACAAACGCCATCTCAATGCCTTTAGCGCGCAGTTTTTCCAGCAGCGGGTCGTCAAAATGCAGGCCGGCGGTCGGCGCGGCGACCGCGCCCGGCTTGGTGCCGTAAACTGTCTGGTACAGCTCGCGATCGGCGTCTTCGTCCGGGCGGTCGATATACGGCGGCAGCGGCATATGACCGATGCTGTTCAGAATATCGAGCACCGGGCGCTCATCGTTGAACTCAACTTCAAACAGTGCGCCGTGGCGCGCCAGCATTGTGGCGTTAATGCTTTCATCATCGCCTAACAGCAGCTCCGCCCCCGGTTTCGGCGCTTTAGAGGCGCGAATATGTGCCAGAATACGTTTATCATCCAGCATTCGCTCGACCAGCACTTCAATCTTGCCGCCGCTGGCTTTACGGCCAAACAGACGCGCCGGGATCACCCGGGTGTTGTTAAAGACCAGCAGATCGCCAGGGTTGAGCTTATCGAGCAGATCGGTGAAAGTACCGTGCGTCAGCGCGCCCGTCGGCCCGTCCAGCGACAGCAAGCGGCAGCTACTGCGCTCCGGCTGCGGATAGTGAGCAATCAGGGATTCAGGTAATTCAAAGGAAAAATCGGTAACGCGCATGACGATGACTCAGACTAAATAAAGAGGCGGGTAGTCTAGTGCCGGGCGGGTCTTCCTGCAACCGTTACCCTATTCAACGCTGGATATAATAGCGGAATACCATGATTAACCAGCAAGAACGGCATGACCGTGTGAAGGATTGAAGTCGATATGAATTTTCTCGCGCATTTACATCTCGCCCATCTTGCGGATAGCTCGCTGCCGGGCAACCTGCTGGCCGATTTTGTCCGCGGTAACCCGCAGGGCGAGTATCCTGCGGATGTGGTTGACGGCATTTATATGCATCGGCGTATAGATGTAATGACCGACAATCTGGCGGAAGTTAAAACGGCGCGCGAATGGTTTCGCCCCGAGACCCGCCGCGTCGCGCCAATTTCCCTCGACGTCATGTGGGATCATTTCCTGTCGCATCACTGGGCGCAGCTGTCGCCGGATCTGCCGCTAAACGAGTTTGTGCGCTACGCCCACGCGCAGGTAGCGCAAATTCTGCCGGATTCGCCGCCGCGCTTTGTTAATCTCAATGAATATATGTGGTCCGAACGCTGGCTGGAACGTTATCAGGATATGGAATTCATTCAGCGCGTCCTGAACGGTATGGCCAGTCGCCGCCCGCGCCTCGATGCGCTGCGTGATTCATGGTACGACCTTGATAACCACTATGGGCAACTGGAGCAGCAATTCTGGCGTTTTTATCCGCGAATGATGGAGCAGGCGAAAAAGAGAACGCTGTAAAACCTTGCGCTTTCTCACAAAACGATTATTCTGAAAGCGCTATTGAATAATTATCAATAGGCAAAATCTATCTCATCGATTGTCAGCGCCGCATTGAGTTCCTGCCCGCCTCTGCCTATACTGGCCCGCGTTGCGTTCCAATTAACCTTAGTAATAACAGGAGAATCATATGGTTCTGGTTACTCGTCAGGCTCCGGACTTTACCGCTGCAGCAGTATTAGGTAACGGCGAAATCGTTGAGAAATTCAACTTCAAACAGCACACCAACGGTAAAGCTACCGTCCTGTTCTTCTGGCCAATGGATTTCACTTTCGTTTGCCCGTCTGAACTGATCGCTTTCGACAAGCGCTACGAAGAATTCCAGAAACGCGGCGTAGAAGTGGTTGGCGTTTCCTTTGACTCCGAGTTCGTTCACAACGCATGGCGTAACACCCCGGTAGACCAGGGCGGTATTGGCCCGGTTAAATACGCGATGGTTGCCGACATCAAACGTGAAATTCAGAAAGCTTACGGCATCGAGCATCCGGACGAAGGCGTTGCGCTGCGCGGTTCCTTCCTGATCGACGCTAACGGCATCGTTCGCCACCAGGTTGTTAACGACCTGCCGCTGGGCCGTAACATCGACGAAATGCTGCGTATGGTTGACGCGCTGCAGTTCCACGAAGAGCACGGTGAAGTTTGCCCGGCTCAGTGGGAAAAAGGAAAAGAAGGTATGGCCGCTTCTCCGGAAGGCGTAGCTAAATACCTGACCGAAAACGTATCCAGCCTGTAATCGGCTAGACGTTTCCATAAAAAGGCTCGCAAATGCGAGCCTTTTTTGTGCCTGTTATATTCGCTGTGAGCCCGGTAAGCGCAGCGCCACCGGGCAAAAGTATCAGAACGCGAAGCAAGAACAGCCTAATACGCCCCAGAAAGCCTGCTCATCCGCCACCGGAATCGACGACTTGCGCGCAATATCATGCTGATGTCCGTGCACGCCGCAGCTGCCGCAGCACTGGTGCATCTGCACCACCGCGCCAATCTTCGCGGCCGCAGGCGGCGCCGAGCGATAATGCCCTGGCACTTTTACCACCGGCGACCACTCCGGCAATACCGGAATTGGCGGCGGCGCCAGCGGCGAGAAATGGCCGGCCGCGTACACCACCTTGCCATCAACGATGGTCAATACCGACTCAATACCTTTAATTTCCTCTTCCGCAACGCTGAAGTAGTCTTTTGACAGCACCACCAGGTCAGCCAGTTGCCCTTTCTCAATGCGTCCTTTTTTACCCTGCTCGCTGGAGAACCATGCGCTACCGGCGGTCCATAGCTCAAGGGCGACGTCGCGCGGCAAACGGTTGTTATCGTCGTACATCGCCATGCCGCCGACGGTACGTCCGGAAACCAGCCAGTACAGCGCGGTCCACGGGTTATAACTGGCGACGCGGGTCGCATCGGTACCCAAGCCTACCGGTACGTCCAGTTCCAGCATTTTCGCCACCGGCGGCGTATGTTTCACCGCCTCTTTGCCGTAGCGATCGACGAAATACTCGCCCTGGAAAGCCATCCGGTGCTGCACCGCGATACCGCCGCCTAGCGCCTTCACGCGTTCAATATTACGTTCGGTGATGGTCTCGGCGTGATCGAAGAACCAGTGCAGGCCGTTAAACGGAATATCGCGGTTCACCTTCTCGAACACATCCAGCATTCGGCTAATCGACTCATCGTAGGTGGCATGCAGACGGAAAGGCCAGCGGTGTTCCACCAGATGACGCACCACCCGCTCCAGCTCATCTTCCATGCCTTGCGGCAGATCCGGCCGCGGCTGCAGGAAATCTTCAAAATCCGCCGCCGAGAAGACCAGCATTTCACCTGCGCCGTTGGCACGATAGAAATCGGTGCCCTGCCCCGGCTTCAGCATATCGGTCCAGCGCTCGAAATCGTCCAGCTCCTGCTTCGGCCGCTGGGTAAAGAGGTTATAGGCGATACGCACGGTCATCTGCTCTTTGGCGTGCAGTTGCTCGATAATTTCGTAATCTTCCGGGTAGTTCTGGAAACCACCGCCGGCATCGATGGCGCTGGTTAATCCTAAACGGTTCAGTTCGCGCATAAACTGGCGCGTGGAGTTGACTTGCAGCTCAAGCGGCAGCTTCGGTCCTTTGGCCAGCGTCGCATACAGGATCATGGCATTCGGTTTGGCGATCAGCATCCCGGTCGGGTTGCCGTTGTTATCGCGAACGATCTCGCCGCCCGCCGGATCCGGCGTCTCTTTGGTATAGCCAACGGCTTTCAGCGCCGCGCGGTTAAGCAGCGCGCGATCGTACAGATGCAGCACGAATACCGGCGTGTCAGGCGCCGCTTCATTCAGCTCTTCCAGCGTCGGCATGCGGCGTTCGGCAAACTGGAATTCGCTCCAGCCGCCGACCACCCTCACCCACTGCGGCGACGGTGTGCGATCGGCCTGATCTTTTAGCATACGCAGCGCATCCGCCAGCGATGGCACGCCTTCCCAGCGCAGCTCGAGGTTATAGTTCAGGCCGCCACGAATCAGGTGCAGGTGGGAGTCGTTAAGACCTGGGATCACCGTATGGCCTTTAAGATCGACAATTTGCGTCCCCTCGGCGGCGAACGTCATGATTCGATCGTGGCTTCCGGTCGCGAGAATTTTTCCATCGGCGATGGCCACGGCTTCCG
This sequence comes from Klebsiella sp. CN_Kp088, assembly GCF_040064335.1. Lineage (NCBI taxonomy): Bacteria > Pseudomonadati > Pseudomonadota > Gammaproteobacteria > Enterobacterales > Enterobacteriaceae > Klebsiella > Klebsiella sp. CN_Kp088. Next base: position 129,071 of record NZ_JBEAIQ010000014.1, on the reverse strand, counting down.
CCAGTGGGTTCGCGCGGTCGAGTGTATGAATCTGACCGTGGGTCAGAATCAGTGTGGCAGTTTGCGACATAACGCACTCCTTTAAGCTGGTTGAGCTAGTTTTTTTTCAACCAACCGGCAAACAGACGGGTCACGATAGGCATCCACAACCAGACCACCAACGCGACCACCAGGGCATCGTTAATCAGATGCAGTAACAAGCTTCCCCGTAACTCCGGTAGCGCCATGCCGGTCAGCCATGGTACCAGGTTGGTACTTGGGAAGATGACCAGCAGGGTTATCAGGAACTGTTTCCAGCGCAGCGGCTGGCGAATATTGGCCGCAGGCGGGGTAAACCAGAACGCCGGTTCGGTGCGGATTTCGGTACGATCGCCATCATTGAGAAACGGCGCGATTTCCGCGACTAATTCACGACGGGTTTCCGACTGCGTCCAGGCGTAGAGATGTTCAATGGTGTCGAAGCGAATTATCACGCTCCAGAGATTTTGCCCGGCCGCCGGACGGATCACGTTGGCGCCAAGATGGCCGGGAAACTCCGCCGCAACCGGCATGATTTTGCCCAACCATGCTTCATACCGCTGGCCGTTTTGTGGATCGAGATGATGACTGATGACCAGCGTCACTGATTTCTGTTGCGCCATTAAGAGTTCCTTGCTTCAGGGGAATGACGGGATTTCTCCCGCCATCAGCCATAAATGACAATACACAAAATCATTCATGCCGCATTGAGGCGGCAAGATTGCCCGCCCTCGAGCGCTGACATCAGCCAGTGACGGGGCGGGCAAGCGAAGCCAACAAAGAGGCAGCTTGCAGGATGAAGTGTTTTAGGCTTTACGTTCCGGCGCGCCGTGCACCATGGTATAAGCATAATCCACGCCCATACCGTAGGCGCCGCTATGTTCGCGAACCAGATCCATCACCGCGTCATAAGTCTCTTTACGTGACCAGTCGCGCTGGTACTCCAGCAGGACCTGCTGCCAGGTCACCGGTACCGCGCCGGCCTGCACCATACGGTCGATGGCGCGCTCGTGAGCGTCAACGGAGGTACCGCCGGAGGTATCGGTTACCACGTACACTTCATAACCTTCTTCCAGCGCCATCAGCGCCGGGAAGGTCAGGCACACTTCAGTCCACAGCGCGGAAATAATCAGTTTTTTACGTCCAGTGGCTTTCACCGCATTAACAAAACCGGTGTCTTCCCAGGAGTTCATAGAAGTACGTTCAATCGGTTTCACTTCAGGATGAACCGCCAGCAGTTCTGGCCAGATATAGCCGCTGAAGCTTTTGGTTTCGACAGAGGTATAAATAACCGGAACGTTAAAAATCTTGCCCGCTTTGGCCAACGCGACGGTGTTATTTTTCAGCGTCTGGCGATCGATATTGGCCACACCAAAAGCCATTTGCGGCTGGTGGTCAATAAAAATAAGGGTGGAATTAGACGGATCAATCAGTTCACGAATAGACATAACACATCCTATTAATCAATTAGTTAGGAAGATAATACACTGCCGTTGTGCTGTGCTGATTGTGGCCAATAACGCATGATGAGTATAGTCAGTAATTTCTAACGAGTTATTAAAGAAATCTTTCCGTTTTAATTCACTTGAGTAAAAATAGTGACCGTTTGAATAATTAAAAAAAGACTAATCAAAAAATTAATGGGAACTGTTCTAATTTATTCACTGGAATTGAACATCGGCCTTCGGTAAAACAACGTTATTATTAGACTGGCGGATCGAGACTAATGCGTTTAAACCTTGATGTACTTTTGATTCTTGATGCTCTGGATAGGCATGGCTCGTTCGCGCTGGCGGCGGAGTCGCTATTTAAAACCCCCGCCGCGCTGAGCTATATGATCCAAAAACTGGAAAACGATCTAAACATCAGTCTGCTGGATCGTTCCGGACACCGGGCGAAATTTACCGATACCGGTAAAATGATGCTGGAAAAGGGGCGCCTGCTGCTCAATGCCGCCAACGATCTGGAAAAACAGGCGCAGCTGCTGAGTTCCGGCTGGGAGCGGGATCTGGCGATTGCGCTGGACGACTCTTTTCCTTTCCAGGCCCTATTGCCGCTGATTGAAAAATTTTACGCGCAATATCCGCAAACCCGGCTCAACTTTACCCACCATACCCTGGCGGGCTCGTGGGAAGAGCTGACTCACAACGGCGCGGATATTATTCTTGGGGCGATTAACGAACCGCCGACTTCAGCGGAATGGTCGTGGAAAATGCTCGGCGCGATGGACAACGTGTTCGTTGTCGCGCCCGGCCACCCGCTGGCGGCAACAACCCAGCCACTGACCAACAAACAACTCAGCCTGCATCGCGCGGTGGTTATTAGCGATAGCGCCCGCTACTGTCATCCACTGAACAGCAACCTGCTCGATGAGCAGGAGCAAATCCGGGTAGATGATTTCGCCACCAAAGTCGCGCTCCTGCGCGCCGGTTTGGGATGCGGATTCCTTCCCCGCCACATCGCCCTCCCGTGGCTGGAGAGCGGTGAGTTGCTGGAGAAACCGGTGATTTCGAGCCGTGAGAAAGATATAACCTATATGGCCTGGCGTAGCGGCAATAACGGTCTGGCTCAGCGCTGGTGGCGAGAGGCTATTCTCGAAGACAGCTGTCTGAGCCAGCTCTACCGTTAACGGCTACACCAGACGCTTGCGGAAATCGCGGGCAAACTCAGCACATCATTGTGCATGTCGCCCGTGCCTTCTTTTCGCTGCCACGTTTTCCCCTCCAGCAAAGGCGATGCGTCGATTACCACCTCGCAGGCATGACCGCGGTTTATCGCCACCAGCACCCGCTGCTGTTTGTAAACGCGAACAAAGACCACCACGTTATCTTCCGCATAGATGACCTGGCAGCCGCCATAGCGCAGCGCCTGATGCCCCTTACGCAAGGTGGTCATACGCTTATATAACGCCAACAAGTTTTCATCCTGCAGCGCCGGATCCCATGGGAAGGGTTTACGGCAGAAGGGATCGTTGTTGCCATCGACGCCGACTTCGTCACCATAGTAAATACACGGAACGCCCGGCCAACAGAACAGCCAGACCACCGCCAGCGGCAGTCGCGCCACATCCTTACCCAGCAAGGATTTAAAACGCGCGGTATCGTGGCTGTCCAGTTGGTTAAACATCCGCAATTGCTGCTGATGCGACAGCCCGGCGCGATAGTTGTCCATCCACGCCATACAAGTTTGCGCATCGATGTGCTGCGGATCGTAGGAAATATCGGTATTGGCGAGGAACCCCCACAGCGGGAAGGTAAAACCACGATAGTTCATCGCCGCGTCTTCGGCATCAGCCTGCAGCCACTGGCGCGCATCGCCAAAATGTTCGCCGAATACAAAAGCCTCCGGCTGCTCCCGCTTCGCCGCCTGGGTGATACCAGCAATATGACGCAGGTTATTACGCGCGCCGCCATCCTCGCCCAGCATATGCACCACGTCCAGCCGCCAGCCGTCCATACTCCACGGCGCTTTTAACCAGTGGCGCACCACGCTGTCTTCACCCGCATAGATTTCGTTAACCAGGCTCGATGAACGGTAGTCAAGTTTTGGCAGACTGGCGTAACCCAGCCAGTTATGCGCCACCCCGTCCGGGGAAAAATTAAACCACTCACGCCACGGTGAATCCGGCTGATGGCAGGCGCCGTTGCTCGCCTGCTGGTGGCGATCGAACCACGGGTGCGAGTCACCGGTATGGTTAAACACGCCGTCGAGGATCAGGCGCATCCCTTCACGCTGCGTATTGTGGCGCAGGCGCAGCAGCGCGGCATCGCCACCGAACTGCGGATCGACACGGCGATAATCAGCGGTATCGTATTTATGTACGCTGGGCGCGACGAATACCGGATTGAGATACAGCGCGGTCACGCCAAGCTGCTTCAGATAAGGAAGCTTCTCGCTAATACCGTCGAGGTCGCCGCCATAAAAGGTCGAACCGCCCGCCTCGCCGGTTAACGGCTCATCCCACGCTTTTAGCACAATATCCTGGCCGGCCGCATGGTGGTAATAAACCTCGTCCTGCCCGGCTTCTCGCGCCTCGCTACGGGCGAAACGATCGGGGAAAATTTGATAAAAGACCTGATCGGCGACCCACTGCGGGCCGCTATCCGGCACATCAACCGCAAACTGCTCCAGCCTCGCGGGCGGGAAACGCTGGAATCCCTGCGGTGTAAACCACAACTGACGGTCCGCCCACAGCAGCTTAAAGCTATAGCGGCGGCGCGGCTGGCCGTTCATCAGGTTTATCTCTCCACGCCAGGCGACGACATCGGCGTGTGGGGATTGGCGCAGGCGCTGCATGGGCAACGACAGCTCTTCATTGTCTTCTTCCGCGCGCAGCGTAATTCGCTGCGGCATTGTTTCGCCGCTTAGCCACAATGTGATAACGAGTCGTTCCTGCTGCTCTTTAATAAAAGGAGCAACCGGCAGGTGCCAGGCCTTCAACATCATCATTCCTCTTTTTGCGTGATGGCCACACCTTGCCACAGTGAACAGGCGTATAACTCATCATCAATAGAATAATTGGGGGAGGAGAAAGGAGGAGGATGTGATTTTTCCGGGCCGCGGCAAAGCCGGACCCGGAAGAGTGGAGAATTACTGCGCCTGCGCTAACTGGCGATCGCGGCGGGTCTTAATTTTCCAGCCAACCAGCAGCAGCACGATCCACGCAAAGCCGACGTACAGCGAAATGCGGGTATCCGGATGGTAGCCGATAAGCGCGATGATAAAGACCAGGAACAGCAGGCCGACCACGGTGGTAGCCACGCCGCCCGGTACTTTAAACTTCAGCGCTTTCACCTCTTCCGGCGACAGGCGGCGACGGAAAGCGATTTGCGACAGCAGGATCATAATCCACACCCACACCGTGGCGAAGGTCGCCAGCGAAGCAATTACCAGGAAGACGTTTTCCGGCATGATGTAGTTGAGATAGACCGCAAACAGCAGCGCCACGGTCATCACCAGCACCGTCACCCACGGCGTACCGCGACGCGACGTTTTGGCGAACACTTTCGGCGCGCTCCCCTGCTCGGCCATTCCGTGCAGCATACGGCCAACGCCGAATACGTCGCTGTTAATCGCCGATAGCGAGGCGGTTAACACCACGAAGTTCAGGATGCCGGCGGCAAAGGTAATTCCCATATGCTGGAAGGTCAACACGAACGGGCTGCCGTTAGTACCCACCAGGTTCCAGGGATAGATAGACATAATGACGAACAGCGTCCCCACGTAGAACACCAGGATACGCATCGGCACCGAATTAATCGCCCGCGGAATGGATTTTTCCGGATCCTTCGCTTCACCGGCGGTGATACCGATAATCTCAATTCCGCCGTAGGCGAACATCACCATCTGCAGCGACATCACCATCCCCAGCCAGCCGTTACTGAAGAAGCCGCCGTTACTCCATAAGTTATGAATACCGGTTGGCTGACCGCCGTTGCCGATACCCCAGATGATGATGCCGAAACCGGCAAGGATCATGATGATAATCGTGGCGACTTTAAAGAATGAGAACCAGAACTCCAGTTCGCCGAACACCTTCACGCTCATCAGATTGACGGCGCAGATAATCAGCACCACGCTTAGTACCCATATCCAGTGCGGCACCGCCGGGAACCAGACGCCCATATAGATACCGAAGGCGGTCACGTCGGCAATCGCGACGATCAGGATTTCAAAACAATAGGTCCAGCCGGTGATATAGCCGGCCAGCCCGCCGAGGTTCTCCTGCGCATAACGCGAGAAAGAGCTGGCGGAAGGGTTATGCACCGACATTTCGCCCAGCGCGCGCATGATGATATACGCCGCCACGCCGCCGATAATGTATGCCAACAATACGCTCGGCCCCGCCATTTTAATGGCGTCTGCCGAACCATAGAACAGGCCGGTACCAATAGCGGAACCAAGGGCCATAAAGCGAATGTGCCGGGTACTTAGCCCGCGCTTAAGCTTGTTACTACTTTCCATCGTGTTCCATGCCGTTTTTCTCGTTTGTGCTTTGCGGGGGCAAAACGCAAAAGGGAATGACCAAAAAAACAAAAAACCACGGGACCTTAAGTCCCGTGGTTAAACACCTGCGTAAAGCGTCGGTTAGTGGGCTTTTGAGACCACCGGGCTACCCGCTGCGCGATCGATGATCGCGGCCAGCACAGCCATCACCGCGGTTGGCAGCAACCATGCCAGACCTTGCGCTGCCAGCGGCAGGCTCGCGGTCCATTGCGGCAGGATATCTGCGAACGCCGATGCTTTAACACCGTCAATGATACCAAACATCAGGCTGATAAACATTGCCGGCGCGATAACGCGGGAGGAATTATGCCACCAACCGCGGGTAAAGCTTAATACCACCAGTGCGATACACGGCGGATAAATAGCGGTTAACACCGGAATCGAGATCTGAATCAGATGGCTGAGCCCCAGGTTAGAAACCGCCATGGAGAACAGGCCGAGAATAAACACCAGCGAACGATACGACAGCGGCAGATACTGCGCGAAGAACTCAGCGCAGGCGCAGGTCAGGCCAACCGCGGTGACCAGACAGGCGATAAATATCAATGCCGCCAGCAGGAAGCTGCCCGCGCCGCCGAAGGTATGCTGCACGTAGGAGTGCAGAATAGCCGCGCCGTTTGCCGACTGATCGACCAGCGTCGCGCTATCGGAACCCAGGCGGAACAGCGCCAGGTACAGCAGCGTCAGGCCCACGCCGGCCATCAGACCAGCCCAGACGGTGTAGCGAGTCAGCAATCGGGCTTCGCTAACGCCGCGGGAACGCGCGGCATTGACGATAACGATACCGAAGACCATCGCCCCCAGCGTGTCCATGGTCAGATAGCCATTGACGAAACCATTAGAGAACGGCGCGGTACGATAGGCTTCCATCGCGTCGCTAATCGGGCCAGCCGGCCAGATAACCGCGGCCACCGCGAGCACGACCAGGGCGATAATTTTCAGCGGCGCCAGGAAATTGCCGACGGTATCCAGCAGTTTGCCCGGATAGAGGGAAACCAGGATCACCAGCGCGAAATAGATAACGCTATAGATAAGCAGCGGCAGCGCGCCGTCGCCGGTCAGCGGAGCAATCCCCACTTCAAATGAAACGGTGGCGGTACGCGGGGTCGCGAACAGCGGCCCAACCGCCAGGTAGCACACCACGGCCAGCAGAATGCCCGCAACTTTGCCGATTGGCGAGCTCAGACGCTCAACGCCGCCGCCGACTTTCGCCAACGCGACTACCGTTAGCACCGGCAAACCCACGGCGGTAATCAGGAAGCCAATGGCTGCGGTCCAGACGTGTTCGCCGGCCTGTAAGCCAACCATCGGAGGGAAGATAATGTTGCCTGCGCCAACGAACAGCGCGAAGGTCATAAAGCCCAGCGCGATGATGTCGCGAGATTTTAACTGATGGGTCATAAATTCATTACTGCCTGTGGATGTGGTGTTGTAAAAAACGGAAAAATACCGTGCCTTCCTTTCGGGATGATACAGCGGCCATTGCCTGTAAACTCAGCGAGATATGCTCTCGAAGCGGCGTGGAAAAGAATTGTTTTTTGAATTACCACGCAAAAGCAGTCTTACCGGGACTGCATAGGGGGCAATTTAAACGCTTATAACGTTTTAAAGCAAGGTGGGATCGTAAAACCAGATGATTATGCTAACTATGATTTTGAACCTGGATTAATTGACCATAACGACGCAAAACGCGTGGCTAATCATGCGAACAATAAATAACCAGGCGTTCGTTTAATACGCAACGAAAAGTTGACTGCAAATGAAAATGACCAGCCGAAGCTGGTCATTGGCAAGGAAAGCTGACAGACGCCGCGTCAGGCGACATTTTTGGCAATTAAACGTTCCGGCAGCAGGAAGCTAAAGCGCGTTCCCTTCCCGACCGTACTTTCGATTTCCAGCCGGCTTTCGTGATGGCTAACCGCATGTTTCACGATAGCCAGCCCTAAACCGCTGCCGCCGGTTTGCCGGGAGCGCGCCTTGTCGACGCGGTAGAACCGCTCGGTTAGCCGGGGTAAATGTTCAGGCGCAATGCCCGGACCGTTGTCTTCAACGCTGAACAGCGCGCCGTGTGGCGCCCGCTGCCAGCTGACGTGAATCTCAGTTCCCGCTGGCGTATGGTTAACGGCGTTGTACACCAGATTGGAAATCGCGCTGCGCAACTGCTCTTCGTTGCCCATCACCTGGAGCGTTTCATCGACGCTAAAGTGCAGCTGATGCTTACCCTGGCTGAGGGTTTGCGCCTCGCGCTCAACCACCCGCAGCATCATCGGGACGTCGATTTTATCATTCATCGCCAGCACCGGCGCGGCTTCAATACGCGAGAGCGTCAGCAACTGCTTCACCAACCCTTCCATCCGCTGCGTTTGCTCACGCATGGTATGCAGCGCTTTTTCCCGCGTCGGCCCTTCCAGCACCTGCTCCTGCATCATCTCGAGATAACCCTGCAGTACGGTGAGCGGCGTGCGCAGCTCGTGGCTGACGTTGGCGAAAAAGTTGCGCCGCGCGCCTTCCAACTGGTGCATTTGCGTGACATCGCGCGCCACCATCAACCACTGTTTATCGCTATAAGGCATCACGCGAATTTCCAGATGACGGGCGTTATTGAGCACCAGATTAAGGGGCTTGGTGAAATCACGGTTTTTCAGATAGTTAGCAAACTCTGGGTAGCGCAGCAGGTTGAGGATATTCTGCCCGCTATCGTCCGGCCAGCGTAGATTAAGGATTTGTTGCGCCAGGCCGTTACACCAGAAGATGGCGCCCTCTTCGGTGGTCAGCACCACCGCATCGGGTAAGGATTCCGCCCCGCTGCGAAAGCGCTTGATGAGGCTCCCCAGCTCGCGGCGACGTTTTTTATTACGCATCTGCATTTGATGCAGACCATACAGCAGCGGTTCCCAACTGCCGCTTCCCGGCGGCGGCGTCATACTGCGATCGACCCACAGCCACCACGACAGACGTAACAAATTCCAGAAATGCCAAATAAGCAATCCGGTCACCGCCGCCAGTAAAAACCACGGCAGATGACCGAAAAACGCCCCGAGGATCAGGGCCGGGATACAACATAAGAAAAGCTCAAGCGCCAGCCTTTTCCATGACAGCCGTTCCAGCACGGGTCACACTCCTGTCAAAATTCAGAAACGGGCGGAGAAACGATATCCCGTGCCGCGAACCGTCTGTACCATCCGGTCATGGCCGCTATGTTCCAGCGCTTTGCGCAGGCGGCGAATATGCACATCCACAGTCCGGTCTTCAACGTAAACGTTGGTTCCCCAAACGTGATTCAGCAGCTGTTCACGGCTGTATACGCGTTCCGGGTGGGTCATAAAGAAGTGTAATAATTTAAACTCGGTCGGCCCCATATCCAGCGGGTTTTCACCGGTCATGACGCGATGCGAGGAGGGATCCAGGCTCAGCCCCTGCATCTCAATCACCTCTTCGACCGCCATTGGCGAAATACGCCGCATCACCGCCTTAATTCGCGCCACCAGCTCCTTCGGCGAAAACGGTTTGGTAATGTAATCATCCGCACCGGTTTCCAGACCGCGAACGCGATCTTCTTCTTCGCCGCGCGCCGTCAGCATCACCACCGGAATATCGCGGGTCATCGCTTCGCGCTTAAGCTGTTTAATAAACTGTAGCCCCGATCCGCCCGGCAACATCCAGTCAAGGAGAATCAAATCGGGCCAGGGTTCATTGAGTTGATTCACCGCACTGTCAAAATCTTCCGCCTCGACGGGCTGAAAGCCGTTTTGCTCCAGAACAAAGCAGACCATTTCGCGGATTGGAGCTTCATCTTCAACGACCAGAATTCTTCTCGCCATTATTTACCCTGTGTTTTTTAGCCATCAGTATAGAAGTGCGCGGCCATTATGCGTCAGATTTGTGACAGATTTATGAAAAAATGACCGTCTGATGAATGCGGATTTTGAATGATGACACGCACTTAACGCATCCTGTCTCGCGGTAATATGGCAAAAGGAATACGGGCGGCGGGATCAACGTTATAATGACCGCCTGGCTTTTATCGCAACGGAATTTTTATGCGCATCCTTCATACCTCCGACTGGCACCTCGGCCAGAACTTCTATAGCAAAAGCCGCGCGGACGAACACGCCGCCTTTCTCGACTGGCTGCTGGCGCGCGCGCAGGAACACGAGGTGGATGCCATTATCGTCGCTGGCGATATTTTTGATACCGGCTCTCCGCCGAGCTACGCCCGCGAACTGTATAACCGTTTTGTCGTTCAACTGCAGCAAACCGGCTGCCAGTTGGTGGTGCTGGCGGGCAACCACGATTCGGTGGCGACGTTAAACGAGTCGCGCGAAATACTCGCCTTCCTGAAAACCACCGTGGTCGCCAACGCCGGCCACGCGCCCTTTATCTTGCCGCGGCGCGACGGCGCGCCCGGCGCGGTCTTCTGCCCGGTGCCGTTTTTGCGGCCGCGCGAACTGGTGGTCAGCCAGGCTGGCCACTCCAGCGGCGAAAAACAGCAGCAGTTGCTCACCGCCATCAGCGACTACTATCAGCAGCAATATCAGCAGGCCTGCGATCTGCGCGGCGAACGGGCACTACCGATTATTGCCAGCGGCCACCTCACCACCGTCGGCGCCAGCAAAAGCGACGCGGTCCGTGAAATCTATATCGGCACCCTCGACGCCTTCCCGGCCAACCGCTTCCCGCCCGCCGATTACATCGCGCTCGGCCATATTCATCGCGCCCAGTTGGTTGGCGGCTGCGAGCATATTCGCTACAGCGGTTCGCCGCTGCCGCTGAGTTTTGATGAAACCGGAAAAAACAAAAGCGTTAATCTGGTCTCATTCAGCGAGGGCAAGCTCAGTGAAGTCACCCCGCTAACGGTGCCGATCACCCAGCCTCTGGCGGTACTGAAAGGCGATTTCGCCAGCATCACCGAACAGCTTCAGCAGTGGCAGGATAGCGCGCAGCAGCCGCCGGTATGGCTGGATATCGAAATCACCAGCGATGAATACCTGCACGATATCCAAAGAAAAATTCAGCAGCAGACCGAATCGCTGCCGGTGGAAGTGTTGCTGGTGCGCCGCAGTCGCGCCCAGCGTGAACGCATTCTGGCCGGCGTTCAGATGGAAACGCTGAGCGAACTGCAGGTCGAAGAGGTGTTTGCCCGCCGCCTGGCGCTGGAAACCCTTGATGCTCCGCAGCAACAGCGGCTGGAGCAACTGTTTACGGAAACGCTGCATAGCCTGAACGGTGAGGAACGCCTGTGAGAATCCTGAGCCTACGCCTGAAAAACCTTAACTCGCTGAAAGGCGAATGGAAAATCGACTTTACCGCTGAACCGTTCGCCAGCAATGGGTTATTCGCGATTACCGGGCCGACCGGCGCCGGGAAAACCACCCTGTTAGATGCTATCTGTCTCGCGCTGTACCACGAAACGCCGCGCCTGAGCAGCGTATCGCAATCGCAAAACGATCTGATGACCCGCGACACCGCCGAGTGCCTGGCGGAAGTTGAATTTGAGGTCCGGGGCACCGCCTATCGCGCCTTCTGGAGCCAGAACCGCGCCCGCAACCAGCCGGATGGCAATCTACAGGCGCCGCGCGTTGAGCTGGCGCGCTGCGACGACGGGAAAATTCTTGCCGACAAGGTCAAAGATAAACTGGAGCTGACGGCATCAATTACCGGCCTCGACTATGGGCGCTTTACCCGTTCAATGCTGCTTTCGCAGGGGCAATTCGCCGCTTTCCTCAATGCCAAACCGAAAGAGCGCGCCGAGCTGCTGGAAGAGCTGACCGGGACTGAAATTTACGGGCAAATTTCCGCGCAGGTCTTTGAAAAACATAAACTCGCCCGCATTGAGCTGGAAAAGCTGCAGGCGCAGGCCTCCGGCGTCGTACTGTTAAATGATGAGCAGCAGCAGGCGTTACAGCAAAGTTTGCAAGTACTTACTGCTGAAGAACAGCAGCAGCTTGCCGAACAGACCCGCCAGCAAAATGGCCTACAGTGGCTGCGCCGCCGTCAGGAGCTAAACGCGGAAGCCACCCAGGCTCAGGCTGCATTACAGCAGGCGCTGCTGGCGCAGGAAGCCGCCGCGCCGCAGCTGGCGGCTCTACAAACCGCGCAGCCGGCAGAGCAACTGCGTCCATTATGGTCGCGGCTGCAGGAACACAGTAGCGCGCTGGCGCAAACTCGCCGTCAGGTTGAGGAAGTAAATACTCGCTTACAGCACAACCTGCGCCGTCGCGCCGGGATCCGCCTGGCTGCCCAACAACGTCTGGCTCAACTAGAATCCAGCCAGCAATCGTTAAATGAGTGGCTTAAAGCGCACGAGCGATTCCACCAGTGGAGCACGGCGCTGGCAGGCTGGAAAGCCACCTTCCAGCAGCTTAACCGCGACGCTCAGCAAGAGTTGACGCTACAACAGCGCCTGCAGGATGCCAGCCGTAAGCTCGGCGAATTGCCGGCCACTGCGCTGACTCTGGATGGAGAACAGGTTAGTCGCGAGCTGACACAGCATGCCGCCGCCCGCCCGCTGCGCCAGCAGCTCTCAACCCTCCATCGCCAGCTGCAGCCGCTGTTCCTGCGTCTGCGGCAGCTACAGAGCGCGGAAAACGCCTCACAGCAGGAAAAAGAGAAGCTTGAAGCCGCGCTACAACAGCGCCGTCAGGCGTGGAAGGAAAAAAATCAACAGCTCAGCGATGTAAAAGCCATCTGCGAACTGGAAGCGCGTATCGCCGGGCTGGAAGCCGAGCGCGCCCGCTTGCAGCCGGGCGCGCCTTGTCCACTGTGCGGTTCTGAACATCATCCGGCGGTCGCGGAATACCAGGCGCTGGTGCCCGGCATCAACCAAACCCGCCGCGACGCGCTGGAGCGTGACGTGCGACAGCTGGCGGAAGAAGGCGCGCAGCTGCGCGGCCAGCTTGAAGCACTGCTTAAACAACAACAAAAAGACGCTGACGAGAAAACATCGCTTCTGCAGCAGGAGCAAGCGCTCACCTCTCAATGGCAAGCCACCCTCACGGAATTAGCGATTACGCTGACGCCGCAGGATGATATTGCCGGCTGGCTGGATAGCCAACAGCAGCATGAACAGCAGCTGTATCAGCATCAACAACGGCTGGCCTGGCAGGCGCAACAGCAGGAGAGCCAACTGCAGCTGCAGCAGTTACAGCAGGATCTCGAACAGCGCCGTCGCGCGCTGCAGGCGGAGCTGGACGTTTATACCCTGGCGCTGCCGCCTGCCGCGGAGGCTAACGACTGGCTGGCCCAGCGTGAAGCCGAAACCCGCGGCTGGCAGGCGAAACAAAATGAAGCCGCCGCGCTGCAGGAACAGCGCCAGCAGCTAACGCCGCTGCTGGAAACCCTGCCTGAGTCAACGGAGGCCGCGGATCCCGCGCCGCTGGAGGGCTGGCGGCAGGTGCATGATGATTGCCTGGCGCTACAGAGCCAGTGGCAAACGCTGGGCCAGCAGGAAAGCCAGCAGCAGGCGCAGGTGAAGGAAAGCGAAAAGCAGTTTACCGCCGCGCTGGCCGCCAGCCCGTTTGCCGACCAAGCGGCCTTTCTTGCCGCTTTGCTTGACGAGGCAACCCGCCAGCGGCTGGAACAACTCAAGCAGACGCTGGAAAAAGAAGTTCAGCAGAACCAAACGCTGGCCCTGCGGGCGCAGACGTCGCTTGAACGCCATCAGCAACAGCCGCCCGCCGATATTGATATTAACCAGCCGCTGGAGCAGCTAGAGAATAGGCTGGAGCAACTGGCGCGCCAGTTGCGGGAAAACAGCGCCCGTCAGGGTGAGATCCGCCAGCAGTTGAAGCAAAACAGCGATAACCAACAGCGCCAGCAATCATTACGTCAGCAGATGGAACAAGCCGCGCAGCAGGTCGAAGACTGGGCCTGGCTGAATGCGCTCATCGGTTCAAAAGAAGGCGATAAGTTCCGTAAATTCGCCCAAGGGCTGACGCTGGATAATCTGGTGTGGCTCGCTAACCAGCAGCTCAACCGCCTGCATGGCCGCTATTTGCTGCAACGTAAAGCCAGCGAGGCGCTGGAGCTGGAAGTAGTGGATACCTGGCAGGCCGACGCGGTGCGCGATACCCGCACGCTTTCCGGCGGCGAAAGCTTCCTTGTGAGCCTCGCGCTGGCGCTGGCGTTATCTGACCTGGTGAGCCATAAGACGCGGATTGATTCGCTCTTCCTTGACGAAGGATTCGGCACCCTGGATAGCGAAACGCTGGATACCGCGCTGGATGCGCTCGACGCGCTTAACGCCAGCGGCAAAGTGATTGGCGTGATTAGCCACGTCGAGGCGATGAAAGAGCGCATCCCGGTGCAGATTAAAGTGAAGAAGATAAACGGTCTGGGATACAGCCGGTTGGAAAAAGCGTTTGCGGTGGAGTGAAGTCTTCCCCTCATCCTAACCCTCTCCCCACAGGGGAGAGGGAATGAGATCACAGCGGCCACAGCCATGCCGCGCCGCGTACGCCGCTGGAATCGCCGTGCATCGCCCGGCGAATCGGCGTCTCGCATTCTCCACCGAACACCCACTGCTTCACCAGCCCCGGTACCGTTTGATACAGGCGTTCGACATTGCTCATCCCGCCGCCTAACACAATGACATCCGGGTCGAGGATATTCACCACATGCGCCAGCGATTTCGCCAGCCGCTGTTCGTAGCGGCGCAGCGCCAGTTCGGCCTTTTCGTCACCTTCACTCACCAGGCGCATAATCTCGCTGCCGGTTAACGGTTTTCCGCTTAGCCGCTGATAGTCGGTGGCGAAGCCGGTGCCGGAAATAAAGGTTTCAATACACCCCTGCTTGCCGCAGTAACAAGGCACTTGCTGACGATAGCGCAGCTCATCATCATCCATCCACGGCAGCGGGTTGTGCCCCCATTCGCCGGCGGAGCCATTGCCGCCGATATGCGCGCGCCCGTTCAACGCCACCCCCGCGCCGCAGCCGGTACCGATAATTACCGCAAACACGGTTTGCGCACCCGCGGCCGCGCCATCGACCGCCTCCGAAACCGCCAGGCAGTTGGCGTCGTTGGCAAGCCGGACCTCACGATTGAGGCGCAGGCTGAGATCTTTATCGAAGGGCTGGCCGTTCAGCCAGGTCGAGTTGGCGTTTTTCACCACCCCGCTATACGGCGAAATCGAGCCGGGGATGCCCATACCGACGGTGCCGCGCTGCCCGGTCGCCTGCTCGGCCATCTCCACCAGCGCGGCAATCGTCTCGATGGTCTGGCGATAATCCTCCCTCGGGGTTGGCAAGCGGTGGCGAAATAACTGCTGGCCCTGCTCACTCAGGGCGATAACTTCTGTTTTTGTTCCACCTAAATCAATACCAATACGCACAGTCTGCTCCTCACCCCGATTAACAATGCAAGCATAGCGACAATTCGCTATCATGCCCGCCTGATTTAACGACAAAGCCGTGGAAATTATCATGCTGTGGTTCAAAAATTTAATGGTTTACCGTCTGAGCCGCGATATCGAATTACGCGCCGAAGAGATGGAAAAACAGCTGGCCGAGCTGACATTTACCCCTTGTGGCAGCCAGGATATGGCGAAAACCGGTTGGGTATCGCCGATGGGATCGCACAGCGACGCGCTGACGCATACGGCAAACGGCCAGATCGTTATCTGCGCCCGTAAAGAAGAAAAGATCCTGCCGTCTCCGGTGATCAAACAGGCGCTGGAAGCAAAGATCCTCAAGCTCGAAGCCGATCAGGGCCGCAAGCTGAAGAAAACGGAAAAAGACTCGCTGAAAGATGAAGTTCTACACTCGCTGCTGCCGCGCGCCTTTAGCCGCTTCAGCCAGACGATGATGTGGATCGATACCGTCAACGGCCTGATTATGGTGGACTGCGCTAGCGCGAAGAAAGCGGAAGATACGCTGGCGCTGCTGCGTAAAACGCTGGGCTCGCTGCCTGTAGTGCCGCTGACGCTGGAAAATCCGATCGAGCTGACGCTGACCGAATGGGTGCGCTCCGGTAGCGTGGCTCAGGGCTTCCAGCTGCTTGACGAAGCCGAATTGAAAGCGATGCTGGAAGATGGCGGCGTGATCCGCGCGAAGAAACAGGATCTGGTGAGCGATGAGATCGCCGTACATATCGAAGCGGGTAAAGTGGTCACCAAACTGGCGCTCGACTGGCAGCAGCGTATCCAGTTTGTGATCTGCGACGACGCATCGATTAAACGTCTGAAGTTCTGCGACGAATTACGTGACCAGAATGAAGATATTGACCGCGAAGATTTTGCGCAGCGTTTTGACGCCGACTTTATCTTGATGACCGGCGAACTGGCGGCATTGATTCAAAGCCTGGTTGAAGGACTGGGCGGCGAAGCCCAGCGCTAACGCGCCACCTTCCTGCCGGGCCCGGAAAGTGGACGCGGCAGGAAGGCGCTTAAATTACAGATAACGGCACAGGTAGGAAGTCGGTTCCGCCACCTGCAGGTGGAATTCGCTATTACCCGGCACGTTAAACACTTCGCCTGCCGCGTAAACTTTCCATTCAGTTTCACCCGGCAACAGCACGTTCAGCGCACCGCTGACCACGGTCATCTCTTCCGGCTGGGCGGTGCCAAAGGCGTATTCACCCTCTGCCATCACCCCAACGCTGGCGCGGCCGGTACTGCTGCTGGTGAAGCCGATAGATTTCACTTTCCCTGAAAAATACTCATTGCTTTGAAGCATAAACAAGACCTTATCATCGTTGGTTGAAGCTTCAATATAGGGGGCGCTCCTTGCCCCTGTCACGCAAAATTAATCGATAACGTCGGGTTAAACTAATAGTTCTGCCGCCAGTCGCGAAACCAGCACATTTGACAATAATACCGGGACATCCAGCGCCTTTTGTAATACGTCGCGGTGATGCTGATGATAGCCAAGACAGTCGAGCACCAGTACATCCGCCCCCTGTTCGACTAAACCTCTTCCTGCATCCAGCAGATCGCTGTCGCTGCCGCCCATCGGGTTCGCCAGCGCATAATAAGGCGTATTTTCTAAAGTGAGCCACTTTTGCCGCTGTAGAGGCAAGACTTCTTCAACGGGTACAATCACGCCCACCTGATGGCCATCGACGATCGAGGCCACCAGCGGCGGAATAATCCGTTCAGGCTCAAGAAGGATAGCGTTGTGCGTCGCCAGGCCGCTCAACTGTTCGGAACTGAGAAGAAGAATGACATCATATTCCTGCCGATCCAGCATCTCGATAACGCAGCGCAGATCGCGCTCCACCTTTTGGCGGGAGACTTCCACCAGTTGGTTATCATTAAGTAAGGTCAGCAGCCCCTGGTCGCCGGATTCCACGGCATAATCTTCCATAACGTCTTCACGCGTCATTTTACCTAACAGGCTAATATGGGTGATCTGCTCTTCCCTGATATGTTCGGTTAACAGCGGCAAAACTTCCGCCACCGGCGCCACGCCAATGGTCAAAATTGCCATCGTTGCACTCATATCATGTACCTTTTCACTACCACTGCTTCAACACAGGCTTTTCACACACGACATCCGCCCCCCTGGTGAGTAAAAATCAACCGTCGAGAAGCGTAGCAGCTCAGCGCCGCTGCGGAATGTAAAGATTCCAGAAGCTTCAGAGTCGCTCCTGAAAAATCCGTGTGTTAGGTATTCATTAGTACCATTGATGAATTAAAAATGTGAGCTGGGCCCGGTATTGCCATCTTCATGACGCAAACCGGGCCGGGGGATTAGGTTTTCTCGGGATCTTCGTAACGCCGTTTGGCGTCTAACGCTTCCTGCTCGGAGGGATGCTCGCTGATCAGCGAATCGGGTGTCGGGTAATCCGCACGCAGCTGATACCAGGTGACCGTCTGACCCGCGGCGCCTTTTTCAACGGCGACAACGCGGGCTTGTCTCGGATAAGGAGGTCTGTTTGGCATTGTTCTTCCTTTTTCGGCTGTCAGAACAATTAAGTATAGGCCCCGCTTTCTTTCCTGACCCAGGTAAAATCCTAACTTACCGTCACATCGCACAGCATGGTCATAATCTGTTCAACCACCGCATCCGGCGTCGCGGTGGCGTCTACGGTATGATGGGCGGTTTCGCGGTACAGGGCCTCCCGTTGCGCCAGCACTTCGCCGACTTCCTCACGGACAGGCTTACCGGTCAGCGTTGGGCGTTGTTCCGCCTGCGGATAAGCTTCCAGCCGCTCAATCAAGGCGTTAACAGAAGCCTGCAGATAAATCACAATGCCGTTTTCACGCATAAACAGACGATTGCGTTCAGCGAGAATAATTCCTCCGCCGGTCGCAATCACCGTATCCGGCAGCGTAACGGCCTTCAGCGACAGCGTCTCCAGTTCACGAAAGCGCTCCCAGCCCTCTTTCTGCACGATTTCCGCTACCGTGCGTTTCTCATGGGCCTGTAAACGATGATCGGTATCGGAAAACTGGAAATGCAGCGCGCGCGCCAGGGCATGGCCGATCGTCGTTTTACCGCAGCCTCGCGGCCCGATGAGAAAAATTGGTTGTGTCATTACCGAAGACCCCCTGGTTCCGCGTGTCGCGGAGAAATAAAGGCGAAAAGTACGCCATGATACCTGCAAATGTCTGCCACGATAACCGTAAAATAATCGTTACATTTTTTAGGGAACCCTATTTACCACAGAGTTTGAATGGATTCCGCATGTAAACTTATCATTGCATTTAGTGTTATGCCAGCTTTACTTAAAGGCGAAGGATTATTTTTTATCCATCGTTTGCCGTAAACGGTAACACATTTCTGCACAGCTTTACGCTGCAATATATTTACAACACCGGCAGACCGTCGCACTCTGACGGTAAATGACCCGTGTGACAGAGGAATGTATCATGCAATCTGAAGAACAACGCCTTATTGATGGCCTGTTTTCCCGTTTAAAAGAGGCCGAGACGCACAGCGCATCGCGCGACGCCAGCGCCGAGGAGCGGATTGCCCAGCACGTAACCCAACAGCCGGCGGCCCCATACTATATGGCGCAAACTATCCTGATTCAGGAAGCGGCGATCAAACAGCTTAACGACCGCATTCAGGCGCTGGAGGCGCAGGTTAGCCAGCTGCAGGCGGCAAAACCGAGCAGCGGCGGTTTCCTGTCGGGCCTGTTCGGTGGCGGCCAGTCCCGCGGCGCCGATCCGATCCCAGGAGCCGAGCAATATGGCCGCCCGCAGACGAATAACGCGCAACCGCAGTATGCGCCACAGCAAAACTATGCCCCGCAGGCGGCAGGCCGCAGCGGCGGCGGCTTTATGGCGGGCGCACTACAAACCGCGGCCGGGGTGGCAGGCGGCGTGGTGCTGGGCAATATGCTGACCAATATGTTCAGTGGTTCACATCCGCAGGAGATTGTGAACATCATCGATGAACAGCAGCCGCAGCAGCAACAAGATGTCAGCCCGACGCTGGATAATAACGCCGCCGAGGATCCGTTCCGCCAGCAGGACGACCCTTTCCTGGCGGACAATAATACCTTCGACTCCGATTTCGACGCCGGCTTCGGCAATGACGATGATTTCGGTAGCGATGATGACAGCTGGGTTTAATCCTGCTGGCGTTTAACCGCAAGCAGCCACTTCTCCAGCTCGGCGGCGAATAACTGCCGATCGCGCTGCGATAAACTATCCGGGCCGCCGGTCTGTACGCCGCTGGCCCGCATCGTCTCCATAAAATCACGCATCGTCAGGCGCTCGCGAATGGTCGCCTCACTGTAGCGCTCGCCGCGCGGATTCAGCGCCGCACCTCCTTTCGCCAGCACTTCCGCCGCCAGCGGGATGTCAGCGGTGATCACCAAATCGCCCGGTTCACAGAGACGGACAATCTCGTTATCGGCAACATCAAAACCCTGCGCCACCCGTAGCGCGCGGACGTAGCGCGACGGCGGAACCCGCAGCGACTGGTTGGCGACCAGCGTCAGCGGCGTCTGCGTGCGTTCGGCGGCGCGGAACAAAATTTCTTTAATGACATTCGGACACGCGTCCGCATCTACCCAAATCGCCATTTCGGCTCCTGTCGTCGGCAAAGGTTGCGACATTGTCGCCTGCTTTTCTCCCCCAGAAAAGCGCCAGGATGATAAGCTAGTGAGATCGTAACGAAAAATGCAGAGGGGAAAGGTAATGGATAAGAAAATTGGCTTTATCGGCTGCGGCAACATGGGTAAAGCCATTCTCGGCGGCCTGATCGCCAGCGGACAAGTGCAACCGGCGCAAATTTGGGTCTATACCCCATCGCCGGACAAAGTTGCCGCCCTGCATGACCAGTACGGTATTAATGCGGCGGAAAGCGCGCAGGAAGTCGCTCAGGTCGCCGATATCGTCTTCGGCGCGGTGAAGCCGGGGATCATGACCAAGGTGTTAAGCGATATCGCTTCCAGTCTGAACAAAGATTCGCTGGTGGTCTCGATAGCCGCAGGCGTCACGCTGGATCAGCTGGCGCGCGCGTTGGGCCACGATCGCAAAATTATTCGCGCCATGCCGAACACCCCGTCGCTGGTGAACGCTGGGATGACCTCCGTGACGCCAAACGCGCTGGTCAGCACGGAAGAGATCGCCGAGGTGTTAACCATTTTCCGTTGCTTCGGCCAGGCGGAAACCATCGCCGAACCAATGATTCATCCAGTGGTTGGCGTCAGCGGTTCCGCGCCAGCTTACGTCTTTATGTTTATCGAAGCCATGGCCGATGCCGCCGTTCTCGGCGGTATGCCGCGCGCGCAGGCCTATAAATTCGCCGCGCAGGCGGTCATGGGGTCAGCGAAGATGGTACTGGAAAGCGGCGAACATCCGGGCGCGCTGAAAGATATGGTCTGCTCGCCAGGCGGCACCACCATTGAAGCGGTTCGCGTACTGGAAGAGAAAGGTTTCCGTTCCGCCGTTATCGAAGCGATGGCGAAGTGTATGGAAAAATCAGAGCAACTGAGTCGTTCCTGATAAGCCTGAAAGAGACTACGGGTGAGGCGCCACCGCCCCACCCGTCATCTTATTTCTTCAGGCAGGTACTCATAAACTTATTACGATCGTCACCCTTCAGCGATTTCGACGACGCTTCTTTGCTACAAGCGCTCATCTTCTGCTGTTGAGGCGTCAGCGTCTTGCCGGCCGCTGGCGCATCTTTCTTCAGGCAATTGCTCATAAAGGTTTTACGTTCATCCCCCTTCAGCGACTTTGACGCCGCTTCGGTATTACATGCGCTCATTTTCTGCTGCTGAGGCGTTAACGTTTTATCTGCGGCACTCACCGCGGCAACAAAGACCAAACCAAAAAGTAGGGTTACCAGAAATGTTATTTTCATCACACCATCCCTCTGTTAGTGGATCCCTGTAAGTCTGGTCGCTATCAGCAAAAAAACCAGCCGGTAACGTAAATTCATTACCGGCCGCGGGTTATTTCAGGCCCAGCGCGTCTTTCATGGTGTAAAACAGATCGGTCTGGTCGGTGAGACCCACCACGTTGCCCGCATGCGGGCCATAGGCGGCAATTCGCAGTTGGGTGCCGGTGTGTTCCATCGACTCTTCTTCAGAGTTGCCATAGCTCATCACCATTACCGCGCCATCTTTGGTCGTCAGCGCCTGGGTCAGGCCCGGCGCTTTCGTGTCTGCCGGGATAATCTGGCTGGAGTGGGCGTGATCTGCGGTGACGATCACCAGGGTATTACCCTCTTTTTTGGCAAACTCCAGCGCTTTCTGTACCGCTTCATCGAGGTCGACGGTTTCGCCAATCTGGCCGCAAGGGTTTGCCGCGTGGTCCTGTTTATCGATAGACGCCCCCTCAACCTGCAGGAAGAAACCTTTCTCGTTGCGGCTAAGGAGATCAATCGCTTTTTCGGTCATCTGCGCCAGCGTCGGTACGGAAGCATCGCGTTTCGGATTTGGGGTACAGGTTACCGGCGGTTTGTCGATATTGCCGTGATAAGAGGCTTTCGGGCCTTCCCACCGCACCGGCATATTGCCGTCGGAGAACAGACCGAGCAGTGGTTTACCCTGATTTGCTTCGCTGATAGCGGCGAGTGAAGCGGCGTCGGTCACAATCTGATAGCCGCGAGCGACCGCCTGCTCATGCAGGGTTTTCCCCTGCCACTCCCCTGCGGTCGCCGTTTCAGCAAAGGTCTTCGCCCCGCCGCCTAAAGAGACATCCGGACGGGCATTCAGCAGTTGTTCGGTGATAGAGCCCTTGCCGCCTTTTTCCAGCGCGTTGCTGGCGCATTTTTCGCTGGTCACGCTAGGGCCATAGCATTTACGCGAGGTCACATGGGCCACCTGCGCCGCCGGCGTCGCATCCTGCAGTTCAGCCGTCGAGACATTGCCGGTGGCAAGACCCGCGGCTTTCGCCAGCTCAAGGATGGTCTGATGATCTTTTTCGTGGATATCAACGCCCAGCGCGCCGTTATAGCTTTTCACGCCGGTGGTCCACGCGGTTGCCGAAGCGGCGGAATCCGTCACGTAATCCGGCTTGCCGGTTTTTTTATCCAGAGAATAATGGGTGTATTGGCCCGTCAGCGGCAGGGCATCAATACCTTTAAAGAAACCGCCGGCGCCTTCGGCATAATTTCGTGCGGCGGTAATTTCTGAATCACCCATGCCATCGCCAATGAGCAAAATAATATTTTTCGCCGGCTTATTGATTAACGAAGCGCGCAGCGCTTCGGTCTGATCGCCCGTTAAACGGCGCGCCCCGCCTGGGGTCGTGATATCGCCCTGCGCCGCGCGATTTTCCAGCACCGGCGAAGAAGTTGTTTGTGCATGAATAACCGGGGGAGCCAGCAGCGGTAACAGGGCAATAAAGAGGGCAGATAATTTCACTTTGTCGTCTCCATGTAAAAAATACTTAAAAAACAAAACGAGGGAGACTTTATAAAAGTGGTGTGACAGAAAAATGACAGCATCCTTACTGGTCACATGATTAGTTACGAGGATGCCGGAGCAGCTTTTTTATATATTGCTGCAGAAGCTGGGTGTCACGGTCGTCCACCAGCGGCCCGGGCTTGACCTGCTCCATGGCGGTTTCGATATCCTGAATCAAACGTTGCTGCGCATCCTCAGCCATATGGCGCAGCAACGCGGTGACGACAATTTCCAGCGCCTCAACCTGTACCGTCAGCTCTTTTGCCTCTTCTTCTTTTTGCGCCAGATTGACCAACAGCTCAGCAATGAGATTTTTCATTACGCATTATCCTTAAGCAACATCCATAATGGCCTAGTTATGTCATACATCGGCATATCGATACCAGAATTATTTTCAAATAATAGGGTTATTCCTGCAATAATATTCAGCGAAACGTTTTTATTACCGCCAGGCAACAAAGGGAATGCTCCTATAATTAATAGCTAAAAGATAATTCTATAACCAAATTTAATAGTAAATAATAAAATGGAATATACGTCGCACTATTTAAGGATAACTAAAGGTAATGGTTAATAGCTATATCAGCTGATTAATATAAGGCGCTCTTATGAGCGCCCAATATTTTTATTTAAACGGCCGCGCGGCGGCTTCGGCGTAACATAATCGCCAGTTGCCAGATATTAATCAGGACAATCAACGCAGTGGCAATAAACACCCAACGGAAACCCGCCATTGCCGAGACCGAAGCGCCAATGAGCGGCCCGGCGACATTACCCAGATACATAAATGACTGGTTATAACCGAAAATACGCCCGGTGACGTTATCGCTGCAGTATTTCAAGAGCAGCGTCTGGACCGCCGGTAACATCGCACCGTCGGCAAAGCCCAGCAGGAAGCGCAATACCCCGAGCTGCAGCGGCGAAGTCACGAACGACATCGCAAAGAACATCACCACCGCGCAACATAACGTCGCCAGCAGAATACGCGACGTCCCGATACGATCGCCGAGTTTCCCCAGCCGAGGCGCGGAAATCAACGCCGAAATCCCCGGTACGGCGGCAATCATCCCCGCAAGAAACGCGATGTTGTTACTATCCGGCGCCATCGACTTGATAAATAACGCCAGAATCGGCCCGATAGAGCCGTTACACAACTGGATAACCAGGGTGGTGAAAAACAGGCTAATCACCAGCCCCGGATGGGTCAATGAAGCAAAGACTGCTTTACCGCTCAGGCGTTCAGCTTTGCTCATTTGCGGCCGGGCGCCCTCTTTAATCAGAAACAAGGTCACGAGGAAGCTGACCGTCAGTAAAATCGCGGTAATGAAAAATACCGCCCGCAGGCCGACGTGGTCGGCAAGAAAACCGCCAAGCAGCGGGCCACCGATCACACCACTTATCTGCGCCGTCGAGAGCGTACTTAGCGCCCAACCGCTGCGTTCACGCGGCACCTGCGAGGCCACCAGCGCCATGGCGTTGGGTATATAGCCTGAGGTTAGCCCCATTACCGCACGCAAAATAAAAAGCTGCCAAACGTTGGTCGCAAAAGCCTGTAGCAAAATCGCTATCGCCATGCCAAGGGAGGCGCGCAGCAGCATCAGTTTGCGCCCTTTGCGGTCTGCCAGGCTCCCCCACATCGGCGAGACAATCGCCGACACCAGGAAGGTGACGCTAAAGGTCAAGCCCGACCACATCGACAGCGCTTCATGTGAGGTAACGCCCAACTGAGAGACATACAGCGGTAAGAAGGGCAGAATTTGACTGATGGCGAGTCCGGTGAAAAAACAGCCGAACCAGACAGAAATGAGATTAACCTTCCAGGATTCCATAACTACGCGTATTCATTAGTGTTTCGTTAATTATTACCTAGCTTAGCAATTTCCGTCTCCGCACGTAGCACCAGAGATGCGCATGCCGCGAGTTTGGTGTTTTATCGCCCTGACCGCGGAGTAGACAAACATAATCGAAGATAACCGCATTCTCGTCAGTGCGATGTGCTGAGGCACATCGGCGGATAGCGACGAATGCGCAGCATTTAACCCTCTGCAGCATAGGGTAAAGATTCAGGCAGCCATCTCGCTAAAACACATGCTATGTTATGTGTTTTGATGTAATCAGGATGGAAGTTGAAATGGCTAAAATGAGGGTTGGGATCGTTTTTGGCGGTAAGTCGGCAGAACATGAAGTGTCGCTGCAGTCAGCCAAAAATATCGTCGAAGCAATTGATAAAACGCGCTTTGATGTTGTGCTGCTGGGAATCGATAAACAGGGGCTTTGGCATATTAACGATGCCAGCAACTATCTGCTGAACCCGCAGGATCCCGCCCATATCGCGCTGCGCCCATCGGACGTGACGCTGGCGCAAATTCCCGGTCGCGATGCCCATCAGTTGATCAACGCCGATAGCGGCCAGCCGCTGGCGGCCATCGACGTTATCTTCCCGATTGTTCACGGCACCCTTGGCGAAGATGGTTCGCTACAGGGGATGCTGCGGATGGCGAATTTGCCGTTCGTCGGATCCGATGTGCTGGGCTCCGCCGCCTGCATGGATAAAGACGTCACTAAACGCCTGCTTCGCGATGCCGGTCTGTCAATTGCGCCGTTCATCACTCTGACTCGCGCCAACCGCCAGCAGTTCAGCTTTGCCGATGTCAAAGCGAAGCTGGGGTTACCGCTGTTCGTGAAGCCAGCGAACCAGGGTTCTTCCGTCGGCGTCAGCAAAGTGAAGAGCGAAGAAGAGTACCTGCAGGCCGTCGCGTTAGCCTTTGAATTCGACCATAAAGTGGTAGTTGAACAAGGGATTAAGGGCCGTGAAATCGAGTGCGCGGTGCTGGGCAATGATTATCCTCAGGCCAGCACCTGCGGGGAGATCGTTCTCAATAGCGAATTCTATGCCTACGATACCAAGTACATTGATGACAAAGGCGCGCAGGTGGTGGTTCCGGCAGCCATCGCCCCGGAGATCAACGACAAAATCCGCGATATCGCCGTCCGTGCTTACCAAACGCTCGGCTGCAGCGGAATGGCCCGCGTGGACGTCTTCCTGACGGAAGATAACGAGGTGGTGATCAACGAAATCAACACGCTGCCTGGCTTTACCAACATCAGCATGTATCCGAAGCTGTGGCAGGCCAGCGGCCTGGATTACACCAGCCTGATAAGCCGCCTGATCGAGCTGGCGCTGGAGCGCCACGCCGCCGACCGCGCGCTGAAAACCTCAATGAACTAAGCCTCTTTCCCGGGTAGCGGCGTACCGCCTTACCCGGGCTACCTCTTTATCCGTGGCTGCTGAAACTGCCGCCGTTGGTGGCCTCAAAATCGCTGAGACGTTCCCGGAAGGCCGGGGCAGCCCGCATGGATGCGGGCTGAGGGCCGTGTTTTGCACGGACGCTGCCTCGGCCCGACCCGAAGCCTGAAGGGATAAGTCGAAGGAACCACGAAGTGGCGATTTTGGCGGCCAGAGCCCGGGAGTACAGAGGGCGGCGGCGACTGGCCGCCCTCTGTGCGCTCCCTGCGCCATGAGAGACATAACGCAGAAGAATTATCAGGAGCGCAATGTGCCTGGAAACAGCACAGAACAACCGTTTTTCCAGGTCGAAACGATCGCAAACCGATAATAATAACTACCACGTCTTGCCGGGGATATTACGCCTCTTCTGCCGGACGGCGGCGAATAACAAATCCCGCCAGCCAGAAGCTCACGACCCACGTCGCCAGACCGACGGCATATGATTGCCACCCCTGCGCGTCAAACCCCAACAGCCCCACCACGCCATTCAAAATAAAAATTAACCCCAGCGCGAACGCGTAGTAGTGCCAGTCACGGCGGATTTTGTCGGTCAGCTTCATAACGACTCCTGCAGAAAAAAAACATCATCGCATAGCCGCCCGCCGCGCCAACAAGATTGTTCGCACAATGCGAAACCGCTCTCCCTTTTGTGCAATGCGGGCCCGCCGACAGTTTTGTCAAAACAGGATTATTCCTGGCAGAAATTACCAGCAATCTGATACAGGGAAACGCCCGCCGCTGCCAGAATTCCTGTCTATAGAGCTGGGGGAAAACCAGCGGAACAGGTGTTGCGGAGGTTTATATGGCTGAATTTACGTTTTCAAAGACGCTGATGGGGAGCAACAAAAAGAAGGTATCGGTCACCAGCGGTAACATTGCCTACGCGCTTTTTGTTCTGCTGTGCATCTGGGCCGGCGCGCAAATGTTGAGCATGCTGGTACACGCGCCTGGCGTATTCGAACATCTCATTCAGATTCAGGATACCAACCGCCCGCGTATTGAAATTGGGCTCGGCGTCGGTACCCTGTTCGGTTTAATTCCGTTCCTGTTTGGTAGCCTGCTGGTCGGCGCGCTGGGGCTTATCCTGCGCTGGTACCATAACCGTTAACGACGCGCCATACAGCTGGCGCGGCGATCGTCGACCCGCTTAGCAAACCACGCGGTGGTGAGATTGCGGGTGATTTTCGGGCTTTCCAGTTGGATCCCTGGCAACATCTCGCGCGGAAGTGTTTTCCCGGCCTTTTTCTCGGCGATTTTGAATATTTTCTTATACAAATCGCTCTCTTCAAACGCCAGGCTGTCACCCTTCTTCAGTTGACGATGGATATCGCTATCGCTCATCCCCAACTGCCCGGCTAAACGGCGCACCGCCAGCTCAGTCGTTCCGGGTTCATCGCTGTCATAACGAATAAGATCGCCATCGAGCGCCAGCTTAACGCCGGTGGCTTTAACCACCGCATTCTGGAAGGCGGCATTACGGCTGGCATACCAACCGGCATTGAAATCAGCAAAGCGGTACAGCGGCACGCTGTAGTTAGCCGGGTAGTTGAGCAGATGATAGGTGCCGAACCACAACCCGCCACGTAGACTGAAAACCTCCTGGCGCACGGTGCCGTCCATTTTCCACGGATAACCATCGGTGTGCTGCTGGGCAAAGGCGATGCTTACCTGCATTGGCCCACCGGTATGCACCGGGTTGAGAGAGCCGAACAGCTTCTGGCCCATCGGCACCATGCCAATGAAGTCATCAAAAATCGCGCTCAGCTGTTTTTCCGTTTTGACGTTATCCAGGCGATCGCTGTAGCTTTTACCGTTTGGTGAGGTGATTTTCAGCGCGGTATGCACCAGAAATAACGGGATATGCATTTTTTCCGCCCGGCGGTCAATTTCCTGCCAGGCGATTTTATTCAGGCCCGGCACCGCCGGATCGGCCTGATAGTTTGATTCCTGCTGCGCGACCGCCAGCACCGAACAGACGTTTTCTTCCGTCGGCGCCAGCTTCTGGCTGTCAAAGGTTTTGGCAATCGCCTGGGCCCAGGCCTCGCGGTCTTTGACGCTGGCGGGCATTTTTTGCCGCACCACGGCGGCAACATCCACCGGCTTCTCGCCTTCTTTCAACTTAGGCGCCTGCTGGCTGGTACAGGCGCTCAGCACCAACCCGGCCAGCAGCGTAAAAGAGAGTGAAACACCGCGAGAAACCTGCGCCATAAACCTTCCTTGCATTCATTAATTAACGGTTGAAGAGACTTCCTGCAGCCCTTTGTTATCCAGTTCGCGCTCAAAGCTGCGCAAACGTTTATAGATGGACATCAGTTCCACCAACGTGGTCCACGAACTTATCAGATACTGGAACGAGCCGCGTACCTGGCCGAACACGTTGGTGATCTGGGTCATCAGGCCGAGCGTAATCGTACCGGCGACAATCGACGGAAACAGCAGGAACAAGCCGAAAACGTTATCCACCTGCAGGTAAAGAATACGGGCGATATTGAAATACATATAGTGGAAATAGAGACGGAAGTAGTTGTGGCGCACCGCGTTGAACAGTTCGCGCACGGTCGGCGGCGTGGCGCGGTTGGCGTCATCCTCGCCATACACCAGCTCTTTACGATAGGCGGCTTCTACCCGCTGGTTTTTAAATTGCAGGCCCGGCAGCTTGATCCCGACCACCGCCAGCAGCCCGGTTCCCATTAGCGACCACACAATAGCGGCGATCACCAGTCCATACGGTAAATGACCAACGATCGGCAGGTCCGGCACATGCGCCGACAGCGAAACCAGCACCGGCAGGAAGGCGATCAGCGTCATGACCGCATTAATAAAGCTTACGCCCATGTCTTCAAGCGTCGCGGCGAAGCGCATGGTGTCTTCCTGCACACGCTGAGCTGCACCTTCAATATGGCGCAGATGCTGCCAGTGTTCCATATAGTGTTCGTTCATCGCGGTACGCCAGCGGAACACATAGTGGCTGACGAAGAAGTTATTCAGCACGCCAATCACCACCGCAATCAGCGCGATGCCGAGAAAAATGCCAATCTCGTTGTAGAACTGACTGATGCTGACCTTGTGCGGCGTGGCCAGCGCGCTCTGAATCAAATCATAGAACGGCGCATACCAGGCGTTGATCGCCACCCCAACTTCCACCAAAAACCAGGTGACAAAAATAATCAACGAGGTGCCGAGAATCGACCAGTATTGCCAGCGATGCGGGCTATAGATAAACCAGAACAGCGCAAAGGCGCCGACGCAGAACAGGTAATACGCGTAAAATACCAAATAGTTGAGCGACCAGAACCGCGCCGCGCTGATGGCGACATCTTGCGATGCGCCGGTTATCCGCAGCAGCCAGTCGCCGCCGCCCGCCTGCCAAAAGATCACCGCCAGCAGCGACCAGATAAAGGCAGAAATAAAAAACGGCCCCGGTTTGGGGAAAAAAGCTTTAAACATCGTACTCTCCTGCTAACTTCTTATCGTTCTGTTTTTGCTGTGTACCACACGTACGCCCGCCGCAACGCGCGGCGCCGAAGTAAAGCGGACCCATGATGAGACCGGATATCAGCGACTTAGTTCGTCTGCCATTCGGCAAGAATTGTTTCTACGGGTTTCACGCGTAATGGATTATCGGGAAGGGTGAAAGTCCGCCACACCTCGTTATAGTGAGCGATCAGCGTTTTGGCCTCGGCGGCGGCGCGGTTGGCGGTGGTATGGGCATCTTCGGCGATGGTGATAGCGTAGCCGCGGCTGGCGCCGTTTTTGATGGTGGTATCGACGCAATAATCGGTCGCGCAGCCGCAGATAACAAAAGCGTGAGTTCCGCTCTCGCGCAGCACCTGTTCAAGTTCGGTTTTATAAAACGCATCGCAGGCCGTTTTGGTGACGTAGCGCGCCCCGGTGGGTTGCGCCAGTTCAGGCAGCAGCGCAAACCCCTCGCTTCCCTCTTCCAGCCCACCCGCTTCAGCGTGCTGAATGAAAATAACGCTATCGGCGGCGTGAATCAGGCGATTGATTTGCGCCACGCAGCGTTCGCGATCGACACGCGGCGTCTCGAATACGCCGTTTTGCATATCCACTACCATCAGAACCCGTTGAGATGCCATCACCACTCTCTTTTATAAGATGAATAAGAGCTTAATCATACGCGTCAGGCGGAAAAGCAGATATCTGAAAGCGGAAAAAAGTCATTTTTACGCACCGTTACGCTTTTCTGTGAATATTGTCGTTATTCCCACTTTGTTCGCTGCGACTTCGTAGTATAAATACATTGTATATTCCCCTAATAAACGATGGATGCCTCCGTTGAAACGTAGTTTGCTCATTTTTGCTGCGCTGTGCGCGGCGTCGTGGACCTCAGCCCAGGCGGTTCAGCCGAGCGTTGATCCGGTATTTACTTCTGATGTGGTCGACCGCTTCGCCGAACATATCTATTACGGCAGCGGCGCCACCGGCATGGCGATGGTGGTTATCGACGGCAATCAGCGCGTATTCCGCAGCTTCGGCGAAACGCGCCCCGGTAACAATCAGCATCCACAATTGGATTCCGTTATCCGTATCGCCTCTCTGAGTAAGCTGATGACCAGTGAAATGCTGGTGAAACTCCTCGATCAGGGCGTGGTTAAGCTTGACGATCCGTTGAGCAAATACGCGCCGCCTGGCGCACGGGTACCAACCTACCAGGGCGTACCGATTACGCTGGTCAACCTCGCGACCCACACCAGCGCCCTGCCGCGCGAGCAGCCCGGCGGCGCGGCGCATCGCCCGGTTTTCGTCTGGCCGACCCGCCAGCAGCGCTGGAACTGGCTGTCGACGGCTACACTTAAAACCACGCCGGGTTCGCAGGCGGCCTATTCCAACCTGGCCTTCGACCTGCTGGCCGATGCGCTATCGACCGCCGCCGGTAAGCCTTACCCGCAGCTGTTTGAGGAACAAATCACCCGTCCGCTCGGCATGAAGGACACCACCTTCACCCCATCGCCGGACCAGTGTCAGCGCCTGATGGTGGCGGAGAAAGGCGCCAGCCCGTGTAATAACACCCTCGCGGCCATCGGCAGCGGCGGCGTGTATTCGACGCCGGGCGATATGATGCGCTGGATGCAGCAGTTCCTCTCTTCAGATTTCTATACCCGCGGCCAGCAGGCCGATCGCATGCAGACGCTGATTTATCAACGTACCCAGCTCACCAGAGTGATCGGCATGGATGTACCGGGTAAAGCCGATGCGCTGGGTCTGGGCTGGGTGTACATGAAGCCGAAAAACGGCCATCCGGGCATTATTCAGAAAACCGGCGGCGGCGGCGGATTTATTACCTATATGGCGATGAACCCGCAGGCAAACGTCGGGGTCTTCGTGGTGGTGACCCGTTCCGCGTTAACCCGTTTCAGCGCCATGAGCGACGGCGTCAACGATCTCGTCAGCGCCTTAAGCGGCGTGCAGCCGAATATGGAAACCGCCAGCCAGTAATCGTTGCGGGATGTTTTGCCACTGATTGTTAAGGATCGTTTTGGCGAAACATCCCGCTGTCGTTTGCGGTACACTACCTTCTTTCATTTCACAAAATCAGGCAAACCATGACAGATTTAATCACTCGCCCACGCCGCCTGCGTCAATCCGCCTCGCTGCGCGCCATGTTTGAAGAGACAACACTGAGTTTGAACGACCTGGTGTTGCCGATCTTTGTTGAAGAAGAAATTGACGATTACAAAGCCATCGAAGCGATGCCTGGCGTCATGCGTATTCCGGAAAAACATCTGGCGCGCGAAATTGAGCGCATCGCCAACGCCGGTATTCGTTCAGTGATGACTTTTGGCATCTCCCATCATACCGACGCGACCGGTAGCGATACCTGGAACGAAAACGGTCTGGTGGCGCGGATGACCCGTATCGCCAAACAGGCGGTGCCGGAAATGATCGTCATGTCCGATACCTGCTTCTGCGAATACACCTCGCACGGCCACTGCGGCGTGCTGTGCGAGCACGGCGTCGATAACGATGCGACTCTGGAAAATCTCGGTAAGCAGGCGGTGGTCGCCGCGGCCTCCGGCGCTGATTTCATCGCGCCATCCGCCGCGATGGACGGTCAGGTGCAAGCGATCCGCCGTTCGCTCGATGCCGCGGGCTTTACCAATACCGCGATTATGTCTTACTCGACCAAATTCGCGTCATCGTTCTACGGCCCGTTCCGTGAAGCCGCCGGTACCGCGCTGAAAGGCGATCGTAAGACCTACCAGATGAGCCCAATGAACCGTCGCGAAGCAATTCGCGAGTCGCTGCTCGATGAAGCCCAGGGCGCGGACTGCCTGATGGTGAAACCGGCCGGCGCCTATCTGGATATCCTGCGTGATATCCGCGAGCGCACCGACCTGCCGCTCGGCGCTTATCAGGTCAGCGGCGAGTACGCGATGATCAAATTTGCCGCGCAGGCTGGCGCAATCGACGAAGAGAAAGTGGTGCTGGAAAGCCTTGGCGCAATTAAACGCGCGGGCGCGGACCTGATCTTCAGCTATTTCGCCCTCGATCTGGCCGAGAAAAAAATCCTGCGTTAAACCTTCCCTCTCCCCGGTAGCGCTGACGCTTACCGGGGCTACCAACCAAATGCCAAATCGTAGACCGGATAAGGCGCAAGCCGCTATCCGGGAATCAGATTTTGCGTGCCGTTTTCCATCTTCCGTGATGGCTCCTTGGCGAACCTTCTCTTCTCCTTTAACGTCTTAAATCACATTATAAACGCTGCCTACCCGAAGAAGCTGTGGTTGCTTATCGACGCTATTACATCAATGGGGGAACCTGGTTCTTTACCGTTAATTTGAAAGACCGTAGAAGCAGGCTTCTGACTGAAAGAATTGAATTATTTCGCTACTCCATCTCCGTTGTAAAACAACGTCGCCCTTTTATCATTAATGCCTGGGTGGTATTGCCTGAACATCTCCACTGTATCTGGACACTTCCCAATAATGATGACGATTTTTCTTCACGCTGGCGCGATATCAAAGGCTGCTTTAGCAGAACACTAAAACGACAACATATCTGGCAACCTCGCTTCTGGGAGCATGCTATACGTGATGAAGAAGATTATCGCCGCCATGTTGATTACATACATATCAATCCATTAAAACATGGTTGGGTTACGCAGGTTATAGATTGGCCATTTTCAACCTTTCATCGAGATGTCCAACGCGGGCTATATCCTGCAAACTGGGCTGGCGAAAGCTTTGAACTTAGCTGCGGCGAACGCCGATAGCCCCTCCCCGGTGGCGCTGACGCTTACCGGGGCTCCCGACCGAATGCCAAACCGTAGCCCGGATAAGGCGTAAGCCGCTATCCGGAGATCCTCCCCGGTGGCGCTGACGCTTACCGGGGCTACCAACCAAATGCCAAATCGTAGCCCGGATAAGGCGTAAGCCGCTATCCGGAGATCCTCCCCGGTAGCGCTGACGCTTACCGGGGCTACCAACCAAATGCCAAACCGTAGCCCGGATAAGGCGTGAGCCGCTATCCGGGAAACCTCGCCTGCTGAGACCGAATCTTCACCGAATTGTAATCTGAACGACATCTGCGCCTTCTACTGTCTGAGCAGGACAGAGGAGGAGTCACTATGTTTAGTCTCGACAACGTTCTCGATGACCTGTGGCCTCAGGCGAGGCCCGCCCCCTGGCAGAAAAAGGTGTTGAAAAAGCTTCTGCATGAAGAAGAGTTCCAGCAATTTGCCGCCCGCCATCGTCACCTGAAAGGACTGGATACGGTCGAACAGGTCCTCGAACATCTCAATATCCGTTGCGCTATTCCGGCGCATGACCTCGAACAAATCCCCGAACATGGCCCGCTGGTGATTATCGCCAACCATCCGACCGGCACGCTCGATGGTCTCGCTCTGCTCTATGCGGTCTCCCGCGTGCGTCGCGATGTCAAAGTCGTCACTAACCGCATGCTGACCCATCTTGAACCGCTGAGCTCGCTGTTTATTCCGGTGGATAATATCAACGGCCGTACCGCCAAAGCAGCGCTGCAGCAGATGGACCAACAGCTTCAGCAGGGCGGCGTGCTGATCTTCTTCCCGGCGGGGGAAGTCTCGCGTCTGACCCGCCGCGGCATCCGTGATAAAAAATGGCATCCCGGCTTCATCAAGCTGGCGGCAAAATACCGCGCGCCGCTGCTGCCGGCGTGGATCCGCGCCCACAACAGCCCGCTGTTCTACGCCAGCACCCTGCTCTCCGAGAATCTGCCGCTGCTGCTGTTAATGCAGCAGATGTTTCGCCGCCGCGATAGCAGCTTGCCGTTACGCATTGGCCAGCAAATCGCGTGGTCATCGTGGCATCAGCCGCCGCTTTCCGCCCGCGAACTGGCGGACCGCTGCTACCGCCACGTCGAGCTCCTCGGTAAAGGACACCCCGGCCTGTTTAAAAGCGAAAGCGCGATCGCCCGCCCGGAAGACCGCGCGCTGCTCAAACGCGAGCTGGCAAAAACCGAATGTCTGGGCAAAACCGCGGACGGTAAGCTGATTTATCTGTGGCAGCGCAACGGCCAGGAAGAGGCGCCGCTGCTGCGCGAACTGGGCCGTCTGCGGGAGATCGCTTTCCGGGCGGTCGGCGAAGGCAGCGGCAAACGCCGCGATATTGATAGCTACGATGATGACTATCTGCACCTGATTTTATGGGATGAAGAGGATCTGGAGATCGTCGGCGCCTACCGTTTTATGCCTACCGCCATGCAACTGGAGAAACGGGGACTGGAGGGCATCTACAGCTACAGCCTGTTCCACTACGACGCGCGGATGGACGATATTCTGCAGCACGGAATTGAACTGGGGCGCAGCTTCATTCAACCGCGCTACTGGGGGCGCCGCGGGCTGGATTATCTCTGGTCAGGCATCGGCGCCTGGCTGGCGCGTAATCCGCACTATCGCTATCTTTTTGGCCCGGTCTCGATTTCCGGCGGCTTGCCGCCAGATGCCCGCGATTTGCTGGTCGCCTTCTACCGCTTATGGTTTCCGGCGACGCATCCGCTGGCCAAATCCCGTCGCCCCTACCCAGCTTCGCTACCCGAGGTGCTGGCGCAGTTTGGCGGCGAGGATTACACCGAAGACCTGACGTGGCTGAAGTCCCTGCTCGGCAACCTCGGCTGCGGCATCCCGCCGCTGTATAAACAGTACTCGGAAGTGTGCGAGCCGGGCGGCGTACAGTTTATCGATTTCGGCAGCGACCCGGACTTTAATCACTGCGTCGATGGGCTGGTGCTGGTGGATTTAACCTACCTGAAAGCCAACCGCTACCAGCGCTACATCGGCGCGCATCTCTAGCCGTTTATCCCGCCCGGTAGAACGGCTTATCGCCAAGAATTGTCGCGCGGTGCATGATGCGCCGCTGCGGCAGATAGTCGGCGTTGGCGTAATGCTGCGTCACTCGGTTATCCCAAATCGCCACATCGTTCGGCTGCCAGCGCCAGCGCACCTGGAACTCCGGTTTTGTGACGTGAGCAAACAGGAAATTCAGCAGCGCCTCGCTCTCTTTCTCGCTGACATCCACAATGCGGGTGGTAAACCCTTCATTGACAAACAGCGCCTGCTTACCGGTTACCGGATGGGTACGTACCACCGGGTGCAACAGCGGCGGGTTCTTCGCCACCGCCTCGCGCCAGCGCTGATGCTCCGCTTCCGTCTTGTTGTACTTGTACTCCTGGAACGATTTGCGGAAATCGTGCTCCGCGCGTAACCCGCTCAACAGCTGGCGAAACGGTTCAGAGAGCGCTTCCCAGGCGGCAATACCGCTGGTCCACAGGGTATCGCCGCCGGTAGAAGGTAACTCCTTCGCCGCCAGAATCGCCCCCGCCGGCGGCGTGTCGATAAAGGTCACGTCGGTATGCCAGTTATCGTTGTCCGGCGGATTATCGTTATGGGTATCCAGCACGATAATTTCATCCACGCCCGGCGCATGCGGATAGACCGGATGGATATGCAAATCGCCAAAACGTAACGCCAGATCGCGCTGCTGTTGCGGGGTGATATTTTGCTCGCGCAGGAACACCACCTGATGGCGCAGCACCGCGTGGTATAGCTGCTCAAACTGATTGTCGCTTAACGGACGGGTCAAATCGGCTCCGGCCACCTGCGCGCCAATATACGGTCCCAACGGGGTAATGCTCAGACGTTCACTCATTGTACTTCTCCATGCCAGGGCGTCAGGCGGCGCTGCAACGCGCGCAGTCCCAGTTCCAGAACAAATGCGATTATCGCAATCACCGCGATCCCGGCTAACACCACATCGGTCGCCAGGAATTCACCGGCGGATTGCACCATAAAACCTAAGCCGCGAGTGGCGGCAATCAGCTCCGCCGCCACCAGCGTCGACCAACCGACGCCAAGGCCAATGCGCAGGCCGGTGAGAATTTCCGGCAGCGCGCCCGGCAGGATCACCAGCCACAGCACCTGAGCGCGACTGGCCCCTAAAGACTGTGCGGCGCGAACGCGGACCTGCTGCGCGCTTTTAACCCCCGCCAGCGTCGACATCACTACCGGAGCGAAAATAGCCAGATAGATCAGTAAGATTTTCGGCGTTTCGCCAATGCCGAACCAGATGATCACCAGCGGCAGCCACGCCAGCGGCGGTACCGGACGATACAGTTCGATCAGCGGGTCGAGGATCCCGCGTACCGTTGGGCTCAATCCCATGGCGATCCCCACCGGTACGCCAACGATCGCCGCCAGTACCAGCGCGATGGCGATACGCGTCAGGCTCGCCGCCAGATGCTGCCACAGGGTCGCGTCCATAAAGCCTTGCGGCCCGGCAATGGTCAGTAGCTTCTGCAATACCTGCCACGGCGAGGGTAAAAACAACAGGCTAATCAGCTGCAACGCGGTCACCGCCCACCAGATAGCCAGCAATACTGCCAGCGTCGCTACGCTAAGGGTCAGCTGCCGTGAAAGCGGCCAGCGCCATTTCAGCGCGCGCTGGCGCGGTTTATCATTGAGGACCACGCTCATGAGAAAGCCTCCCGTTGTTCGAACACCCTGCTAAGCACATATTCGCGCTGGGCGATAAATTGCGGATCCGATTTAATGCTGCGGCAGGATTCACCGGCGACAAAACGGCGGCCAAACTCCAGCGGCAGGCGTTCCTGCACCCGCCCCGGCCCCGGAGACAGCAGCACCAGCTCGCTGGCCATAAATACCGCTTCTTCGATATCGTGGGTAATCAACAGCACCTGCTTGCCGGTTTCATGCCACAGGCGCAGCAGCAGGGTTTGCATTTGCTCGCGAGTAAAGGCATCCAGCGCGCCGAAGGGCTCATCCAGCAGCAGAAGCTGCGGATCCGCCGCCAGCGCGCGCGCAATACCGACACGCTGGCGCTGGCCGCCGGAAAGCTGCCAGATAAAGCGCTTTTCCGCCCCCTGCAGGCCGACTTTTTTCAACATTTGCGCGGCGATTTCCCGGCGTCGGGTCTTTTCAACTCCCGCCAGCTGTAATCCCAGCGCGACGTTATCCAGCACGTTGCGCCACGGCAGCAGACCTTCATTTTGAAACACCACGCCGCGATCGGCGCCCGGCCCGTCGATGCGACGGCCTTCGAGAGTGATGCTGCCGTGCTGGTAAGGCACGAATCCGGCAATCAGGTTCAGCAGCGTGGTTTTGCCGCAGCCGGAGGGGCCCAGCACCACCAGCAGTTCGCCGCTGTCCAGCGTCAGGTTGATATCCGCCAGCGCTGGTTTACCGCCATAATCAGCGGAAAGATGCGAGATTTGCAGCATCAGAGCCTCCTTTTATTTCACGAAACGGTCGGTAACGAACTGGCTATAATCGGTTCCTGCGGCCGGCACTTTGCCCTGCTCTTTGAGGAATTTCGCGGTATCGATAATCGCCTGGTTCACCGGGCCGTTAAGCTCCTGCGCCTGCTGGGCGGCGGTAAGATAGGTATTGCCTTTGACTAACACCGGCACATCCGCCTCCGGCACGCCGCTCAGTCGCGACAGCTTGCTGAGATTTTCCGGCTGCTTCAGCCACGCCTCCGGGTTGGCGATATAGGGCTGCTGCGCGTCGATGGCGCTTTTAGCGAAAGCTTTCACGATTTCCGGATGCTGCTCGGCAAAGTCTTTACGTACGACCCAGACATCCAGCGTCGGCGCGCCCCATTGCCCCACCTGCGCGGAGTCGGTCAGCACCTTGCCCTCTTTTTCCAGTTCGTTAACGGCTGGCGCCCACACGTAAGCGCCATCGATATCGCCGCGCTGCCAGGCGGCAATAATCGCCGGCGGCTGCAGGTTGATAATCTGCACCTGGCCCGGTTTGATTCCCCAATGTTTCAGCGCGGAAAGCAGGCTGTAGTGGGTGGTCGAAATAAACGGTACCGCAATGCGTTTGCCAATCAGATCTTCCGGCTTAGTGATATCTTTCTTCACCACCAGCGCTTCGGAATTACCGAGCTTTGAGGCCAGCAGGAACACTTCAATCGGTACCTGCTGAGTGGCGGCCACCGCCAGCGGGCTGGAACCGAGGTTGCCGATTTGTACATCGCCTGAGGCCAGCGCGCGTACGATGCTGGAGCCGCTGTCGAATTTACGCCAGTCAACGGTGGCGCCGCTGGCTTTGGCGAAGGTGTTGTCCGCCTGGGCGACTTTCGCCGGTTCGGCGGAGGTTTGATAGGCGACGGTGACGTTAACCGCCTGCGCCTGGAAGGCAGCGAAAGCCAGCGCCGCCAGAAGAGTAATTCGCGATGTGAATGCCATAATGTCTGCTTCCCCTTAGTTGTTATGGGTGCAGTATTTCCGGCATCAGAGTGGAGATGAAGTAATTAAAAATTCTGCCTAATAGCGAATCGTTTTTAGAAGAAAAGCGGGATTAGATAGTTAAAAACAGGGATTAAAGAAATGGGTTCCCCCGGCTCGCGGTACTGGTAGCCCGGATCAGGCGCGGAGCGCCGCCATCCGGGGGGCAAGAAATACAGGTGTTAGCGGCCCGCCGCCAGCGCGGCGATATCCTGCGGCGTGGTGCGACAACAGCCGCCAATCAGCCTGGCGCCAGCCGCCAGCCACTGCGGCAAATAGGCCGCAAGCGTCGCGCAGGCTTCACCGTGATGATGCCAGGTCTTGGTCAGCGCATCATAGTGCTCGCCGGAGTTAGGATAGACCACCAGCGGCAGCGACGTCAGGCTGTGCAGATGCTGCAGCGCGGCGGTGGTATTTTCCAGCGCGATACAGTTAATCCCCAGCGCCAGCACCTGGGGATTATCGGCCAATACCGCAACAACCTCGCGCAGCCGCGTGCCGTCACTGAGATGTTCGGCGTCGCGCAGGGTCAACGAGAACCAGGCGCGGGCGCGCGGGTAGTCACGCAGCAGCGCCGCCAGGGCCGTGATTTCGGCAAACGACGGTAGCGTTTCACAGGCCAGCAGGTCCGCCCCGGCATCCAGCAGCGCTTCGACGCGCGGGCGGTGGAACGCCTGAAACGCCTCCGCACTGCGCTGATAATCGCCGCGATACTCAGAGCCATCCGCCAGATACGCGCCATACGGCCCGACCGACCCGGCCACCAGCAACGTTCCCGCCTGCGGGTTTTCCGCCAGATACGCCTCGCGGGCTTTACGCGCCAGCTCGACGCTTTTACCTATCAGCGCCTTCGACTGCGCCTCATCCAACCCGCGGGCGGCAAAGCCTGCCGGCGTTGCCTGATAGCTGGCGGTGATCGCCACCTGTGCGCCAGCGCGGAAATAGTCGAGATGCACATCGCGGATCAGCTGCGGATTCTCCAGCAGTACCTTCGCCGACCATAAACTATCGGCCAGATTGCAGCCGCGCGCTTCCAGCTCCGTCGCCATCGCGCCATCCAGCAGCACGAACGGTTGCGTTTCAAGGATTGCGGTTAGCGGATTATTCTGCGGCATGTTGCGGCTCCTGAGTTAATTTCCGTGTACGAGTCAGATAGTAAGCACCATAACACAGCGCGACGAACGGGATCCCGCACCACAGCGCAATACTCTGGCTTGGGTCAAAGGCCAGCCCCACGCAGGCCACCAGGCAGAGGACAAACCCCAGCACCGGCACCAGCGGATACCACGGCGCGCGATAGTGCAGCTCGCTTAACGCTTTGCCCTGTTGCAGATGGCGGCGGCGGAAGACAAAATGCGACGCGCAGATGCTCAGCCATACCGCGACCACCGCAAAACCGGAAATCGCCGACAGCGCAACAAACACCGTATCCGGCGCGACTACGCTGGAAAACAGCGCCAGCACGCCGCCCAGCATGCTCACCGTCAGCGCGGTTAGCGGCACGCCGCGTTTATTCACTTTGGCAAAGCAGGCTGGCAACGTCTTCTCATTTGATAGCGACCACAGCATCCGTCCGGAGGCATACAGGCCGGAGTTGGCCGCCGACAAAATCGCGGTCAGGATCACGAAGTTAAAAATATCCGCCGCATAAGGAATGCCGACCTTTTCAAACACCAGTACGAACGGGCTTTTTTCCACCCCCGCCTGCTGCATCGGGATTAACGCGGCGAGCACGAAAACGGTGCCGATAAAGAAAATAATCAGCCGGGCAATAGTGGTGCGGATCGCGACCGGAATCACCTGATGCGGGTTTTGCGTCTCACCGGCGGCAATACCGATAAGTTCGGTGCCCGAGAAAGCGAAGTTCACCGCCACCATGGTCATCAGGATCGGCAGGCCGCCATGGGGGAACCAGCCTTCGGCGGTGATGTTATGCAGCCCTGGCGCCGGTGAACCGTCGGTCAGCGGAATAAAGCCGAAGATGGCCGCGCCGCCGAGAATAATAAAAGCAATGATGGTGATCACTTTGACCAGCGAGAACCAAAATTCGCCTTCGGCAAAGAAGCGGGTAGAGATAACATTCAGGGCGAAAATCACCGCGCAGAAAATCACGCACCAGACCCACACCGGCACCTGCGGGAACCAGTACTGCATACAGAATCCGGCGGCGGTAAAGCTCGAGCCGAGCGCCACGGTCCAGGTCAGCCAGTAGAGCCACGCCACGGTATAGCCGGTCGCCGGGCCGAGATAACGCGCGGCATACACGTGAAAGGCGCCGGTTTCCGGCATCGCCACCGACAGTTCGCCAAGACACTGCATCACCAGCCAGACCACCAGCGCGCCGATCAGATACGCCAGTAGCGTGCCCGCCGCGCCGGTGGTCGAGATAATATAGCCGGTATTGAAGAATAACCCTGTGCCAATGACGCCGCCCAGCGAGAGCATAATCAGGTGGCGCGTTTTCATGGTGCGCTTAAGTTGCCCACCTTGTTGTTGTGATGTTGTTTGCATATTGCCTTCTTTATGTATGGACGTCTAAACATCCAAATGAAGGTCATTTATACCGTGACGGCGGGGAAATTGCAAAACGGGGATGGGAAAAAAACAGGGCGAACAGGCGTAGGAGCCTGGGTTTAAAGCTGCTTGGGCTGCGGAGCCTCTCCTTTTTACCGCAACCGCAAGCAGCCTTCGGCTACACAGAGCACACCTCGTTCCAGTAGGCTTCGCGCGTCCAGCGCCGCTCAGTATGTTTTGTCATGGCGAAACCACCGGGTTTCCACGTTGCCGAGATCCACGCCATACAGGCTGGCGACCGGCAAGATCGCCTCCATCATCCGTTGACCATCTTGCTGCCCGGCTTCTCCGTTAGATAAAAAAGCCAGCCAGCCGGTAATCCGTTGCCACAGCGCTACTTTCATTTCTCCTCCATCGGTCGGGTTTGCGTTGTTGTTATTTCAACCACAATCGCCGACGGGCGGGAAATATCAATTCCGAATTTGTAATCCTGGAAGATGCATATTAGCCGCTGCGCTTCGGTGACTAACCCCTTCCTGTAAAAGCGATTTGATTAACGGCAATATCCCCATTTTTATTAAGAGATTTTGGTTATAGATAAGAATTTTTTCTTCTTTGCCGGACGAGGCGCTTTTGTGGGAGCGTGATAAACACAAAACAAAACAGGGATTCAGGGGAATGATGATGCATAAAACTTATACCAAAATCGCTTTTGCGCTGGGCGCGCTGCTGCTGACCGCCCAGGTTCAGGCCGACCAGTTAGCCGATATCAAAGCCGCCGGGGTGGTGAAGGTCGCCACCTTCGACGCTAACCCGCCGTTTGGTTCCGTGGATGCCAAAACCCATCAACTGGTGGGTTACGACGTCGATTTCGCGCAGGCGCTGGCGAAATCTCTTGGCGTCAAGCTTGAGCTGATGGCCACTAACCCGGCTAACCGTATTCCTCTGCTGCAGTCCGGTAAGGCCGACCTGATCGTCGCCGATATCACCATTACCCCGGAGCGTGCGCAGGTCATTGATTTCTCAACGCCCTACTTTGTGACCGGCCAGCAGTTCCTGGTTCCGGCTAAGTCGCCGGATAAACTGGATGACTACAGCAAAGCGCGCATCGGCGCGGTAAAAGGCACCACCGGCGAACAGGCGCTGCACCAGCGCTTCCCGCAGTCGCGGGTGCTCTCCTATGACGATATTCCATTGGCGCTGACCGCCCTGCGAAACGGCAACGTGCAGGCGATAACCCAGGACAGCACCATTCTCGCCGGGCTGCTGGCGGGCGCGCCGGATAAAGCCAACTTTAAAATTCTGCCGGATTTGCTGAGCAAAGAAGAGATTGGCGTCGGTGTGAAAAAAGGCGAGCCGGCGCTGCTGAAAGCGGTGAACGACGAGCTGGTTAAGCTGGAAAAATCCGGCCAGGCGGCGAAAATCTACGACACCTGGTTTGGCCCTGGCACCGCCTCTCCGCAGCCGCGCGCCTTTACCATAGAAGCGAAATAATCCAGATGTTTTCCGCCTTATTTTCACGCTCCGCGGCTTCGGCCGCGGATTTCTCGCATCTGCAGCAGGCCAGTATTACCTTTCGCGACGTGGTTAAACGCTACGGCGATCATCAGGTACTTAACGGCGTTAATTTAACGGTCAATCCCGGTGAAGTGGTGGCGATCCTCGGGCCATCAGGATCGGGTAAATCAACGCTGATCCGCCTGATCAACCAGCTTGAATCCTTAAGCGGCGGCGAGATCCTCATCGATGGCAAACCGACCCGCCGCCTGACCGGCAGCGCGCTGCGCCAATTGCGCAGCCGGGTCGGCTTCGTTTTTCAGCAGTTCAATCTCTACGCTCACCTGACGGCGCAGGAGAATATTACCCTCGCGCTGGAGCGCGTGCACGGCTGGCAACACGATGCCGCCCAAAAGCGGGCGCTGGAATTACTCACCCAGGTCGGCCTCACGGATAAAGCGCGGCAGATGCCCGCTCAGCTCTCCGGCGGCCAACAGCAGCGCGTCGCCATCGCCCGCGCCCTTGCCTCCTCGCCGCAAATCATCCTGTTTGATGAACCAACCTCGGCGCTGGATCCGGAGATGATCGGCGAAGTGCTGCAGGTGATGAAAGCCCTGGCCCACAGCGGTATCACCATGGTGGTGGTCACTCACGAGATGCAGTTTGCCCGCGAAATCGCCGATCGGGTGGTGTTTATCGACGGTGGCGAAATCCTCGAAACCGCGCCGCCGGCGGAATTTTTCGCCCGCCCGCAGCATGCGCGTACCCGCCGTTTTCTGCAGAAGGTGCTCGACCCGCTACATCAGGAGAGCGTTGAGTGATGGCGATTCTCGACTGGCATGGCGTGCTCAGCGGGCAGCCGCTGCAGTGGATTATCTCCGGTTTTCTCACTACCGTCTGGGTCAGCGTGGCCGGGATACTGCTGGCCACCGCGCTGGCGGTGCTACTGCTGGCGCTGCGTCTCGGCGGCGGACGCCCCGGCCGCTGGCTGGTGGCGGCGTGGGTATCGCTGTTTCGCAATACGCCGCTATTGGTCCAACTGCTGTTCTGGTACTTCGCCGCCTGGAACCTGCTGCCGCTGGCGGCGCGCGATTTTATCAACGACTCCCATAGCTGGTCGATTCTACCGGGCGACGTCTGGTGGCTGACGCCGGAATTTC
The DNA here is from genome assembly GCF_040064335.1 of Klebsiella sp. CN_Kp088. Lineage (NCBI taxonomy): Bacteria > Pseudomonadati > Pseudomonadota > Gammaproteobacteria > Enterobacterales > Enterobacteriaceae > Klebsiella > Klebsiella sp. CN_Kp088. The sequence continues at coordinate 85,033 of NZ_JBEAIQ010000014.1, read as the reverse complement.
TCTGCTCAATGTGGGGGCTCGGCGTATTTACCTCGGCATTTCTGGTGGAAGAGATTGCCGCCGGGTTGCGCGCCGTGAGCCACGGCCAGCGCGAAGCGGCGCTGTCGCAGGGATTTAGCCCGTGGGGGGAATTACGTTTTATTCTGCTGCCGCAGGGGCTGGCCAACGCCTGGCAGCCGATTGTCGGCCAGTACCTGAACCTGATGAAACTCTCTTCGCTGGCCAGCGGTATTGGCTTCGCCGAGCTCACCTACCAGGTACGGCAAATCGAGAGCTATAACGCCCATGCGCTGGAGGCCTTTGCTGTCGGCACCGCACTATATCTTGCGCTGGGGATCGTTATGGGGCTGGCGCTGACGCGCTTCGGTCCAGGATATCGTCAGCCACGGAGCGCACAACATGAACGCTAACCTCGCGGTGATCGCCGACAACCTTGATTATCTGCTGTGGGGACGGCTGGCGGAAGGCCAACCCGGCGGCGTGGCGCTCACCTTACTGATGGCCATCGGCGCGACCGCGCTGGCGCTACCGGGCGGTATTCTGCTAGCCTGCGCCGCCTGGCGCTACGGCGGAGCGGTCCGTCGTCTGCTATTCCTGTGGGCGGAAATTATTCGCGGTATCCCGCTGATCTTCGTTATTTTCTGGCTGTGGTATCTGCTGCCGATGCTGACCGGCGGCGATCTGCCGGGCGCGGTAACGGTCACCCTGGCGCTGGCGTGGTTCACCGCCGCCTCGGTGATGCACTCGGTGCTGGCGGGGCTGCGCGCCCTGCCCGGCGGCCAGCATGAAGCGGCGCTGACGCAGGGCTTCACTCCTGGCCAGACGCTACGCTTAATCATGCTGCCGCAGGCGCTGCGCAACGTCCAGCCGTCGCTGGTCGGCATTTTTATCGGCCTGCTGAAGGACACCTCGCTGGCGTTTATCGTCAACGTGCCTGAACTCACTACCGTCGCCGGGCAGGTCAATAACCGGGTGCAAATCTACCCGCTGGCGATATTCGTCTTTACCGGCGCGGTTTACTATTTACTGTGCTGCGCCCTCAGCCAGCTGGCGAGCCGCCGTTTTACCAGGCGTAGCGCTGACAGGCGCTTCGCAGTCGATTGAGAAACAGCCGGGCATTGGCGGTGAGCGCCGATTTTTGCGACCACACCGCGCAATACTGCGCCGCCGGGAGCGTGGATACCGGCAGCGTGACCAGCTTTTCGCCAAGCTGCAGCGGCTGGTTCATGGCGCGCGCGACGATGGTCAAATAATCGGATTCCAGTACCATCTGCAAACCGACAATGACCGAGTCGGTGCGCAGCGGGGTAATCGACACCTGGCGATAAAAGTGAATCAGCTCGTTTTGTAACTGCTGGTAGTAGCCCATCGGCGACACCGGCAGCAGCCAGCGGGCTTTACGCAGCGCCAGCAGATCGCTCTCGTGCGCCAGCGGATGCCCCTTGCGCGCGATGACACAGAACGGCGCGGTAAACAGCGGTTCCAGCATCACCCCTTCCGGCGGATGCATCGGGTCGACCGATCCGATCGCCAGGTCTATCTCTCCGCTGCGGACGCCCGGCAGCAGTGACGAAAGCTGCCCCTCTTTCACCGTCATCTGCACCTGCGGCAGCGCCTGCTTAAACCCTTCGGCCACTTGCGGAAATACCGTCAGGGCAATCAACGACGAAAAGCCGACCGTCAGCCGACCGTGGGTGACATGGTTAATCTGTTCCACCTCATCCGCCGCGCGCCGCAGCTCCTCCAGCACCCACTCCGCGCGCTGTAAGAAAGCGATTCCCGCTTCGGTCAGGGCGACGCCTTCTTTACTGCGCAGAAAAAGTTGCGTACCGAGGATTTGCTCCAGCTCACGTAATGTCCGGCTCAGCGCCGGCTGCGATTGCCCCAGTTCACGCGCCGCCGAACGGATGCTGCCGCTGCGCGCCACCTGCCGTAGCGCCTGCAGCTGGTTTAATTTGGGAAGATATTTCACCGCTCACCCCTATCAGAAAAAAGCATCACCTATAGAAAAATTATATCTTCCCGCCGCGCGGGTAAAGCCTGAGGATGCAGTAGGGGATTCCCCCACGACAACACATGCAACCATGAGACACCGGGCGGAAAAAAATGAAAAGTCAGTCTCAGATGATCTTCTTACTGTTTATCGGCTACGTGGTCGTTTATATCGACAAAACCGTCACCGGCTTCGCGCTGCTGCCTATCGAAAAGGAGTTCGGGCTCAACGCCGAACAACTGGGCTACATTACCGGCATCTTTTTTCTCGCCTATTCGCTGTTTCAGGTGCCGGCGGGCTGGCTTAACGATCGCATTGGCTACAAAACGATGCTGGTGCTGTCGCTGACGACGCTGGGGATATTCGCGCTGTGCTTTGGCCTGCTGGGAGCGAGCTTCGGCCTGCTGCTGCTGTTCCGCTTTCTGTCAGGCGTCGGCCATTCAGGCTATCCCTGCTCCTGCGCCAAGGCGGTGGTAAGCAACTTCACTCTGGAACAACGTACCTTCGCCCAATCGATATTGCTGTCGTCAGCGGGACTGGCGATGACCATTGGGCCGATTATCGCCGTTAACGCGCTGGCGCTGCTCGGCTGGCATCTGTCGTTCACCGTACTGGGGATCGTGGCCTGCGCCATCGCCCTGCTGATCGCCCTGCGCGTGCCGCGCCGGCAACCGACGGCGGTGGTCGCGAAACAGAGCGCCGCCGGCGCCGCCCTGTGGCGTAACCCCACGGTAATCCTGCTCTTTCTGGCTATCTTTTGCGTCAATATTCCCAGCTATGGCCTGATGGCCTGGCTACCGAAGTTTTTTGTTCAGAGTATGGGGATGTCGCTGTCTGCATCCGGCTACGTGGTGGCCGCGGGCGGTCTGGGGATCTGGATCTCATCGCTCGGTACCGGCTGGCTGGTGGGTAAATATTTTCTTAATCGCGAACCACTGGTGATTGCCATCAGCGCGTTAATCAGCGCCGTGGCGATCTTCGCCATCTTCCATGCCCGGACGCCGCTGACCGCCAGCCTGCTGCTGTTTATCGGCGAAATTTTCCTGATGTCGACCTTCGTCACCGCCTTTACCCTGCCGATGAAGCGCCTGCCGGAAAATATGATGGGCTCGGCCATCGGTCTGATTAATACCGGCGGTACTCTCGGCGGCTTTGTCTCGCCGATCATCATTGGCTATCTGGTGGAGAAAACCCACGGTTACGCCAGCGCTTTCCTGTTTCTTTCACTGGCGATGGTTTGCTCCGCGCTGGCGGTGCTGCCGCTCATGAAACGTAAAACCGTCGTCAGTCAGCCCGTTATTGATTGAAGGAGTCACTGATGCATCACGCCACTGAACAATTAATTTCCGCCGCGGCCGAGGAAGCGCTGCGCTGGCGTCGCCATATCCACGCCCATCCGGATCTGTCGTTTAACGAGAAGCCGACCGCCGATTACATCGCCCGCGAGCTGGCGCTATTTTCCGGTCTCGAGATAAGCCGCCCGCTGGAAAATAGCGTGATTGCCGTACTGCGCGGCGCGCATCCGGGCCCGATGTGGGCGCTGCGGGCCGATATCGATGCCCTACCGCTCCAGGAAGAGAGCGGAGAAGCATTCTGCTCAACGAAGCCCGGCGTAATGCACGCCTGCGGTCACGACGCGCATACCGCGATGCTGATGGGGGCGGCGAAAGTCTTGTGCCAGCTTCGCGAACAGCTGCACGGCAGCATTAAATTCATCTTCCAGCCCGCGGAAGAGGTGCCGCCGGGCGGGGCGCGTGAGCTGGTTGAGCTAGGCGTGGTTGACGATGTCGAACATATTTTCGGCCTGCATGTTTTCCCCACCAGCCCGGTTGGCGTGATTACCCTGAAAGAGGGAGTGTACGTCGCTTCCAGCGATAACTTTGATATCACCATTCGCGGCAAAGGCGGCCACGGCTCGATGCCGCAGCACTGTATCGATCCGGTGACCATCGGCGCGGAAGTGGTCGGCGCGCTGCAGCAGATCGTCGCCCGCCATATCGACCCGGCCAACGCGCCAGTGCTGACTATCGCCACTTTTCAGGCCGGCGATAGCTATAACGTGATCCCCGACAGCGCGCGCCTGGCCGGGACGCTGCGTACCCATAACCAGCAGGTACGCGAGGCGGTGCCGCCGCTGATGGCGCGGATTATCGACGGCATCACCGCCGCCCACGGCGCCAGCTACGAAATCAAATGGCAGCAGGGCTATGCGGTGGGAAACAACCACGACGCCACCAATCATATCGCCCGCGAAGCCATAGCCCGCCATTTTCCGGCAGGCACGCTACAGCTGCAGGATAAGGCGCTATTCGGCAGCGAGGATTTCTCCTCCTATCAGGAGAAAATCCCCGGAACCTTCCTGTTTATCGGCTGCGGCAATGCGCAAAAAGGGGCGACGTGGAACGTGCACAACCCGCATTTTCGCATCGACGAAGATGCGCTGGCGGTCGGCATTAAGACCCATATCGCGCTGGTGAGTGAGTTGCTGAACGAGGAATAATTCAGGCGATTGCCCGGCTATTTCACCGGGCAATCATTGCTGATTTTAATAAATTTCTCGTTATAGATAATGTAGTGGTTGCCGGGCTTACGCAGCGACGGCTGGCGAACAACATCGCCGGGGCGCAGATACCAGGCGTCACCCTCCTCTTCCGTGGTGTCGCATCCCGGTTTTATCAGCAGCTTAAACCAGGTATTGCCGGTATTACTGACGCTCCCCGCCGCTTTATCGAACGCCCATTTAAACTGAACCTGCCGCGGGCGTACCACCAGAATGGTATCCATCACCACCACCGGCTCCATGCTGATCTGCCCGCCCGCCGGGGCGCGCATCACCAGGTTGCGGGTGGGAATTTCACGAAACGAGACCCGATAGTAGCGTTCGCGGTTATCCTTCGGCCCGTGATAATAGAACTTAAAATATTCGCTTTCACCCGCCTGCAGCGTCAGCTGGCGCGGGGCGAACAGCAGTTCGCCGTCCGCCGGGCGGGCACGAACCTCATGGCCGCCGGGCCGGTCGATACCCACCACCGACACCCGATATAGCCGCGCGCTTTTATTGTTGTTAATCACCCTTTTCGCCGCAAACTCAGCGTCAGAGGCCAGCGAAAAGGTCAGATTACCGACAGAAATCGCCTGCGCCAGCGGCGCGGCCAGCAGCCACAGGCTCGCCAGCGTCAGCTTAATTAATGTTACGCCACGTCGCCTGGACATGAATCTCTCCTGAAGCGCTGACCTCGCCAAACCAGCCGTTGTCGGTGATGGTGCGCAGCGAGATAGGATCGTCCATAGCAATCGAGAAGCGCACCGTTGTTTTATCCATCTGCCCCACCTCGCCGGAAATATCAGTCCACGGCGTGGTCAGCCATAGCGCATCGGTCATGTCGTGCCAGCTATTGTCGCAGCCGGCGTCGTAACTTTTCGTCGCCCCGCTTTGGGTAATGAAAGAGAGCGACGCCGGGAATGGCACCTGCGCGGTACCGTCCGCCGAGCTGAACAGGCAATACGAGCGCCCGCTAATCGCCTGTGACGGGCCGGTAACTTTAATCAACACCTCATCGGCGGCGGTTTTGCCGCTGGTGGTGACGATGTAGCCGAAATCCAGCGCCGGTTCGCCGCTGCCGACGTAGCCCTCACGTGACGGCGCCGAAGTGTACTCATCGGAGATAATGCTGATGCTGAAATCACGCGGTTTGATAATCAGGCTATTGGATGTCGAGAATTCATACCAGCCGGATTCCGGTGAAGTGGTGTTATAAAAACGGAAGTTAAACAAGTCTTTGGTGTTGATGTCACTAATGCCCAACGCCACCATCTGCTTGAAAAAGTTACTCGAGAAAAAGACGTAAATAGAATCAGAGCTCTTCATCTCGTTGAAAGTGTAATACTGCAGAATGCCGTTGACCGGTTTCCATGAGTTACCGTCAAGGCTGAACTGCATATCGTAGTTACCTACCGCCGATGCCAGCGCAGAGTTACTGATAGCCGGGAAAATGTGAATCGAACTGTTGCTTAACCCATTAGTTTGCAGCGTATAGTTAACCATTTTGCAGCTTAAACCGGAACGAGAACCAATCGTTTGTGTACGGCAATCGGCATTGCCTTCGCCCAGCGTGGGCACGCCGTCACTATTGATAAACACTTCCGCCAGTGAGTGGGTGTTTATCAGGCGTAAGTGCCCCGCTTTGGTATGGGTTACGTCGCGGATATACCAGGTACCTGACGCCTGATCTTTGCAACGCTCGCCTTTGCTCGCATCGTAAGCGACCGATGTCTGGCAGGAATTAATCGTCATCGTAAAACTACCGCCGATCGGCATCTGCTGCAGGTATTGATAAAAGGCATCGGACATCATCCCGTGACGCCATTTCGTCCCGCTCCCCGTTGAGACGCCGTAAAATCCATTAGCATCGGTAGACTGGGGTAAAATCAGGCTGGTTGCCAGGTCGCATCCCGAGTACCAGTTAATACACCGTAAACCCAGTAAAGGGTGAGAGACCGGCGCATTATCCAGCCACATATCAAACCGATAGTTAGCGGTGATCCCATGGTTGTGACCATCATCGATATAACCCAGACTGACCTGACGGTACGCGGTATCACCAGAACCGGTTGATTTTAACCCGGTCCAGCGGTTTGAGCCGGTCAGGCGGGGATCCAGCGCGCCGCCAGGGGTGACAAAGAAGTTGTCATCAGAGTTGTTCTCGACAAAGACAAATTCACGCGCCGGAGCAGCGGCTTCAGAATATTTTGTCACCGCCGCATCAGCGTTCATCGCCAGCGGCGCGATCGTCAGCGTCGCCAAAGCGAGTAGCCACTTAGCTTTCATTACCTTCTCCTGTCTGCTGCACCGCCGCCCATGAAGAGAGACCGCTGCATACTACGTCCCCTACCCACACCGCGCCGCGCGCCTGGCTGAGCTCCAGCGCCACTTCACAGGTTTTATTTCCGCCGTAGCTAAAATCAATGGTGGGATATTTTTTATCGACATCCATGACAAATTCACCGTTCTCATCGGTGCGGGTGCGCCCGATATGGTTATTAATGCGCGCGTTCGCCAGCAGCGTGCCGTCTTCGGCGCGGATGCGCCCGGAGACGGTGACCATTTGCTTCACTTCCGGCTCGATCACCGCCACGTTACCGGGATAAAGCGTCAGGTGACTCTTACGACCGCTGACAATGTCGTAGCTGTCGAGCGAGTTTTTACTGTTCTGCAGTTCGACTTCATAGCGGCTGTACGGCGAAAGCGGCAGGTAGTTGCGTTTACCGCTGAGCTGCACGATGCGCCCGTTAACCTTAGCGCTGAGCTTGCCGTCGTCTTCCAGACCGGTATTGAAGATCACCCCGGCATTGCCATCGGTTCTCCCGCTGGCGGCGATATTTTTCCCCTGCCAGCCGACGCTGCCGCTGGCGGTCAGGTTGGTATTCACGTAGCCGTCGGCGCCGCTGTTGACGTTCAGCGTGCCGTTGGTGTAGCGCGTTTCGAACTGCGTATAAGCGCCGCCGCTTAAGGTTTTGTCGTCGCCGGTATCGCCGGAAATCGCCCGCGAAATATTGGCGCCGACGGTTCGAATCGCCCCTTCATTAAACTGCTTACGCGCCGAAATGTTGGCCATGGTATAGCCGTTCTGATGGGTCATCCCGGCGCTGAACCAGTTGCCCAGCGGCAGTGATAAATCGAGGGCGATATATTTCCCGGTGTTGGCGTTGCTATCGCCGTTGTTATAGCGCTGTAAGCCCGCGCGCAGGCCTAGCGAGCCAAAAGAGCCGCTATAAATCGTCTGGTAATAATCCGCCGTGTAGTAATGGCTGTTGTAGCGGCGGTCATCGTTGTAGCTGATGCTAAAAGTGCCTAGTTTTGACCACAGGGCGTTCAGGTTCAGCGTGCCGCCGATCGCCCGGTTGTCGGCATCGCTGCGGCGCAGCTTATCGCCGATAACGGTCTTTTCCTGGTTAATCCACAGCGAGCTAAAGCCGCCGGGTAAGGTGGCGCTGACGCTGCCGATGCTGCTCCAGGAGCTGTCGCTGGCCAGCATGTTTTGCAGGTTGATATTCACCGCCTCGGTCAGCGGCAGCGTGATGCGCGTTTCGCCGACGGCATTGTTATCATAACCGTAGCCGGTGGCCGCCCAACTGAGCGTGCTCAACGATCCGGAAGCCGATGCCCCCGCCAGCCAGCTCTCTTTCGCCGGCTGCGTCTTTTTACCGCTTTCCGACCAGCGGTCCATATGGAAACTGCCGCCCCAGATTTGCCAGGCCAGCGGCGCGCCCGCGCCGCGTCCGCGAGTAAACAGCTTGTTGACGCGTTGGGTGCGTTTGCTGACCACTCTTCCGTTGACGATAACTTCGACGTCAACGTCGTAAATACCGTACGGCAGGCCTCGGGTATCAACTTCATGATTCCCCATAACGAAGTTCTGCACGCTTAACAGGCGCCCGTCACGCATCAGGTGGACCTCGCCTGCCGCCGGTAAGAATGCCACCACCGGCGTCGCCGACTGGCTGTTATCAAATACCGTCGAACTGGCCTGGTTGCCCCACGACGCGCCGTAGATTTTACCGGCCGAAATCGCGGTCATCGGCCCCAGCGATTGTAAGTTCCAGGTATCCAGCATTCCGCCGGCAAAACGGTGCCCGGCGAAGTCGCGCTCGTACATCGCTTTATACAGTTCGTTGTCCTGGTGGCTGGTGCCGATGCCGTACAGCGAGCCGTCGAGCACCACGTGATGCTCGCGCAGCGCGCTAACGCTATTGAGTGACAGATAGCTGGAGGTATTACTGCCACCGCTACGCATCTGGTTGTTGTAGACCCCGAGGTTGTAGGTAAGGTTATTACTGAAAGTTTTAACGCTCGACTGGCCAATATCCTCGCTGCGCGACCGCAGCACGGTGCCCAGCGCCTCACGTTTCACCACCAGTTGTAGCAGCAACTGGCGCAGACTAAGTTGCAGCTGCGCGGCATCGGTTAAGGGGATCTTCAGCGCGTCGTTGAAAGCCTCATTGGATAAACGGCTGAGCTGTTGACGTGTCTCGTCGCTGACGCGAGCGTTGTCATCGCCCTCTTCGAGGGTGATTTGCCGAACCCGCAGCACATCGCCATCAAGCCAGATATACGCGGCGCCGATACGCTGATCGTTCTGATTATCGCGGCTGCCTTCAAGATGAATAAACAGAGGGATGCTCATGCCGTCCTGCAAAGCCTGGCTGAAAGCCTGCGGGATAATCACGCCGCCGATTTGCTGCACGCGCTCGGCGGCCATGCTGTCGCTATAAGGCGCCAGCAAAAGAACCATGCCGGAGGCAAGCAGCGCGTTCAGTCCAGGGGTGATCCGTCGTAAAGGCATAGTCTTAATCCATCAGCACACATGTCTATTTCACGGGAACAAACTGCTCGCCCTGCCAGAGCGCGACCCGTCCTTTTTTGTCAGCAATATTGACGCGCGTGAAGCGACGCGATTTCCCTGGCATCAGGTAGTAATTTTCTTTGCACTCTTTGCCATCGGCGATTTTCAGACACGGGCCGTAGGCGATGATGCGCAGGGTGGCGTTACCGGTATTGGTCAGCGTGTCGCCGGCAAACTGATAGCGAAAATTAGCCTGACGCGGCGCCACCACCAGAATGGTGCCGATGCGGGCTGAAGCGGTGGCCACCGCGCTGCGCTGGGAGCCATTGCGCTGGGCATCGCTTAAGGCCTGATCGAACCAGACAATGCGGTAGTAGCGCTCTTTATCATCCGCCGGGCCTTTGTAGAAAAAGCGCACCACTTCACTGGCCTTTGCGGGCAATAACAAGCTGGCGGGGGTCAACAGGACTTCATCCTGTTTATCCATCGGGATCACCTTGCCGCCATCCAGCGGTGAAGAGAGACGTTCCAGATGAATGTTGATTAAGCGGCCGCTGTCGGTGGTATTTTTAATCTCTTTACTCAGCGTGCTGCTGCCGCTGTTCATAAAGGAAGAGATATCGCCGACATCCAGCGCCAGCGCGGGATTCGCCAATCCCAGCAGCAGGCCAATGGCCAGAAGATGTTTTTTCATAAGCGTTCAGTCCATGAAGAGGCAGGGGTATTCCCCCTGCCCGGTGCTACGAGAAAATCAGCTGGTCCAGGTCGCGTCGAACTGCACGCTCACGTCACCGCTCCAGATCCCTTCCGGCAGCGTGCTGTAATCGGTTACCGCGGTGGTGCCGTCGGTGGTACCGCTGATGATGGAGAAGTTAAAGCCGTCCTGCGCGGTGGTGCGGCCTGCGGTGTTGTAGCCGTTAGACAGCGCGCTGAGGTTGCCGCCCAGTACGCCGTTAGCGGTGTCGATCATGATGGTGTCAGCACTCTTTTCTACCGCGGCGCCGTTATAATCCACGCCCACGCTCAGCGTTGAGCCGGAGGTATCCAGCTGAGTCAGAGTGTTAGTGATAAGACGTGAAGTCAGTTTGAAGGCAGTCGCCGTGGTATCGCCTTCAACCGCGACATCAAACAGACCTTTTTGTGAGTTAAAGCCTTTAATCCCTTCGGCATACTGGAAAGCCAGGCTGCCAAGCGGGGTAACAACCAGTTTGCTGGAAGTGTCTTTTTTCGCGGTTGCAGACCAGGTAGCAACGGCCTGAGCAGTGACATCAGCAGCCTGAGCAACACCCATTCCAGCAAACGCCGTTACCAGAGCAATAGCAATAACCTTTTTTTTCATAGCTTTTTCATCCTGAGTTTAATTAAGGACAAGTCGTCCCGGTGTACCACTAAATAAACGTTACATAACTAATTTATAAATTTTTGAATACAGCTTGGCCTCAGCATTTCGCCGATGGGTATAAATAGTTTTCACACTGCAATTTTCAATTCTGGCGATAGATTTCGGATGCATTCCCTGGGCCGTCATTCTGATCACCGTCATTTCCCGGTCAGTAATTTTTTCTTTCTTAATATCTTTACGCAGAAACCGACCATTAATTACATAGGCCAGATCTTTTCTTATATCGCGCGCGAGGTCGACATACACCACGCCGCGAATATCACCGTTGTAATACCAATAATTGGCTAACGCTTCTGACTTTCTCGCGGCAATCAGAATGATTTGTTTGCCCTTGGCCTTGGCTAACCAGTCGTTGTCATAGCGAATAAAGTAATTTAATGCATTGGTACTCAGATTGATAAACAAAAAGTCCTTACATATTTTATCCAGTGACAAATAAATAAGTTCTTCGATATCTAAGATGAGTTCCGACAAGCCTTTTAAAAAATAAGTATCATGTGCTGGCCAAATACACTTATCAAGGGAGCATTGATCGTCCATATACTGTTTATCCTCTTCATCCTGGAATACTACCTTTCACCCCATCGCCGATAGCCAGGCCTGCAGAGATTAAACCTGCAAATTACCCCTGTTTAAATTGGTCATAATAAAACACCAGCGGCATTATTTAATCATTAATAATGTCGAAATTATTTATCGATTTATATTTTTTTGTTGGATTCAAATTTAGGTTTTTTCTGATTAAGTGTCAACAAGCAGGATGTGAAGCTAATTCTCATTTATGTCAATTTTTTGCTTTTTGCAGAAATCCTATTTTTTGCTCAAAAACAAAAAACATTTAATTTCATGTGGTTATTGATCGAAAATTCCTACAATCCGAATCGATTATTATATCATCCAGGATCATAACCCTAATTCATTAGGAATATTCTTAATGGATGAGATAAATGAAGTTGCGAAAAATCTTAATAACACATAAAAGTAAGAAGATAATACCGCAAAATAGCCATTTACAAGATGATCCGCCCAATCATAAGCTGCGTGAATGGTTTTAAGCACCGCACAAAATGCCTAAACATAAACATAAAAACCGCTTGCAGAGGACTATTAATCCCATGAAAGAATGATATCTAAGAGAATGAGATTAGTTCTCATATTTCTTTCTTATTTGCTCTCATTTTCATTAGTGTAGACCATCACGCTATGATTGCCGCTGGCATGTTTCTTTTACCTTGCAGGTAAGCGTTTCATCACGCTTTCATTATTTTTTCGCCTTACCGTCATCGAAAGTTCACACAAAACGCGATTAATAGTGACCAGTTTATGACGAACCAGGACACTCTTATGAACAGCTCTCTTGCCGCGGTGGCGGAAACCGAATTTTCGCTAATTACGCCCATCGCCCCAACCCGGCAGCGGAAAGTCTTAAGCGTGCGCAACCTGAGTAAATCTTATAATGCGCAGCAAACCGTGCTCGATAACATCAGCTTTGACCTCCATGCCGGCGAGCTGGTGGGCGTGATTGGCCGCTCGGGAGCCGGGAAATCCACACTGCTGCATGTCCTGAACGGCACTCATAGCGCCACCGGCGGTGAAATACTCAGCTTTCCGGAAGTGGGTATGCCCCATGATGTTTCACGCCTGAAAGGACGCGCGCTCAATGCCTGGCGCAGCGAATGCGGCATGATTTTCCAGGACTTCTGCCTTGTGCCGCGCCTTGATGTGCTGACTAACGTACTGCTCGGCCGCCTGAGTCAAACCTCAACCCTGAAGTCGCTGTTTAAGGTTTTCCCCGACGCCGACCGGGCGCGCGCGATTTCCCTTCTCGAGTGGATGAACATGTTGCCGCACGCCCTACAGCGGGCGGAAAACCTCTCCGGCGGCCAGATGCAGCGCGTAGCGATTTGCCGTGCGCTGATGCAAAACCCCGGGATCCTGCTGGCGGATGAACCCGTCGCCTCGCTCGATCCCAAAAACACCCAGCGCATCATGAATGTACTGCGGGAAATCAGCGGCCAGGGGATTAGCGTGATGGTCAACCTGCATTCGGTCGAACTGGTCAAAGAGTACTGCACCCGGGTCATTGGCGTCGCCAAAGGCCGCATCATATTCGACGATCATCCGGCACAGCTGACTCAGGATGTCCTGCATCGGTTGTACGGCGATGAAATTAGCCAATTGCATTAATTTCCTTTAGTTAAAAACACACAGGCAAAATAATGAACAAACATCTAAATGGCGCAGTTCGTTTATCCGCAGCAATCGCAGCTCTGTTACTGACGTGGCAAGCGAGCGCCGCTGAACAGCCGAAGGAATTAAATCTGGGGATCCTCGGCGGTCAAAACGCCACGCAACAAATTGGCGATAACCAGTGCGTGAAACAGTTCCTTGATAAAGAGCTGAAGGTCGATACCAAATTACGTAACTCATCCGATTATTCTGGCGTCATTCAGGGACTGCTGGGCGGGAAAGTCGATGTCGTATTAAGTATGTCGCCTTCTTCTTATGCCTCGGTCTATATCAATAACCCGAAAGCCGTCGATATTGTCGGTATCGCCGTTGACGATAAAGATCAATCCCGCGGCTACCACTCGGTGGTCATCGTCAAAGCTGACAGCCCGTATAAAACGCTGGACGATTTAAAAGGCAAAGCTTTTGGCTTCGCCGACCCGGATTCCACTTCCGGTTATTTAATTCCAAACCATGCCTTTAAACAGAAATTCGGCGGCGACGCGGATAACAAATACAATAATTTCTTCTCCAGCGTCACCTTCTCCGGCGGCCACGAACAGGACATTCTCGGCGTGCTGAACGGCCAGTTTGCCGGCGCGGTCACCTGGACCTCGATGGTCGGCGACTACAACAGCGGCTACAGCGTGGGCGCTTTCAATCGCCTGATTCGCATGGATCATCCGGATCTGATGAAGCAAATCCGGATTATCTGGCAATCGCCGCTGATCCCGAACGGCCCGATCCTCGTTAGCAATGCGCTGCCGGCGGACTTCAAAGCCAAAGTCGTCACCGCGCTTAAAAAACTGGATACCGACGATCACGCCTGTTTCGTGAAAGCGATGGGCGGTACTCAGCACATCGGCCCGGGCAGCGTGGCCGATTTCCAGCAGATCATCGATATGAAACGCGAGCTGGTTAGCGCGCGTTAATCCCGCACCGATGCCGCCGTCCGCGACGCAATGCGGACGGCGGCGCTACGTTAAAGACCTTTTCGCCGCATGAATAATACCCATACCGAATTTGAACGTTATTACCAGCAGGTCAGGACACGGCAAAAGCGCGATACCTTCGGCTGGTCGTTGGTGTTGCTGGCGCTCTACTTTGCCGCCGGGCACGCCGCCGAGTTTAATCTGTTCACCATCTGGCGTTCTCTGCCAAACTTTCTCGACTATATGTTCGAGACGCTGCCGACGCTGCATCCGGGCGTTCTGTTAGCCGATTCACATACCAAAGGCTCGCTGGCGTACTGGGGCTATCGCCTGCCAATTCAGCTACCGCTGATTTGGGAGACGCTGCAGCTGGCGCTGGCCTCCACGCTGGTGGCGGTCGCGGTAGCGACAATACTGGCTTTCCTCGCCGCCAATAATGCCTGGTCACCCGCGCCGCTACGCTTCGCCGTTCGCGTGCTGGTGGCCTTTTTACGCACCATGCCTGAGCTGGCCTGGGCGGTCATTTTCGTCATGGCGTTCGGTATCGGCGCGATCCCCGGTTTTCTGGCGCTGATGCTGCATACGGTCGGCAGCCTGACCAAACTGTTCTACGAAGCGGTGGAAAGCGCGCAGGATAAACCGGTGCGCGGGCTGGCGGCCTGCGGGGCATCGGCGCTGCAGAAGGTGCGCTTTGCCCTGTGGCCGCAGGTGAAACCGATTTTTCTCTCCTACGGTTTTATGCGCCTTGAGATCAACTTCCGCTCATCCACCATTCTTGGCCTGGTAGGGGCCGGCGGGATCGGCCAGGAGCTGATGACCAACATTAAGCTCGATCGTTACGATCAGGTCAGCATGACGCTGCTGCTGATCATTATTGTGGTGTCGCTGCTGGATATGCTTTCCGGCCGCCTGCGCCAGTGGGTTGTGGAGGGGAAAAAATGAGCCAATGGCAACATCAACCGGATATCGCCGCCAGCCGCCGCCAGCATCAGGCGCTGTATAAGACCCAGGGGCGATACCTGCGCTATGTCGGCCTGCTGGCGCTGGCGAGCGTACTTTATTACGTCTGGTTCTTTATGCAGTTCGGTATCAGTAGCGAACAACTGGCGACCGGTCTACAGCAGATGGGGCGCTATCTGCTGCGGATGTTTGTCTGGCACGACTTCTGGAACTGGCCGTTTGCCTATTACTTCACGCAAATCGCCATTACGCTTGCCATCGTCTTCGCCGGGACGATTACCGCGACGGTCATCGCGCTGTTGCTGTCATTCCTGGCGGCGCGCAATATTATGCGCGGCGTGATTCCCGGCATTATCGCCGTGTTGATGCGCCGCTTGTTTGACATGCTGCGCGGTATCGATATGGCTATCTGGGGTCTGATTTTCGTGCGCGCCGTAGGGCTCGGGCCGCTGGCGGGGGTACTGGCGATTATTATGCAGGATACCGGCCTGCTGGGCCGCCTGTATGCTGAAGGCCACGAGGCGGTAGACCGTTCGCCTGGCCGCGGCCTCACCGCCGTCGGCGCTAATGGTCTGCAGAAACACCGCTTCGGCATTTTCACCCAGTCGTTCCCGACTTTCCTGGCGCTGAGTTTATATCAGATTGAATCCAACACCCGTTCCGCCGCGGTATTAGGTTTTGTCGGCGCGGGGGGGATTGGCCTCATTTACGCGGAAAATATGCGTTTGTGGAACTGGGATGTGGTGATGTTTATTACCCTGTTGCTGGTCGCGGTGGTCATGGTGATGGACACCCTCTCCGCCTGGCTGCGCCGCCGTTACATCGGCGGCAGCGTAGTGCCGTTGTATCAAAGTCAGCAATAACCCCTCTCCCCGGTGGCGCTACGCTTACCGGGGTTACCAATCAGGGAAAACGTCTTTTTATTCGAGGCGCCACGCCAGCACCGGCCAGCCGTGCCGGGCGTTGGCTGCCAGCAGTTGCGGACAGGGATTGACCAACCGCACGCGATCCGCATGCAGGCACAGGGGCAGGTCGTTTATCGAATCGGTATAAAAAGTGACTTCGCCAGTATAGTCAGGATGCGCCTCGCGCCACTGCGCAAGGCGCGTCACTTTACCCTGCTGATAGCTCGGGGTACCGGCAATCACACCGCTGTAGCCGCCATCCGCCATTTCAACATCAATACCCAACGCCTGTTCAATCCCCAGCTCGGCGGCTATCGCCTGCACCAGCAGCGTCACCGAGGCGGAGATCACCAACATTTTTTCCCCTCGCGCCTGTAAGGTACGAATAACGTCCCATGCCTGCGGGTAGACCCGCGGCAACACCTTTTCGCGCACAAACCGCGCCACCAGCGTATCCACCTGCGTCTGCGGGATGCCGATCAGCGGCGCCTGAATCAGCGCAACATAATCGGCGATATTCATTTCCCCGCGGTCGTAATCCGCCATCAGCTGCGCCTCGCGCGCCAGATATTCCGGATCGCTCACCCAGCCTTCGCGCACCATAAACTGGCTCCACAGCGTACTACTGTCCCCTTTAATCAGGGTGTTATCCAGATCGAAAATCGTCACAGCATTAGACATCGGTCATTTTCCATAATCAGTAATATAAGCCTGCGAGAGCATGTATAAAGAAGATGACAGGAGCATGATCCGCCAGCGCTTTCAGCCCACCCCGCCAAAGCACATCGCCAGCAGCACCAGTAGCAATAGTAGCGGGTAGATCCGCACGTGCCAGCGATCGGGGAGTTTTGCCAACCAGCGCGATGCGCCCCGCAATCCCAACCAGCTCCCGGCCACCAGCAGCCCGGCCGCCAGCCACCAGATATTACCGATGAAACCGGAGGGCAGCGCCGCCATCGGCGCCATCAGCAGCCACGTCAGGCTGGCGGTCGCCGCCAGCGGCAGCGTCAGCAGGTTGGCCATTGCCGCGGCCTGCGCCATCGTCGCGCCACGCCGGCGCATCAGCGGCACGGTCATCACGCTGCCGCCAACGCCAAGGAAGGCGGCAATCAGGCCAATCCCGCCGCCAAGGATAGTCTCGCGCCCTGCACTCGACGGTGCGCAAGCCGTCGACGGCGCCATAAAGCCGGGGCGAACGTAGCAATCCACGATGGTCACCGCCAGGTACAAAATGAACAGCCAGCGGATCCACTCGCCGTTGACCCTCAGCGCCAGCGCCGCGCCGGCAATACCGCCGATGGCGATGCCGCCAAGTATCGGCAGCAGGGAGCGCCAGTGAACCGTTCCGGCGCGCAGGTGGCGGCCGCTTGCCAACAGCGACGTGCACAGCATCACCAGCGCCGACGTCGCTACCGCTATTTGCATCGCCTGACCGCCTACTGCGCCCTGATGGCTCAGCAAGAGGTAAAGCAGCGGCACGGTAACAAAGCCGCCGCCGAAGCCAAACAGCCAGGTGGTTACCCCGGACAACAGTCCGCAAACAAAAAGCCCAAATATCATCTACCGTTCCTCCATTCAGGGAGGTAACGATATAGAATAGCGGAATGGCTGACTTACGATTAAAAGCCAATATATTACGATTTTCAGCCAGGAGAGTACGCATGCGCAATATCGCGATTAATGATGTCGATCATCTGCCACGCCGGGTATTAGGCCTGGGTAGCGATTATCCGCCTGACACCCTTTTACCGCGCCATCATCACCGGCGAGCGCAGTTTCTCTATGCCGTGAATGGCTTGATGAAAGTCGAAACCGATGACGGTCAGTGGCTGGTGCCGCCGTTCAGCGGCGTATGGATACCCGCTAACAAACCGCATCGCGTCTGGATGCCGGGCGTGAGCACCCATAGTCTGTATATCGAACCGCAGGACGCGCCGCGCGCCGGGGTACGCTGCGAAGTATTGCAGGTTTCGCCGCTGCTACATCAACTGCTATTGGCCGCCTGCCAGTTGCCGCTGTTGTATGATGAGAGCGGGCATGATGCGGCGCTTATCGCCCTATTGCTGTTTGAACTGCAGGCCGCCCCGCCGCTGCCGATGTTTACGCCGCTACCGCAACATCCGCGACTGGCTGAACTATGCAGCGCGTTTCTCCGCCAGCCGGAGATTCACAGTACGCCGGAGCTGTGGGCCCAAAAGATGAATAAAAGCCTGCGTACCTTCAACCGCCGCTTTTTGCAGGAGACCGGGATGGCGTTTCGCGACTGGCGTCATAAAGCCTGCCTGATGTACGCTCTCACCGCCCTGCGAGAAGGACGAAGCATTACCGACGTGGCGTTAAGCCTTGGCTATGAGCATCCGGCGGCGTTTACCGCCATGTTCCGCAAAGCGATGGGCTATGCGCCAGCCTCTTTTATCCGCCATCTTAAAGGAGGCACGCCTGTCTCTCGCGTCAGATAAATAAGAACATCCTGATTCTGGCCTGTTATATTTTGATTTAGATAGTAAACATTTATTAATAAATAAAATCACCGCGTTTACTATCTGAAAAATGTGCTTATTACGGTACCGGCGAATTTATGCCTGCGGTACGTAAGTTTTCGTAAATTTTGCGTTTCATCATTCTGACGTTTCCCTGAATACGCTATAAATGGCGACGGTCGATCCCTAACATGAAAATAACGACATGAAGCCCAAACTCAGCCACGCTTTATTACTTGTTCCTTTATTGATTTTGGCAGGATGTTCATCTTCCCCAAAAAAGCCGCCCAAGGCGGTGGCCCAACATCATTACGAGCCAATCGACAGCGGCTCCGACGATCTGATACCAGTACTGGCAGCCCTGCACGATCAGATGCACACCTGGGACGGCACCCCTTATGAATGGGGCGGCACCGACCAGAGCGGCGTCGACTGTTCCGGCTTTGTCTGGCGTACTCTGAAGGACCGCTTCAATCTGCCAATGGACCGCGTGACCACCGGCGATCTTCTGCATATGGGCGTGCGGGTTAGCAAGCAGCAGCTGCGACCTGGCGATTTAGTCTTCTTCCGTATTCACGGCGGCATGCACGTCGGTTTCTACGATACCGACCATAACTTCCTGCACGCCTCCGCCAGCCAGGGCGTCATGCGTTCGTCGCTGGATAATCCGTACTGGAACCGCGTATTTTATCAGGCGCGGCGCTTGCCGAAGGAATATAACGCGCAGATCACCATGAATAACGACGATCTGCATCTGGCGAAAAACCGCTAATCCTGACAAATGCAAACCGCGGCGCTCAAGGCCGCGGTTTTATTTTTATTACGCTCAGCTTTATCAGAACTGATAGGTCATCCCCAGCGCGACGATGTCGTCATCGTTAATACCGAGCTTATTATCGCTCTTCAGCTGGTTAATTTTGTAATCCACAAAGGCGTTCATGTTTTTGTTGAAGTAGTAGGTCAGGCCGACGTCAATATAATTGACCAGATCTTCGCTGCCGACACCTTCAATATCTTTGCCTTTCGACAGTACATAACCCAGAGACGGACGCAGGCCGAAATCGAACTGATATTGGGCAACCGCTTCAAAGTTCTGTGCTTTATTGGCAAAACCACCGCTGATCGGGGTCATTTTGCGGGTCTCAGAGTACATTGTCGCCAGGTAGATATTGTTGGCGTCGTACTTCAGGCCGGTAGCCCAGGCTTCCGCTTTGGAGCCCTGGCCGCGCGCCAGCAGGTTCTGATCGTTGGTACGGTCAGAGCTGGTATAAGCCGCGCTGACGGCGAAATCACTGCCGCCGAAATCATAGCTTAAAGAGGTGCCGAAGCCGTCGCCATTCTGTTTTTTCGCTTCACGGCCTTCGTTTTTGCCCTGATATTGCAGGGTCATATTCAGACCATCCACCAGGCCGAAGAAATCAGTGTTGCGGTAGGTCGCCAGGCCGCTGGCGCGTTTGGTCATGAAGTTATCGGTCTGCGCGGAGGAGTCGCCGCCGAACTCCGGGAACATATCGGTCCAGGCTTCAACGTCGTACAGCGCGCCGAGGTTACGACCATAGTCAAATGATCCAAACTCTTTTAACTTCACGCCGGCAAACGCCAGACGGGTTTTCTGCGAAGAATCGCTTTCGGTTTTATTGCCGGAGAATTCGGATTCCCAGCGGCCATAACCGGTCAGTTGATCGTTGATCTGCGTTTCGCCTTTGATACCGAAGCGAACGTAGGTCTGGTCGCCATCCTTGCTGTCATAATCGCTGAAGTAGTGCATGGCTTTCACTTTGCCGTACACGTCCAGTTTATTGCCGTCTTTATTGTATACTTCCGCTGCCTGTGAAGCCGAAGAAGCAACAAAACCCATCATCATTAATGCCAGTGAACGCTTTTTCATTATGTGGTCCTGGTGATTTATTTACACGCGCTTATCAATTCCGGGCGAAGGCCCCGTCAAAAACTGGAGGTTTTTTAACGCTGTAGTGTTAAATATTTATGACGAAATGGAACTTTTTATAAAAAAGAATGTTTAAATATTTCCGTCATAAATATGTCACCTTGCCTGCGCAGAATGCCCGATCCGCGCAATAAAATGGCTTGACCAATACGCCAGCAGTTGGCAAGCGGCCTGACTCCTGTTACAACATCAGCTCGATCTCGATATTCCTTTTGAACGGCAGAAAATCATGAGTGATAGCCAGACGCTGGTGGTAAAACTGGGCACCAGTGTTTTAACGGGCGGATCCCGACGCCTGAACCGCGCCCATATCGTTGAGTTAGTGCGCCAGTGCGCGCAGCTGCATGCCATGGGGCACCGCATTGTGATTGTGACTTCCGGGGCCATCGCCGCCGGACGTGAACACCTCGGCTACCCTGAACTGCCCGCCACCATTGCCTCAAAACAGCTGTTGGCGGCAGTCGGCCAAAGCCGTCTTATCCAACTGTGGGAGCAGCTTTTCTCTATTTACGGCATTCATGTCGGCCAGATGCTGCTGACCCGTGCCGATATGGAAGATCGCGAGCGGTTCCTCAACGCCCGCGATACCCTGCGCGCGCTGCTGGATAACAATATTGTGCCGGTCATTAATGAGAATGACGCCGTCGCCACCGCTGAAATCAAAGTCGGCGACAACGATAATCTTTCCGCCCTGGCGGCCATTCTCGCCGGCGCCGATAAACTGCTGCTGTTAACCGATCAGCCGGGACTCTTTACCGCCGACCCGCGCAGCAATCCGCAGGCTGAGCTTATTAAAGATGTCTACGGCATCGATGACGCGCTGCGCGCCATCGCAGGCGATAGCGTTTCCGGCCTCGGCACCGGCGGCATGGGCACCAAACTGCAGGCTGCGGACGTCGCCTGTCGCGCGGGCATCGATACCATTATCGCCGCCGGCAACCGCCCGGACGTTATCGGCCACGCGATGGAAGGCCTGCCGGTGGGCACCTGTTTCCACGCTCAGGAATCACCGCTGGAGAACCGCAAACGCTGGATCTTCGGCGCGCCGCCGGCCGGTGAAATCACCGTCGATGCCGGGGCGACCCAGGCTATTCTGGAAAGAGGAAGCTCATTGCTGCCAAAAGGCATCAAAACCGTCAGCGGGAATTTCTCCCGCGGCGAAGTTATCCGAATCCGCAGTAGCGAAGGCCGCGATATCGCTCACGGCGTAAGTCGCTATAACAGCGACGCCCTGCGCCTGATCGCCGGGCAGCACTCGCAGCAAATCGATGCCATCCTCGGCTATGAATACGGCCCGGTGGCCGTCCATCGCGACGACATGATTACCCGTTAAGGAGCTGAAAATGCTGGAACAAATGGGCATTGCGGCCAAAGCGGCCTCTTACCAACTCGCGCTGCTTTCCAGCCGCGAGAAAAATCAGGTTCTGAACAAGATTGCTGATTATCTGGAAGCGCAGACCGAAGACATCCTGCGCGCCAACGCCGAGGATCTCAGCGACGCCCGCGCCAATGGCCTAAGCGAAGCGATGCTCGATCGCCTGGCGCTGACGCCAGCGCGCCTGCGCAGCATCGCCGATGACGTGCGTCAGGTGTGTAGCCTGGCGGATCCGGTCGGCCAGGTGATTGACGGCGGTCTGCTGGATAGCGGCCTGCGTATCGAACGTCGCCGCGTGCCGCTGGGAGTGATCGGCGTGATTTATGAAGCGCGGCCGAACGTGACCGTCGATGTCGCCTCTCTGTGCCTGAAGACCGGCAATGCGGCTATTCTGCGCGGCGGTAAAGAGACCTGGCGTACCAATGCCGCGACGGTGAAAGTGATTCAACAGGCGCTGCAGGAGTGCGGCCTGCCGGCTGCCGCGGTGCTGGCAATCGAGAGCCCGGATCGCGCGCTGGTCGGCGAAATGCTGAAGATGGATAAATACATCGATATGCTGATCCCGCGCGGCGGCGCAGGCCTGCATAAGCTGTGCCGCGAGCAATCCACGATCCCGGTGATCACCGGCGGTATCGGCGTGTGTCATATTTTCGTCGACGATTCGGCAGAGATCGCACCGGCGTTGAAGATCATCGTTAACGCCAAGACCCAACGCCCGAGCACCTGCAATACCGCCGAGACGCTGCTGGTACACCGTAATATCGCCGATACCTTCCTGCCTGCGCTGAGCAAACAGATGGCGGAGAGCGGCGTGACGCTGCACGCCGACCCGGCCGCCCTGCCCCTCCTGCAGAATGGTCCCGCGAAGGTGGAACCGGTGAAAGCGGAGCAGTACGACGATGAGTATTTGTCGCTGGATCTGAACGTGAAAGTTGTCGCCGACCTCGATGAGGCGATTGCCCATATTCGTGAACACGGTACCCAGCATTCCGATGCTATTCTGACGCGTACCCTGCGCCATGCGAATCGCTTTATTAATGAAGTGGATTCGTCGGCGGTATACGTTAACGCTTCTACCCGATTCACCGACGGCGGCCAGTTCGGCCTCGGCGCGGAGGTGGCGGTCAGCACCCAGAAGCTGCACGCCCGCGGGCCGATGGGCCTGGAAGCGCTGACTACCTATAAGTGGATTGGTTTCGGCGACGATACCATTCGTGCTTAACGCTAAGCGGGTGATGCAAAAGTAGCCGTTTGATTCGAAAGGGCATTGACGCATCACCCACTTAGTTTTAACCTTCTACCCCGTGCTTCACGTAGGTGAACGCGTCCTTTCAGGGCCGATATAGCTCAGTTGGTAGAGCAGCGCATTCGTAATGCGAAGGTCGTAGGTTCGACTCCTATTATCGGCACCATTTCAACTTCCCCAAATGTCCGTATTCATTCATAAACACCCTGATTTATAACGATTTTACTGCTTTTTAGTCCCTCGCCGTCCGTAACCATCCAGTAGAATCCGATACAGAATATGTATAGGATTGTGTATATGTCCCTGTTCGGTCTTGGATTCCTATACACATGTCTTTAAACGATATGCAGATTCGCCGCGCTAAGCCTGAAGCTAAAGCCTATACACTTGGAGATGGGCAAGGGCTGTCATTGCTTATAGAACCTAATGGAAGCAAGAGCTGGCGGTTCCGTTATCGTTTTGCCGGTAAACCCAAAATGATCTCGCTTGGTGTGTATCCGACGATCACACTTGCAGATGCCCGTTCCCGTCGTGATGATGCCCGAAAACTGGTCGCCGAAGGAAAGAATCCGAGTGAGGTTCGAAAAGAGCAGAAGATTGCTTTGCAAACCGAGTCTGAAAGCGCGTTCGAAAAGATAGCCACAGAGTGGCACCAGATGAAGTCTGCCAAATGGTCGGCAGGTTATGCGTCAGACATCATGGAAGCGTTTCAGAACGACATATTCCCTTATGTAGGGGCGAGGCCAGTTGGTGAAATTAAACCGCTGGAACTGCTTAATGTGCTGCGTAAAATTGAAAAACGCGGTGCATTGGAGAAAATGCGGAAAGTGCGTCAGCGTTGCTCTGAAGTGTTTCGCTACGCAATTGCAACGGGTAGAGCGGAGTACAATCCTGCGGCAGATCTTTCCAGCGCTCTCGAAGTACACCAATCCAATCATTTCCCGTTCCTAAAAGCTGATGAGATACCCGAATTTCTGAATGCCTTAGAGAGTTACACCGGGAGTAAGCTTGTCCAGATAGCCACGAAATTACTGATGATTACGGGCGTGAGAACCATCGAATTACGTGCGGCATTATGGCAAGAATTTGATCTGAATAACGCTATTTGGGAAATTCCTGCTGAAAGGATGAAAATGCGCAGGCCGCATCTTGTGCCATTGTCGACTCAAGCGTTAGATTTACTCAATCAACTCAAGACCATGACAGGAAACTATCGCTATGTTTTTCCGGGACGGAACGATCAGAACAAACCTATGAGCGAAGCTAGTATAAATCGTGTTATCAAATGTATAGGTTATGCTGGGCGATTAACCGGGCATGGGTTTAGGCATACTTTATCAACAATTTTACACGAGAAGGGCTTTGAGTCGGCTTGGATAGAAACCCAGCTTGCTCACATTGATAAAAACATGATTAGAGGTACGTATAATCATACTCAATATCTTTCTCAAAGACGTAATATGATGGAATGGTACTCTAATACTATTGTAAACAGGACTTAATATGGAACTTGATCAAATTTATTATGATGCTTTAAAGGGAAACTGTTTTCTCTTCTTAGGGGCGGGGTTTAGTTATGAAGCAAAGAATGCTGCTGGCGAAAGATTTCCAAGTGCAGATAAATTAGCTACACAACTCCAAGATAAATTAGATTATGATGAGGAACGTCCCCAACTTAAACAGGCTTCTGAAGATTATATCGATGAGTTTGGTAAAGAAGCTCTTTTTAAAATAATATCTGATACATTTAGAGTTAAATCGACAAATGTTGATTATTCAGTACTAACTAAAATGAGATGGCGGAGATTTTATACCACAAACTATGATGATCTAATTGAGCAAACTTTTAGGGAAAAAAAAGTAAATATTCATTCATTGTTAATAAACGATGAGCCATCTCTAATGATTCCAGGAGAAATATCCTGCATTCATTTAAATGGTTTCGTAGAAAAGATGGAGTTAAGTAAGTTTGATAGTGAATTTAAGTTAACTGAAACTAGTTATTTGACACAAATGTTTACTAACAGTAAATGGAAGACTGTTTTCAACGCAGATTTAAGAGAGTGTGATCGTGTATTTTTTATAGGTTATTCTTTGTACGATCTTGACATCGAGAAGATTCTAGTTGAAAACCCAGATATTAACCGTAAATGTGTTTTCATAACAGAAGAAAAGCCGTCTTTGAGCCTTCATAAAAAATTAAGTAAATATGGAAGTGTATTGAAGATAGGAGTGGCTGGTTTTTTAAATGGGTTAAAAAATTCAATAGATTTATTAGGAGATGTAACGTCAGAATTTAGATATGAAAATGTCCATCGTTATGATTCCGTTATACCAGACTCCAGTGTTACAACAAAAGATATTATTTCTCTTTTTATGTATGGTAGTGAGAAACAATCAGCTATAAAAGATTCTATATTATCTGGCAACTCGAATTATTATATCTTCAGAAGAAAAATAAAAGATTTAGATCATGATCTAAAACGACACTCATGTGTAGTTGTCCACTCAAAATTAGCAAACGGCAAGTCTATGTTTTGCTTAGGAGCTATAGAGCACCTGACGTCTCTCGGATACACAGTATTCTCATTGAATAATAGTAAGGATATAACATCTGCCGAAATAGAGAATTTAAAGAAAGAAAAAAAACCTGTTTTGATTATTGAAAATTATCATCGATACATTCCCTCTCTTCAGTTACTCGGTGCAATGAATACCGATAATATCAAAATCATTCTTACTTGCAGGACTGAGCTGCAAGAGATATATGTTGAAAATTTAGATGATCTCGGATGGTCTAGTTTCGAATTGGATGTCAATTATTTGACTAAAGAAGAGCTTACTGCAGTAATTAATATCATGGGGTCAAATGGCCTTTTTGGTGAACGTTCAAATTTGAATGAAAAACAGAAGCTTGATTATCTAACTAAAAATTGCCGCAGAGAAATGTCTCTTATTTTAGCTGATATTTTAAAAGCACCACAAATTACTGAAAGGATTAATGAATTATTAAGTAAAGTGCGAAAGGATAGTGAGCTTGAAGAATGTTTGCTTGCTTGTTCTATAGCCTCATATTTAGGTTACGAGTTCGATAGTATAGATATCCAAACTCTAACTTCTGCCAGGGGAATAGATAAAGTTAAGTATTTAAAGGATGAAACCACATCTCAAATACTAGAAAAAAACTCACAAGGATTAGTTGTTTTAAAAAACCCAGTTTTAGCTAAGCATATTCTAGCAGCTAAGGTGGAGACCAATTCAAATGAATTCTTGAAGTTTTTAGTTGAATTCTACGGAAAATTAAATCAATATTCTTCTTATGAAAGAAAATATTATGACTTAATGAAAGATATTAATGTTTTTTCAAACCAGCTAAAGTTATTTGGAGAAAAAAATTGTTTCATTATTAATGATTTTTATGATAGGGTGCGATTATATTCTGATAATAGCAGAAATCATCATTTCTGGTTGCAATTTGCAATAGCAAAACTTTCAATCAAAGAATACGATGATGCTAAGACATACATTAAAACAACTATTTCCTTAGCAAAGGATCGTCGTTACAATTTTGATTGGGTAAATTGTCAGTACGCGCGCTTAGTTATTGAAACCGCTCACCTTGTTGATAATACAAAAGAAATTATTGAAAGATTAAAGTTTGCGTCTAGTTTGATTATAAATCAAAACAATAGACATTATCCATTCCGGGTTGCTTGCAGTTTTGTATATTATGCAAGAGATAATCAGGCCACAATTGATCTTGAAACGAAGAAAGCTATTGCAGAGATATTAAGGCAGTTTGATGCAAAATATTTTAAAACGATTTCTCAACTTAGGAATAAAGAACACCCAGTTATGACCAATTTTAAATCTACAATAGGACAGTTTTTTAAAAATAATCCTAATCTTTAAATATATAGGAGGTGGCGCAATGCTCTCCCCGCCCCGCCTGCCCGCTTAATGGGGCACTTTTAATGCAGGTGCAAAGGTGGCCTCAAGCCGCGCCACAACTGGCGCAGGTAGGGAGTGCAGAGAGCGGGGAAATTCATGCAAAACCATGCACCTTATGGATGCATGGCTTTTTTCGGGAAAAATGACGGGATTTACAGGGATTTTTTTACGGCCTACTGCGCGGCCAGCTCGGCGCGTCGGCGAGTGTAAATCATGTTCTGTGCAGGAGTAAATGTTTCACGATTATCATCCCGCGAAGGTGCGTCAGACCTGTATCCGATGGCCGTTAAAATATCGCTGTCCTGTGCAGAATAATTAATGTCATTTCCTGCGGTCAGCCAGACGGAAAGAGCTTCTCGGAGATATGCCATCGAACGGTCAAGCGCGCGGTTTTTTATCATCGCGGGCTGGTTTTTAATCCCCATCAGCTCCTGTGCCAGTGCGGCGACCAGTTCTGAGTATGCATCCCGGTAAAACGGCCCATTCACTTTTAGAGATCTTCCGACATACTGAGTATATCCCTGAGGAGATAGGCCACAATAAGGACAACACATCATGACAGTAATCTTCATGCCTCCATCGGAGTTCTTATCGACCCAAGCATTAGATAGTGTCTGCCGCAAAGTTTTGGCTGGATTACGGTAAATTCCATCAGTATGATTGTTTGCACAATCAGCGAGTGAGAAACAACTTTCTGCGAGATAAAGGATGATAGAATATGAAAGTGACTGATGAGGCTTTATTACATTCTGGGTTTACGCCATCAGATTTGCAGAAGATAAAGAACAACATTGAAAGCTACGGCGGAACGTTAGGGGAAGCGATCCAAGATCTGGCAAATCGATTCAGGGTTATTTTATGGATAACATCATCTTGTCTGATGGTTTTTATCATTTTAGTACTGTTTTCTGCAAAAGAAACCGTGGTTGGTGGTGGAATATCAATTCTGATCGCTATCGGCATTGTTCTATTTATACAGCCGCCAGTCCTGTCTTACAAATCCTGGCGGTTCTTGAGAAAAAATAGAGTTTAATGGTATGGCGCTTCTGTGGAAAACAAGTCAAAAATAACTTTAGCCTTGAGTCCATAGCCTACTATTTTCATTGTTAATTTTGGTCGACTCATCGTATCAACCTGCCGATAGAAATCACGAGGCATCCATCTAAAAAGCCTCCACGCTTCAGGTTTGCTTGCTAATCCGAAGATGCTATAAACACTCGCACCTAATGTAAGTGTGTTATAAAGCGCTAGTCCTGTTTCCGGCTTGAACCCCATAAAGTGAGCCATTTCCATAGCACCATCAGCTACAAACCCTTGTGTCTTAAATTCCTTGCCATAAATACCAGGAATGATTTCTTTTGAGAGACCATTGATTCCATCCATTACAAGGATAGCTCCAGCCAGCATACCTATAGGCGTCATTGTCGAAACCATCAAAACACCGCCAGCAATAGCCATTCCAGAAACCACAACTTGAATGGCTGAAATCACATATCCGACGATTTTATTATTTTCCCTAACGAACTCGATCTTTGCATAAAGCTGCGCGACTCTGGTTCTTAACAGGCGTCCTTGTTCTTCCAGATTATTTGTTTCAGCGCGCAGATTTTTGATGCATGCGACACATTCCTCGTCTGTTTTGGCCCGCCGTGCTGCTGCAAATTCTTTTTCTACGACCTGTTTTATCTCTTCAACGAACTTTATCCGTGTCAGGCCATCATGCAGATGGAATGCTGACAGCCTGTTTGCTGTTTCTATAAGTTTCCGGGCTTCCAAATTCACCATTGTATCTGACCAGGTTCTATTCCAGCCCCTGTTAAACAGCGTGATATCCATAATGCTTCCTCACCACACATGTGGTTGTTTTATTTCCGATTTCTTTTCCCCATCATTTTCACGCAACACTGGAATATATCTAAGACATTTATTACATGTTCTCATAATACACAGGTGACATCCTGACGGCTGTAATCTTACTTGAAGTATAAATCCCCCCGAACAACTGCACTATTGATTTCAATCGACTCTCTCTATTAAATACCAACAAAGCAAACCAACATCAAATTTATTTCCCAGAAAAACATTAATATTCTCCCTACCACTTTAACAAATACAAAAACCATTAATTTATAGAATGGATTCGGGTTACGTCGATAAATATGTATCATCAATATCGGGATATGGTTTCCACCTAACTTTTATGAAACACTTTATCCCGGTTACTGACAAAAACTCACCCCACCTGATACGCCGCTATCATTCGCGTCGTTCTGGTCAGGCTATCCGCCACCTCCACTTCCGCAGTCGTAATCGCCATTCCCGCAGAACGCAGTGCCGAAATATCCGCGGCGATACGCTGGATACCAAACCAGAACAGCCCATCCAGCGCATTGACCTGCAGGCCACTTTCCAGCGCCAAACGTAACCGCTCGCGCGGCGCCTTTATCTCTTTTGCCAGCTGCTGATAGGGCGCGGCGGAAACCGCATCCGGCCCGCTGCGAATAATCCGGCTCACAAAGCGATAACGAAACTCATCTGGAACGGCGCTGAGATCGGCTTTCAGGCTGTAAACGCAGCCGCGCTTCTTACCATTAATCACCACGTTCTTTTGATTCAGCGCCAGCGCATGGCGTAAGCGATCCACCAGCTGCGGGGCGCGAATAAGCAATAAACGAAACGGCAGTTCGAAGCTGGTGGTGTAGTCGACATTCAGCAATGCAGTACGCAAACGCGTTTCACTGTTCGCCTTTTCCTGCTGACATTCAGCAGTGACTTCCGCCCACTGGCGGGTAATACGTGGGGATTCGTTGCGCTCGATGAACTGAAATTTTTCAATCTGATAGTCAATACGTCCAGCCATTGCCGTTCCCTGTGGTTCACCATCTCGCTGATAGTTTTCAGCAGATTGCGTCTATTCGCAAGTAGCAGTTCGCTTTAGATCATCGTGAGTTAACTTAACCAGGGAATATTAGCTGAACAAATAAAAAGAGATGAGAAAAGACATTTTTATCGATACCCATCCTCGGGATTATTTACCTGACAGGGGATGTAATTTATGTATCAATAAAAGCAACCACTAGATACAACGCCATTGCCAGAGGTGACGATAAATTATGGTAGATCAAGACAATATCGCAGCAGCCGTTCTGGCATGGTATGAAACACAATGGAACAAGCCGACACTTACCGGCAAAAAGCAGCAGGTGAATGCGGATTTATCACTCAATACGGGCGATTATCCCTGGGCCAGAGAAAGTGGCGATGACATCATGAAATCCTATTTCCTCCAGTTTAATGTGAAGCAAGATACATTTGATTTTTTTAATTATTGGCCTCCCGAACAGGGTTTCCTCCCTAATTTCCTATTACCGAAATCCAAACGCATTTCTCCGCACAAACCGGAGCCGTTAACACTCGCGACGCTCATTGCGTCAGCACAGGCTGGGAGATGGCTGTATCGTTAGTTGTTTGAAAATAAAGTGGCCCTGTCCCGGATAGCGGCGCGCTGCGCCTTATCCGGGCTACCGGTTAGTGCCAACCTGTAGCCCCGGTAAGCGTAAGCGCGACCGGGGTTTTCCCAGCTAGTGCCAACCCGTAGCCCCGGTAAGCGTAAGCACGACCGGGGTTTTCCCAGCTAGTGCCAACCCGTAGCCCCGGTAAGCGTAAGCGCCACCGGGGTTTTCCTCAGTTAGCGCCACCTTGGCCCCGCTAAGCGCAGCACAAACATCCTTACTGCAGCGCCTCAAGAATATGATACGCCGCCTTCACCCGCTCCGGGTTGGGGTAGCTTTTATTCGCCAGCATCACGATGCCGAGATCCTGTTGCGGGATAAAGGCCACGTAGCTGCCGAATCCGCCTGTGGAGCCGGTTTTATGTACCCAGGAGGCCTTCACCGGCGGCGCGGGCGGCTTGACCGCCGTTACCGGCGTCGCGGCAAGCGCTACCTTATTATCGCTGCCGTTAATCAGCACCTCGGCCGGCACCGGCCAGTTCAGCATCTCCCAGCCGAGCCCCTGATACATCTCCCCAGCCCGCCAATAGCGCGACTGCGCCAGCTGGATCCCCTGCCGCAGGTTTTTATCCTGCACCGCCTCGCGGTTCATATTCGCCAGCACCCAGTGCGCCATATCCTCAATGCTCGACTTCACGCCATAAGCCTCAGCGTCCAGCTGCCCCGGCGAAACATGTACCGCTTTACCGTCACGATAACCCCAGGCGTAGTCCTTGCTCTGGGCGGGCGGTACGTTAATCCAGGTGTGGCTCAGTTTTAACGGCTGCAATACCCGCTGGCTCATCGCCTGTTCAAAGCTCATGCCGGAAGGTTTCACCGCCAGCGCGCCGAACAGGCCAATGCTGGCATTGGCGTACAGCCGTTTACTACCCGGCGCCCACTGCGGTTGCCAGTTCTGATAGTAACGCAGTAATGCCGCTTCATCCGTCACCTCGTCCGGCACCTGCAGCGGCAGACCGCCTGCGGTATAGGTGGCGAGATGCAGCAGCGAGATCCCCTGCCACTGCTGGCCGGTGAGCTGCGGCCAGTACTTCTGCGCCGGATCGCTGAGCTTAATTTCACCGCGCGCCACCGCATCGCCGCCCAGCACGCCGGTGAAAGTCTTACTAACAGAGCCCAGCTCAAACAACGTCTGTCGCGTCACCGGACGCTGCCCGGCAACATCGGCCTGGCCCCAGGTGAAATAGTAGGGTTTGCCGTGATAGATCACCGCCACCGCCATGCCCGGTATCGCCTGTTCTTTCATTAACGGCGTGATGGTCTGATTGACCATTTCGCGCAGCTGCTCCGCCGTTTGCGGCGCGGCAAAAGTCGAAAATGAGGCGCCCAGCAGCAGTACGCCTGTAAGGGATTTTTTCATCATGAAGTATTTTTCCATTATCGGTTCTCGCTCAATATCCATTCTCGTCCGGGCCCTTCAGACGCGCTCAGTGTCGGTGTTTTGCACTGCGCTGACAAACTGTTAAATTTAGCAGCAGGCTTTAGTTTTTCTAACGGATAATGTTATGACGCGCAGCTATCTTCCTCTCAATTCACTGCGGGCGTTTGAAGCGGCCGCCCGGCATCTCAGTTTTACCCGCGCGGCGATTGAGCTCAACGTCACCCACTCCGCTATCAGCCAGCATGTGAAGACGCTGGAGGAACATCTTAACTGTCAGCTGTTCGTTCGCGTGTCGCGCGGCCTCAAGCTCACCACCGAAGGCGAAGGCCTGTTACCGGTACTCAATGAGTCGTTTGAAAGGATTGCCGGGATGCTAGACCGTTTCACCGGTCACCAGGCGCGGGAGAAGCTCAAGATCGGCGTAGTCGGCACTTTCGCCACAGGCGTGCTGTTCCCGCTGCTGCCAACCTTCTGGCGCGAGTGCCCGCATATCGATTTGCAGATATCCACCCATAATAATCGCGTCGACCCTGCCGCCGAGGGGCTGGATTATGTGATTCGCTTTGGCGGCGGCGCCTGGCACGATACCGCTGCGCAGTATCTGTGCGCCGCCCCGCTCTCCGCACTGTGCGCCCCGTCGTTAGCCGCCCGGATACATCATCCGAAGGATATTTTGCAGTTTACCCTGCTGCGATCTTATCGCCGCGACGAATGGTCGGCGTGGATGCAGGCAGCGGGAGAACTTCCGCCTTCGCCAACCCATCGGGTTATTGTCTTCGACTCATCAGTGACCATGCTGGAAGCGGCGCAGGCAGGCTTAGGCGTGGCTATCGCCCCGGTAAAAATGTTCAGCCATCTGCTGGAAGAAAAACGCATTGTGCAGCCGTTTAAGATTCATATCGATCTCGGCAACTACTGGCTGACACGTTTGCAATCGCGTCCGGAAACGCCGGCAATGTTGCATTTTTCCCGCTGGCTGGCGGAGGCCTTAAAAGGGGGTTAATTCGGCGGAGTAATGCGCCATCAGAAGAGCTCCCGAAGGAAATAGGAAACATTTGGAAATAACGCTTACACATTATGCATAGCGCTGGATTATGCAGCGTTTTTAATTTGCCCTTGCCTGCGCAGAAACGTTTTCCCCCTGATAAACAAAAACAATAAAAAACTTTAAAAACAACATTTTAATTAATTACCCGTCCCCATAACATCCTCTCCAGCCACCCGCTGACCATAAAATTATTATGGTTGCCAATATCAGATAAGTCCGATCAAGTGCATCGTTTATGTCTATTAATTTTCTGTAATTAAGTCACCGAAGCAATCAAAACGCGAAAACTGTTGCTGTATATTTCATCGCGATCAACACGCCAACATAGGTTATCTGGATACCCATCTGCACGGTATTCGCTTGCCGTGTTTGATTACCACTATGGTTATCCCCTTAAGTACATGGAGTTAAAATGAATAAGAAATTACTGCCTGTTGTAGCACTGATCCTGTCCGCGTCCGCCACCAGTGCTTACGCAGTTAACGGCAAGGTCAACTTCACCGGTGAAATCATCCAGTCAACCTGTACTGTGACTTCTACCGACCAGAACAAAGACGTTTTCATCGGTAAATACCCGACTACCGCGTTCAACGCTGTTGGCGATGTTACCGCTTCTAAAGCGTTCACCATCAACCTGGAAAAATGTGAAGCCGGTGATTACTCCCTGCGCTTCGACGGTGCGACCGTTGCCGGTAACCCGAACCTGCTGTCCGTTGATAACGCGAAAGGCGTAGGTATCGAAATCCTGACCAACGACGAAAAAATCGTCCCGATCAACCAGAGCGCAGACGACAACTCCCCGTGGGTTAACGTTGCAGCGTCTGACGACAACAGCGGCACTGCGGTATTCAATCTGAAAGCTCGCTACAAATCTTTCCTGAAAACCGTGGAAGCTGGCTCTGCTAACGCAAACGCCACCTTTACCATCGAGTACAAATAATTACGGATAAATGTTTTTGGCCATGGATGGCCGGTACCATTATTTGGAACGTGAAATGAAAAAGTTATTAACCGCTTTATTGTTATTTGTCTCGCTGGATACTTTTGCGGGTATTCAGGTCGATCAGACTCGGGTTATTTATAACGGCGGGGAAAAATCTGCGGCGTTATCCATTCACAATGATACCGATGAAACATGGATGGTTCAGACCTGGCTTGATACCGGTGACGCCACCGCAACGCCAACCAATTTACCGATGCAGGCTATTCCGCCGATTTTAAAACTGGCGGGCAATAAAGACGCTATTTTGCGCTTTGTTTATTCCGGCAGCGGATTACCGACCGACCGCGAAACCGTGTACTGGATTAACGTGCAGGAAATTCCGCCTTCGGCGAAACAAGAAAACGTACTGCAGATTGCGATCCGTACCCGCGTGAAGCTGTTCTACCGCCCTACCACGCTGAAAACCACCTTGCAAAAGGAAGCGCAGGCCCTGACCTGGCGTAAGCAAGGTAACGATCTGGTCGTGACTAACAAAGGTCCGCTGCACGTGACTTTCGGCGTACTGACGCTGAAGAGCGGCGCGAAGACCTGGAAAGTGAATGCTGACATGGTTAAACCCATGGACTCTCTGAACATCAAATTGCCAGCCGGCGCGGCGGCAGCGGATCAGATGTCATTCACTTTTATCAATGATTTTGGCGGACATACGGAAATTAAAGATATCCGCATTCAGTAAGAGAGCAATACAAT
This sequence comes from Klebsiella sp. CN_Kp088, assembly GCF_040064335.1. Taxonomy (NCBI): domain Bacteria; kingdom Pseudomonadati; phylum Pseudomonadota; class Gammaproteobacteria; order Enterobacterales; family Enterobacteriaceae; genus Klebsiella; species Klebsiella sp. CN_Kp088. The sequence goes on along the minus strand of NZ_JBEAIQ010000014.1, from coordinate 50,635 downwards.
GGCTAGCCATAATAAAATAAGGACGATCCCTGGATGTCTGGCGCAGCACGTTCGCTTTGCTGTTTACGCCTCGACAATGTCATTACTGGCGACACCATTTGTCAATGCCGAAGAGCAATTCAATACCTCTTTCATCCGCGGGGCGAATAACGCCTCGCTGGTGCAAAACCTCTCTACCGGCGACGATATTTTACCAGGTAAATATGCCTTCGATATTTACCTGAATAAAAATCGCGTCGATCACCGGGAAATCGAATTTAAAAAAGATACGCCTAACACCCCGGGTTATTTCTGTTTAGATGCCGACAGCTACCGTTCATACGGCGTTCTGGTACCGGACACCGCCGGCAGTAGCGCCTGCTACGATCTGGTAAAAAATATCCCAGGCAGTAGCGTGAGCTGGAACGCCGCGCTGCAGGAGCTGAACATTTCCGTACCGCAAACCGAACTCGAAGCGCGACCACAGGGCGAGATTTCGCCGCTGGTCTATGACGACGGCATCAACGCCGGTTTCGTTAACTACGCTTTCAGCGGCAGCCACTCCCGTTTCTCCAGCGGCAGCAGCAAACAGGACAGCGACTACTACTTCCTGACCCTCAATAACGGCCTTAACGTCGGCGCGTGGCGTTTTCGCAACAACTCTTCCCTGTCAAAACAGACCGGGCAAAAAGAGCAGTGGAACCCGATTTCCACCTGGGCGGAAACCGATATCGCCTCGTGGCGCAGCCGTATTCAGATTGGCCAGAGCAACACTAATAATAACGTGTTCGATAGCTTCCAGTTCCGCGGCGCGCAGATTTCCAGCGTCCCGGAAATGCTGCCGGACAGCCGCCGCGGCTACGCGCCGGTCGTACGCGGCGTCGCCAATACCAACGCCCGCGTCGAAGTGCGCCAGAACGGCTATACCGTCTACAGCACCGTGGTGCCGCCGGGACCGTTCGCGCTGACCGATATTTCGCCAAGCACCCTCAGCGGCGACTTAGCCGTAACGGTCATCGAGGCGGATGGCTCACGCCATAGCTTCACCCTGCCTTACTCCTCCGTGCCGAATATGCTGCGCGACGGGATCTGGGAGTATCAGGTGACCGCGGGTAAATATCACGACGGCACCAATAATTATCAGCCGCAATTTATCCAGGGCACCGTCGCGCATGGCGCCGGCTCCGACTATACGCCATATGGCGGGATTATCATGGCCGAGCACTATCGCTCCGGCGTGGTCGGGCTGGGTAAAAACATGGGCGAATACGGGGCGGCCTCCGTTGACGCCTCATGGTCTGATACCGATCTGGCTTCCGGCGAGAACAAACGCGGCGCCAGCGTGCGCTTCCTCTATTCCAAATCGCTCAACACCCTCGGTACCGACGTGCAGATCGCCGGCTACCGTTATTCGACGTCAGGCTTCTATGACTTCTCCGACGCGGTAGCTGAACGTAACAACTGGCAGAACGGTTTCTACCACACCCAGTATTACGATCAGAGCGACGATAAAACCGGCGCGCCGGATTGGGCGACGCAAAACCAGCGCCGTCGTTACTACGACTCGCAGCAATACAACAACAAACGCCAGCGCGTCGAGATGACGGTCAACCAGCACATCGCCGGCGCTTCGTTGTACGCGACCTTTATTCGTCAGAACTACTGGAACACTTCCGCTTACGACCGCACCATCCAGACCGGTTTCAACACCACCTGGAATCGCGTCAGCGTCGGCGTGTTTTACCAGAACAGCCGCAGTAACTACGGCTATAGCGACAACAGCGTTAACCTGAACGTCTCGGTGCCAATCAACATCTTTGGCCCGGACCACGAAAGCACGGTTAACTTTAACGCCTCTAACAGCAAGCAGAGCGGTAGCGGCTATAGCGCCGGGATGAGCGGTACGCTGCTTGATGACAACCGCATGAATTACTTCGTGCAGAGCGGTCACACCCAGCACGGCGGCGATACCAGCCTGGTCAACCTGGGTTATCTGGGCAGCATGGGTAACGTCGATCTGGGCTACAGCTACAACAACAACTATCAGCAGACTTCGCTGAACGTCTCCGGCGGCGTGGTCGCGCACTCCGGCGGCGTCACCCTGTCGCAGCCGCTACAGAACACCTTCGTGGTGGTGAAAGCGAAAGGGGCGCAGGGTGTGCGTCTGGAAAACCAGCCAGGGGTAGCAATTGACCGCTTCGGCTACGCGGTGCTCACTTCTGCGATGCCGTATCGCCACAACCGCGTCGCGCTGCGTACTTCGGATATCGGCAACGGCCTTGAAATTCCGCTGGCGGCGAAAGATATCGTGCCGACCGAGCGCGCCATCGGCCGCGTGACCTTTGAAACGCATCTCGGCCAGAGCCTGCTTATCCACGCCAAACTGGCGGACGGCAGCGTGCCGGTGATTGGCGCCAATATCTTCGGCCAGAACGGCGAACATGTCGGCGTGGTCGGTACCCGCGGTGAAGCCTACGTGTCCGGCGTTCAGAGCGGCGACCGTCTGCAGATGAAATGGGGCGACGATGCCGACGCCTCCTGCAGCCTGACGGTGCCAGAGTTACCTGCTATTCAAGCCGATCAACCCGGTGGTTATCAGGTCGTCTCCCTGACCTGTAAATAACATGAAAGGACAATTAGTTATGTCGAAGTTTAACCTCTTATCCCGCACCGGGCTGACGCTGCTGGTACTCTCAAGCGCGCTGTTCTCCACCAGCAGCTTTGCGCTGAGCTGTAAGAAGAACGGTACCGAAGTCAGCCAGATTATTACGTTGAACGATCAAATTAACGTTTCGACCGCTAACCTGAAGCCGGGAACCCTGCTGTGGCGTTCACCGACGTTTACTTCGACGTTTACCTGTAAAGATACCGAGAACCATCCGGAAGGCGAAGATGCCTATCTGTACTGGGATCCGCTCGGCCGAATGCAGAGCATCCATAACTCTTTGGAGGTCGGGGTGACCTATCTGAGTTCGGATATTAAACCGGTGAAAGGTAGCCGTACCGACATCGGCCCTGGCACAGTCTGCGACCGCCGCAACGGGCGCTGCCGACCGCCAGCTATCTCGCAGACCTTCACGGTGACCTATTCGGTCTACATTAAGGCGACCGGTAACCCGCCGCCGTCCAACGGCACCATTAACGATACCAACACCTATGCTATCTTTCAGGTTGATGGCGTGGGCGGGCTGAATAATAAAGAAGGCAGTAACTTCCGAGCCTATGTGAACGGGCTTGGCAACATCCGCTTTATCGCCTGCAACCCGAAAATCACCGTCTCGGCGAACAATGGTTCAACGGTCAACTTCGGCAGCATCCCGGCGCGCAATGCCGTGGTCGGCGCCATTGAGAAACAGGTTCCGTTCAGCGTCCGCGCCGACCTGACCGGCGCCGGCCAGGATTGCCAGGGTCAGACCTTAATGGCCAGCTTCAGCACCCAGCAGCCGACTCAGGACACCAACACCATTCTGCCATCCAACGATAGCGGTTTTGGCATCCTGCTCTCGCGCGCCGATGCGCCGACGACCTGGCTTTCCATGAATACCCCGACGCAGTTGGGCATGATTAACGGCAGCGTGGTAGAAAGCAACTTCCTGGCCAGCCTGAAATGGCTAAGCGTTAAGCCCAAAATCGGCACCTTTAATGCGACGGCCAATATCGACGTTACCTTTAAATAGTGAAGCAAAATGCCGCTGACCAACACCGAACCGACCGGGTTACGCTATGTATTTCAGCCGATGTTCAACCGCGAAGGCAAAATGATCGCGGTAGAATGTTTGACCCGGTTTGCTCATCACGAGCCTGCTAGTCCGCAAGATATAGAACGGTTTTTCAGTGAGGCATCGGAATCACTGCGCGCCCGCATCCTGCTCGAACAAATTGAGCTGGTCAGGCAGCATCAGCAGTGGTTCCGCCAGAACGACGTCATGGTCACACTCAACGTCGACGAGTCGACGCTGCATATGCTGCATGATGATTTTATCGCCGAGTGTGTGAAAACCATCGGCTGCCTGCATTTTGAGGTCAATGAATTTTCCAACACGCTGGTGAAACGCACCCCGACCATCGATGCCCTGACGGACAAATACTCCTTCTGGCTGGATGATTTTGGCGCCGGTTACGCCGGGTTCGCCGCCCTGACGGCGCAACCCTTTCGTTTTATCAAGACCGACAAGAACCTGTTATGGAGCCTGCTGGAAAAGAAAAACGGCCAGCAGTTGATGGACTCACTCCTGCACTATTTTCAGGCGAATCAGTATCAGGTGATCGTCGAAGGTATTGAAACCGAAGCCCATCTTCAGTGGCTGGAAAACATGCCGTGGTTTGCCCTGCAGGGGCTTCTCTGGCGGGAACAAACCATTGAAGCCCTGGTGGCCAGCGTCGAGAAATAACCCCGCTTTTCCCCGGATATCCACTCCCCCCGCTATCCGGGCTGTCCGTCCTCTCTTCAACTTATTAATTTTCTGGCATTTTTCTTTCCCCACCTCGTCTGTCCTCGCTTCTCATATTGTTAACTTATTGTTGCTAGTGATCACAAAAATTAAACAATATGGCTATTTCATACGCATTTTTCAAAAATGTAGATATTTTTAATTTATGGCTACGAAATGAGCATCACCCCGACTCTCTGACTCTACCCGAGGAATGATTCTGATGAATGCACTGACCGCCGTAAAACCTCATGCTGATGATTTGGCCCACAGCTACACCGGTTTTTCCTTCGCTCCCTCTGCGCAATCGCCGCGTCTGCTGGAGCTGACCTTCACCGCCGAAACGACCGCGCAATTTCTTCAACAGGTCGCGCAGTGGCCGGTGCAGGCGCTGGAATACAAATCCTTCTTGCGCTTTCAGGTCGGGAAGATCCTCGATGATCTGTGCGGCAACCAGCTGCAGCCGCTGCTGATCAACACCCTGCTCAATCGCGCGGAGGGCGCGCTGCTGATCAACGGTATCGGCATTGACAACGTCTCTCAGGCCGATGAGATGGTCAAGCTGGCTACCGCCGTGGCGCATTTGATCGGCCGTTCCAACTTTGATGCCATGAGCGGCCAGTATTACGCCCGCTTTGTAGTGAAAAACGTCGATAACTCAGACAGCTATCTGCGTCAGCCGCACCGCGTGATGGAGCTGCACAATGACGGTACCTATGTCGAAGAAATTACCGACTACGTGCTGATGATGAAGATCGATGAACAGAACATGCAGGGCGGCAATTCACTGCTGCTGCATCTGGATGACTGGGAACATCTCGACGAATTCTTCCGCGATCCGCTGGCCCGCCGTCCGATGCGCTGGGCCGCGCCGCCGAGCAAAAACGTCAGCAAAGACGTCTTCCATCCGGTTTTCGACGTCGACCAGCAGGGCCGCCCGGTAATGCGCTATATCGACCAGTTTGTGCAGCCGAAAGATTTCGAAGAAGGCACCTGGCTGAGCCGCCTCTCCGACGCGCTGGAAACCAGTAAAAACATTCTTTCCGTACCGGTGCCGGTGGGGAAATTCCTGTTGATAAACAATCTTTTCTGGCTGCACGGTCGCGACCGCTTTACGCCGCATCCGGATCTGCGTCGCGAACTGATGCGCCAGCGCGGCTACTTTGCGTATTCCACGAATCATTACCAGACTCATCAATAAGGGTTCTCAGGCGAAGGAATTGAGCGGATGTATGATTTCGTGATTATCGGCGGCGGCATTATCGGCATGTCGACCGCCATGCAGTTAATTGAGATTTACCCGGACGCCCGCATTGCCCTGCTGGAAAAAGAGTCCGGTCCGGCCTGCCATCAGACCGGTCACAACAGCGGAGTTATCCACGCCGGCGTTTACTATACTCCCGGCAGCCTCAAGGCGCAGTTTTGCCTCGCCGGCAACCGCGCCACCAAAGCCTTTTGCGAGCAGAATGCGATTCGCTACGACGTCTGCGGCAAGATGCTGGTTGCCACCTCGCCGCTGGAAATGGAGCGGATGCGCGCGCTGTGGGATCGCACCGCCGCTAACGGCCTGCAGCGCGAATGGCTGAGCGCGAGCGAGCTGCGCGAACGCGAGCCGAACATCAGCGGACTGGGCGGGATCTTCGTTCCTTCGAGCGGCATTGTCAGCTATCGCGACGTGGCGGCGGCAATGGCGAAGATCTTCGAATCCAAAGGCGGAACGATCGTTTACGATGCCGAAGTTAGCGCGCTAAAAGAGCACGCCAGCGGCGTGGTAGTCCACACCCGGCAGGGCGGTGAATATGAAGCATCGACGCTGATCACCTGCTCCGGGCTGATGGCCGATCGGCTGGTGAAAATGATTGGCGTTGATCCCGGCTTTATCATCTGCCCGTTCCGCGGCGAATATTTCCAACTGGCGCCGCAGCACAACCAGATCGTCAATCATCTGATCTATCCGATCCCCGATCCGGCGATGCCGTTCCTCGGCGTCCACCTGACCCGCATGATCGACGGTAGCGTCACCGTCGGCCCTAACGCGGTGCTGGCGCTGAAGCGCGAAGGCTACCGTAAACGCGATATCTCGCTGACCGATACCCTTGAGATCCTGACCTCGCCCGGTATACGCCGGGTACTGCAAAACAACCTGCGCTCCGGGCTTGGCGAAATGAAGAATTCGCTGTGCAGAAGCGGCTATCTGCGGCTGGTGCAGAAATACTGCCCGAGCCTGACATTAAGCGATTTGCGCCCGTGGCCTGCCGGCGTGCGGGCACAGGCGGTATCGCCGCAGGGCAAGCTGATCGACGATTTCCTCTTTGTCACTACCGCGCGTTCCATCCACACCTGTAACGCGCCGTCGCCGGCGGCCACGTCGGCTATCCCGATCGGCGCGCACATCGTCAGCAAGGTGCAAACCCTGCTGGCAAGCCAGAGCAATCCCGGACGCACGCTGCGTGCGGCACGTAGCGTGGAGACACTACACGCCGCTTTTACTCGTTAACCCCTTAAGACAGGAAGCGATTATGCAACTTAAAGATGCAACTCTGTTTCGCCAGCAGGCGCTAATTGATGGCCAGTGGCGCGATGCGCAAAACGGTGACGTGATTGCGGTGACCAACCCCGCCAACGGCCAGCAGCTGGGTAGCGTGCCGAAAATGGGCGCCGACGAAACCCGCGAAGCCATTGAAGCCGCCAACCGCGCCCTGCCAGCCTGGCGTGCCCTGACCGCCAAAGAGCGCGCCACGCTTCTGCGCCGCTGGTTCGATCTTATGATGGAGAACCAGGACGATCTCGCCCGCCTGATGACCCTCGAACAAGGGAAACCGCTGGCGGAAGCCAAAGGCGAAATCAGCTACGCCGCCTCCTTTATCGAATGGTTTGCGGAAGAAGGTAAGCGTATTTACGGCGATACCATTCCCGGTCATCAGGCCGACAAGCGCCTGATCGTCATCAAGCAGCCCATCGGCGTTACCGCCGCCATCACCCCGTGGAACTTCCCGGCGGCGATGATCACCCGTAAAGCGGGCCCGGCGCTGGCCGCCGGCTGCACTATGGTTCTGAAACCGGCGAGCCAGACGCCGTTTTCCGCGCTGGCGCTGGCCGAACTGGCGAATCGCGCCGGTATTCCCGCCGGGGTATTTAACGTGGTCACCGGTTCCGCCGGGGCCGTCGGCAACGAACTGACCAGCAACCCGCTGGTACGCAAGCTCTCCTTCACCGGCTCGACCGAAATTGGCCGCCAGCTGATGGAACAGTGTGCGAAAGACATCAAAAAAGTGTCGTTAGAACTCGGCGGCAACGCGCCGTTTATCGTCTTTGACGACGCCGACCTCGATAAAGCCGTCGAAGGGGCGCTGGCGTCGAAATTCCGCAACGCCGGGCAGACCTGCGTCTGCGCCAACCGTCTGTATGTACAGGACGGCGTCTATGACCGTTTCGCCGAGAAACTGCAGCAGGCGGTGGAAAAGCTGCGCATCGGCGACGGCCTGCAGGACGGGGTCACCACCGGCCCGCTGATCGATGATAAAGCGGTAGCTAAGGTCGAAGAACATATTGCCGACGCCCTTGCGAAAGGCGCGCGCATCGTCACCGGCGGCAAACCGCACGCGCTGGGCGGCAACTTCTTCCAGCCCACCATCCTGGTCAACGTCCCGAGCAGCGCCAAAGTGGCGAAAGAAGAGACCTTCGGCCCGCTGGCGCCGCTGTTCCGCTTTAAAGATGAAGCCGATGTGATTGCCCAGGCCAACGATACCGAATTCGGCCTCGCCGCCTATTTCTACGCCCGCGACCTGAGCCGCGTCTTCCGCGTCGGCGAAGCGCTGGAGTACGGCATCGTTGGCATCAATACCGGCATTATCTCCAACGAAGTCGCGCCATTCGGCGGCATTAAAGCCTCCGGTCTGGGCCGCGAAGGTTCGAAGTACGGCATCGAAGACTATTTAGAAATCAAATATATGTGTATCGGCCTTTAACAGGAGAGCAGGACATGACCAGCAATAAAGCGTTAATGCAGCGCCGTAGCGACGCGGTGCCGCGCGGCGTCGGACAAATTCACCCTATCTTTGCCGACCGTGCGGAGAACTGCCGGGTATGGGACGTTGAAGGCCGTGAATATCTCGATTTCGCCGGCGGTATCGCGGTGTTAAATACCGGCCACCTGCATCCTGAGGTGATCGCCGCGGTGGAAGGCCAGTTGAAGAAGCTGACCCACACCTGCTTCCAGGTTCTGGCCTACGAGCCCTACCTGCAGCTGTGCGAAATGATGAACCAGAAAGTGCCCGGCGATTTCGCCAAGAAAACCCTGCTGGTGACCACCGGTTCAGAAGCGGTGGAAAACGCGGTCAAAATCGCCCGCGCGGCGACCGGGCGTAGCGGCACTATCGCCTTTACCGGCGCCTATCATGGCCGTACCCATTACACCCTATCGTTAACCGGTAAAGTGAACCCTTACTCCGCGGGCATGGGGTTAATGCCGGGCCACGTCTATCGCGCGCTCTACCCGTGCGCGCTGCACGGCATAAGCGATGATGACGCGATCGCCAGTATCCATCGCATCTTCAAAAATGACGCCGCGCCGGAAGATATCGCCGCTATCGTTATCGAACCCGTCCAGGGCGAAGGCGGTTTCTACGCCGCCTCCCCGGCCTTTATGCAGCGCCTGCGCGCGCTGTGTGACGAGCACGGCATCATGCTGATCGCCGATGAAGTCCAGAGCGGCGCGGGCCGTACCGGCACGCTGTTCGCGATGGAGCAGATGGGCGTGGCGCCGGATATCACCACCTTTGCCAAATCCATCGCCGGCGGTTTCCCGCTGGCGGGCGTCACCGGACGGGCGGAAGTCATGGACGCCATCGCGCCGGGCGGATTGGGCGGCACCTATGCCGGCAACCCAATTGCCTGCGCCGCCGCGCTGGCGGTACTCAAGGTTTTCGAACAGGAAAACCTGTTGGAAAAAGCCAATCAGCTCGGCGACAAGCTGCGTAAAGGCCTGCTCAATATCGCTGAAACACATCGCGAGATCGGCGACGTCCGCGGCCTGGGGGCGATGATCGCCATTGAACTCTTTGAAGAGGGCGATCACAGCAAACCCAACGCCAAACTGACGGCGGATATCGTCGCCCGCGCGCGGGATAAAGGCCTGATCCTGCTCTCCTGCGGGCCGTACTACAACGTGCTGCGTATTCTGGTGCCGCTGACTATCGAAGATGCGCAGATCGCGCAGGGACTGAAGATTATCGCCGACTGTTTTAACGAAGCTAAACAAGGCTAACACTCCTGCACCGGATGGCGACGCTCATGCGCCCCGTCCGGTTGCCTGTCGGTCGGATTGGGCGCAATCGCCATCCGGCAAACGGTGCCAAAAAACAATAAAAGGGGTTAATGATGGGGCAACTGTCGCAATCACATGATTTAGGGGGCGGGCTGAAATCACGCCACGTCACCATGCTATCTATTGCCGGCGTTATCGGCGCAAGTTTGTTTGTCGGTTCCAGCGTCGCCATTGCCGAAGCGGGCCCGGCGGTTCTGCTTTCCTACCTGTTTGCCGGGTTATTGGTGGTGATGATTATGCGTATGCTGGCCGAAATGGCCGTCGCCACCCCGGATACGGGCTCCTTTTCGACCTACGCCGACAAAGCGATCGGTCGCTGGGCGGGTTATACCATCGGCTGGCTGTACTGGTGGTTCTGGGTACTGGTGATTCCCCTGGAAGCCAATATCGCCGCCATTATTCTCAACTCGTGGATCCCCGGCGTACCGGTATGGCTATTCTCGCTGGTCATCACCCTTGCCCTCACCGGCAGTAATCTGCTGAGCGTCAAAAACTACGGCGAATTCGAGTTCTGGCTGGCTATCTGCAAAGTTATCGCCATTCTGGCCTTTATCGTGCTGGGCGCGGTGGCCATCACCGGCTTCTATCCCTATGCCGAAGTGAGCGGGATTTCGCGCCTGTGGGATCACGGCGGCTTTATGCCTAACGGCTTCGGCGCGGTGCTCAGCGCAATGCTCATTACCATGTTCTCATTTATGGGCGCGGAGATCGTCACCATTGCCGCCGCCGAATCGGATACCCCGGATAAGCACATCGTTCGCGCCACGAATTCCGTAATCTGGCGCATCTCTATCTTCTATCTGTGCTCCATTTTCGTGGTCGTCTCGTTGATCCCGTGGAACATGCCGGGGCTGAAGAATGTCGGTTCATACCGTTCGGTACTGGAGTTACTGCATATCCCCTACGCCAAACTGATTATGGACGGCGTGATCCTGCTGTCGGTGACCAGTTGCCTGAACTCGGCGCTGTATACCGCTTCCCGAATGCTCTATTCCCTGAGCCGCCGCGGCGATGCGCCAGCCATAATGGGCAAAACCAACCGCAGTAAAACGCCGTATGTGGCGGTGCTGCTCTCCACCGGCGCGGCCTTCTTAACCGTGGTGGTGAACTACTATGCCCCGGCGAAAGTCTTTAAATTCCTCATCGATAGCTCCGGCGCCATCGCCCTGCTGGTCTATCTGGTCATTGCCGTATCTCAGTTGCGGATGCGCAAAATCCTGCTGGCGAGAGGCGGCGAAATTCGCCTTAAGATGTGGCTCTATCCGTGGCTCACCTGGCTGGTTATCGCCTTTATCACCTTCGTACTGGTGGTAATGCTGTTCCGTCCGGCGCAGCAGCTGGAGGTCATTTCCACCGGCGCGCTGGCGATCGCTATCATCTGCACGGTGCCGATTATGTCGCGCTGGAAAAAGCTGCTATTGTGGCAAAAACTGCCGCTACAAAATACGCGTTAACCCTGTTCCCGGCGCAGGCCGGGAAATGTATTCAGGAGCAAGACTATGACCGCCATTCCCCAAGCGACGGCCATTGATGGATACCGCTGGTTGAAGAACGACATCATCCGCGGCGTTTATCAGCCTGATGAAAAACTGCGTATGAGCCTGCTGACGTCGCGCTATGAGCTTGGCGTTGGGCCGCTGCGGGAAGCGCTCTCGCAGCTGGTGGCCGAGCGGCTGGTGACGGTGGTCAACCAAAAAGGCTATCGCGTTGCCTCAATGTCCGAGGCGGAACTCCTCGATATCTTCGATGCCCGCGCCAATATGGAAGCCATGCTGGTGCGCCTCGCCATTGAGCGCGGCGGCGATGAGTGGGAAGCCGAGCTGCTTGCCCGCGCGCATCTGCTTAATAAGCTGGAATCCAGCGAAGCTAGTGAGCGCTTACTCGATGAGTGGGATCAGCGCCATCAGGCGTTTCATACCGCCATCGTCGCCGGCTGTGGTTCGCAGTATTTACTGCAGATGCGCGAGCGGCTCTTCGATCTGGCGGCACGCTACCGCTTCATCTGGCTGCGCACCACCGTGCTGTCGGTAGAAATGCTGGAAGATAAACATGTCCAGCACCAGACGCTGCTGGAAGCCATTCTGGCGCGCGATGCCGAGCGAGCCAGCGCGCTCATGCGCGAGCACTTACTTACCCCCATCCCGATTATCCAGCAGGCGATGGCCGGCAAACTGCTGTCGCAGCAATCCTGATTCAGGCAGCGGGCTTTTTATAATACGGCAGTTGTGTGACCGGATACTCGTAGTGTTCCTCCACCACGCAACGGTCCGGCGTCGCCATTCCCGAGTAGAAGAAAAAGTACTCCTGACTGTCCGGGAAAAAGACCAGATCGTCACCGTTGCGAAAGCTGGTTACCCGATAGGGAATATGATTTTTGGTCTGCGCCTGACGCATGCCGGAAGCCACCTGGAAATGGTCGCCCCACTTCATGGTCGATAGCTGGTAATGGAAACGCGAGATGGTCACATTTTTGCGTAAAGAGCAGGATAATTTTACCGCTGTGCCGGCGAAAGCCGGAGAAAAGAAGAAGCTTAATAAACTGATAGATAATAGAAATTTCATGAAGGTCTTATAATTTTAGGGTCAATATTTGACGGTAACATGATTTGCCTGCGCAGACAGGGATCGCGGCGCATTTTCTTGCCGCCGCACCCTATTCCAGGAATATTCCTAATTATTCTCGCCGCGTAGCACCTCGCGAAAATGCATCACCAACGGGCGCTGGTTGGCTTTGTGCCATACCGCCCACAGCTGGGTCGAATAGCTCATCCACGGAATTTCCCGCAGCACGACCCCCTCAGGGGCGTTATGCCGCAGGCTGTTCTGGATCAGCGCCACGCCCAGTCCCGCCGCCACCAGCCCCAGGGCCGTTAATGGCTCTCCGGCTTCCAGACGAATATCCGGATTAAAGCCCGCACGCACGCAGGCGGCGACGAAATCATCGCGCGAATGGGCATCGTCGTTATGGATAACCGCGATCCACTGCTGATCGGCCAGCTGCGCAGGCTGCAAGTTTTCCGCAGCGGCCAGCGGGTGATTATGCGGCAAAGCCAGCAGCATCCGGTCATCAAGCACCTGGGTATACTCCAGATCCTGTTCGCCCGCCGAAGGCGGCATGTCCACCAGCGAGAAGTCCAGGCTGCGCTGGCGCAGGCCCTCAATCTGCGTGGCGGGCGGCTGGCTATACAGCGCAATATGCACGTCCGGGCGCGACGTTCGCAGGGTGCGCAGCGCGGTAGAAAGCACGCCCGAGTGCATGGCGTTTTCGATATAACCGATACACAACCCGCCATCTTCGCCGCGCCCCAGCCGTTTACCTAATGATTCGAGACGGTTGGCGTGGGTCAGCAACGAGCGCGTTTCGGCCAGAAACGTCTGCCCGTCCGCCGTCAGGCGAATACGCTGCTGGTTACGTTCAAACAGCATCAGCCCTAGGCGCTCCTCCAGCTGGGCTATCTGGCGGCTGAGCGGCGACTGTGAAATATGTAAGCGTTCGGCGGCACGGCCAACATGCTCCTCTTCCGCTACCACCACAAAGTACTTCAACTGGCGTAAATCAATCATGTGAGACCTCAAAGGACTTAAGTCAGACGAATTATGTCCTATCAAGTCATAACACCGCAAGGTATTGTGATCTCCGTCACAGGGCGACAGCACAAATCGCCCGCACAGAACCCTTCCCAGACGGGAACCCAATATCGAGGACATCTTAGATGAGCATCAAACATATTCTGCCAGGCAACATTGGTTTAGGCGGCGCGCCGCTGGGTAACATGTTCCGTAACATCCCGGAAGACGAGGCGCACGCCACCGTCGCCGCCGCCTGGGATCTGGGCGTTCGTTACTTCGATACCGCACCGCTGTACGGGTCCGGTCTTTCTGAAATCCGGATGGGCGAAGCGCTCTCGCAATACCCTCGAGACCAGTTCGTTCTGAGCAGCAAAGTCGGCCGCATCATGCTTGATGAAATGGAAGACCCGGCGACGCGTGATTTTGGTGAGAAAGGCGGTCTTTTCGAATACGGCCTGAAGAACAAAATCCTCAACGACTACTCGGCCGACGCCACCCTGCGTTCTATTGAAGACAGTTTAAAACGGCTGAAAACCGACCATCTCGACATCGTATGGATCCACGATCCGGCGCAGGATTTCTACGGCGACAGCTGGCTGGAGCAGTTCAACATCGCCCGTACCGGCGCCTTCCGCGCGCTGACCCGCCTGCGTGAAGAAGGCGTAATTAAGGCATGGGGGCTGGGCGTGAACCGCGTCGAACCTTGCGAATTGACCTTAGCGCTCGACGAGCCGAAGCCTGATGCGTTCCTGCTGGCTGGCCGCTACTCGCTGCTGGACCACAAACGCGCCCTGCAGCGCCTGATGCCGGAAGCGCTGGAACAGAATGTCGATATTGTCGTCGGCGGCCCTTACAGCTCGGGCGTTCTCGCCGGTGGTGAACACTTCGAATATCAGAAAGCCTCTGCGGCGATCCACCAGCAGGTGGCGCAGATCAAGGCCGTTGCCGCTCGTCATCAGGTGGACGTGAAAGCCGCTGCGCTGCAGTTTGCTCTGGCCCATCCGGCGGTGGCCGCCGTGATCCCAGGCTCCAGCCGTCCTGGCCGTATGGCGGAAGATCTGGCCGCGCTGAAAGCGACCATCCCAGCCGCTTTCTGGGATGAGATGCGCAGTCAGAATCTGGTGGCTGATAACGCGCCGCTGCCGATTCGTTAATTTTAGCGGGGCCGCAGGGCCCCTCTTAAAACAAGAGAGACAACATGAAACTGGATCTAACCCATAAAGTCGCCGTGGTGAGCGGCTCCACTTCCGGCATCGGACTTGGCATCGCTAAAGGCCTTGCTCAGGCGGGCGCGACCGTGGTCATCGTCGGCCGTCAACGGCGCGGTGTTGATACCGCCATGGCGGCAATTAATGCCGAACTCCCCGATGCGCAGCTGCGCGGGGTGGTCGCCGACCTCAGCACCGAGGAAGGCGTCAGCGCCCTGCTCGCCGCCGAGCCGCATGCTGATGTGGTGGTTAACAACCTCGGCATCTTTAACGATAAAGATTTCTTTAGCGTGCCGGATAGCGAGTGGATGCACTTTTATAACGTCAACGTGCTTTCCGGCGTGCGCCTGTCGCGCCACTACGCCCAGGGGATGATCGACAACGGCTGGGGACGCATTATTTTCGTCTCCTCGGAATCCGGCGTAGCTATCCCTGCCGACATGATCAACTACGGCGTGACTAAAAGCGCCAACCTCGCGGTCTCCCACGGGCTGGCGAAACGGCTCGCCGGTACCGGCGTCACCGTTAACGCCATTCTGCCTGGCCCCACCTTCACTGAAGGTTTGCAGGAGATGCTGGCGGAGGCTGCTATGCAGTCTGGCCGCAGCCCCCGTGAACAGGCTGATGAATTTGTGAAGACCGCACGCCCAAGCTCGATTATCCAGCGGGCGGCGGACGTCGACGAAGTGGCGAACCTGGCGGTATATCTCGCCTCGCCGCTCTCATCGGCCACCACCGGCGCGGCGCTGCGCGTCGATGGCGGCGTCGTCGACACCCTGGCAATGTAATTCTAATTATCTGAAATAAAGAGAGAAATAAAATGGCTACTACCACTGTATCTATCGAAATCCCGGCTACTGTCGACCAGGTCTGGCAACTGATGGGCGGCTTTGACTCGCTGCCCGACTGGCTGCCGTTCATCCCGAAAAGCGTGGTGAGCGAAGGGGGACGCGTGCGTACGCTGACCACATCCGATGGCGGCACGGTCATTGAACGTCTGGAAGCGTTTGATAACCGCCAGCGCAGCTATAACTACTCAATCATCCAGGCGCCGTTCCCGGTAGTGGATTAC
This sequence comes from Klebsiella sp. CN_Kp088, assembly GCF_040064335.1. Lineage (NCBI taxonomy): Bacteria > Pseudomonadati > Pseudomonadota > Gammaproteobacteria > Enterobacterales > Enterobacteriaceae > Klebsiella > Klebsiella sp. CN_Kp088. Next base: position 35,050 of record NZ_JBEAIQ010000014.1, on the reverse strand, counting down.
CTCTCCACTATCGCGGTAGTGGCAACTGCCGATAGCAATATCACCCGCGTTGAGTGGTCCGGCAGCTTCACGCCGGTTAACGTCAGCGACGCGGATGCCGAAGCGCTGTTCAGCGGTATTTATCGCGACGGCCTGCAGGCGTTGAAAAATAACTTTAGCGCCTGATTGTTGCCAGGAATGGCCGGGCCATTCCTTTTATGAACAAAACAAGAAAAGTCTATTGCCCGTTGCCCTCTTTTTCAGACAACGGGCGGGACATATCCTTTACGCCATTACGTTGCAACGGGCAACGTTAACGAAACAACTTACCAGGATTATGAACATGAAAACCGTATCGACTATTTTTTCCGCAGCCGCACTTTCACTTTTTGCCTTTACCGCTTCCGCGCATAGCGTGACTGCAACCGGTAATACGCTTGACTCCGCTGAAGCGGTGATTGCCAAAAAAGCGAAAGAGCTGAATGCGACTGATTATAAAATCACCAGCGCCCATATGGGGAATAAAGTGACGATGAGCGCTGTGTTAGATAAGTAATTACTTCTGTATTCCTGGCAGGAATTCATAAAAAATGATATCCCAGAACCGGGGCCAACTTTCGGCTCCGTTATTCCTCACGCCCGGATTATAAGTACCGGTGCGCTCTTATAAGCCGGCGTCAGGCTCTCTTTATCGACCGCATCCAACGACAGCAAAATATTGGCCTCCGGTAGATAAGCGGCAATCGACGACGCCGCCATCGGTACGATAAACACCGTCTGATTCAACAGCGCTTTCTCGCCGTCCGGTTCGCCCCGCGCATCCAGCGCCATGATATTGACCCGATCCCCCTGCCTCAACTGACGCTTACGCGCCTCTTCCTCACTGAGGAAGATAATATCGCGACGGCCGGTTACGCCGCGATAGCGGTCATCCATGCCGTAGATGGTGGTGTTGTATTGATCGTGGCTGCGGATGGTAGTCAATACCAGACTATCCACCGGTAGCGCATCATCAACGGCGGCCAGATTGCAGACGTGGAACGTCGCTTTACCCGATTCGGTACGGTATTCGCCACGCGAAGCCGGGTTATCAAGGCGGAAGCCACCCGGCGCGGCAATGCGCGCATTAAACTGATGGAATTCCGGGATCACCGCTTCAATCGCGTCACGGATCAGACGGTAATCACCCACCAACCGCTCCCAGGAGACTGGGCTATCCGGCAGCGTCGCGCGGGCCAGTCCGGCGACAATGGCCGGTTCGGAAAGCAGATGCGGAGAAGCAGGTTTCAGCGAACCGGTAGAGGCATGTACCATGCTCATTGAATCTTCGACGGTGATCGACTGTACGCCCGAGATTTGCAGATCGCGTTCGCTGCGGCCAAGCGCCGGGAATAAAAAGGTATCTTTGCCCGCCAACAGATGCGAGCGATTCAGCTTGGTGGCGATATGGACCTGCAGTTCCAGGCGGCGCATAGCCGGGAACGTACGCAGCGGATCCGGCATCGCTACCGCCAGATTACCGCCCATGCAGATCAGCCCGCGCGCGCGTTTATCCTCAATCGCTTTGATACTTTCGACCGAGGAACGGCCATGCTGGCGCGGCGCCTTGATGCCAAAGTAGCTCTCCAGTCGCAGATTAAACTCTTCACTCGGGGCTTCGTTAATGCCGACGCTTCTGTCGCCCTGCACGTTGGAGTGACCGCGCAACGGACAGATGCCCGCCCCTTTGCGCCCCATATTACCGCGCATCAACAGTAGATTAACCAGTTGTTGTACGTTCTGCGTGCCGTTGCGATGTTGAGTGATACCCAGACCGTAGCTAATGATCACCCGCTGATGACGGCTGTAGATCCCGGCGAAGTATTCGACCACTTCGCGTTTAACCCCCGCACCGCGCTCGATATCGTCCCACGATAGCGCTTCAAGATCGGCCAACAGCGCCGGATAGCCCGAAGTGTGCCCGGCAATAAAGTCGTGATGAATGACCGGATGCTGCGCATCTAAGGCCAACAGCGCTTTCATCGCCCCGCGGAAGAACCAGGCGTCGCCGCCGACGCGGATCTGGAAATAGTCGCTGGAAAGGTCGGTATGCTGACCTAACAACATATCGGACGGCGACTGCGGAAAACTAAAGCGTTCCAGACCACGCTCACGCAGCGGATTAACCGAGATAATTTTACCGCCGCGCTGCGCCACTTCCCGTAGCGTAGAGAGCATTCGCGGATGGTTCGTACCGGGGTTATGACCCACGCAAATCACCAGATCGGCCGCCTCGAAATCGCTAAGTTCAACGGTTCCTTTACCAATACCAATAGACGAGCCCAGCCCCGTGCCGGTGGGACTATGGCACATGTTAGAGCAGTCAGGGAAATTGTTGCTGCCATATTCCCGGGCATACAGTTGATAGAGAAACGCCGCTTCGTTGGAGGTGCGTCCCGAGGTATAAAACTCCATCTCGTCCGGCGCAAAACCACGCATGACCTCGCCGATTTCGGCAAAGGCCTGTTCCCAGGCGACCGGTTGATAGGTATCGCTGATGATGTCGTACTTCATCGGATGAGTGAGACGACCGTAATTTTCTAGCTCATAATCACTGCGCTGCCACAGTTCCGCAAGCGTATGATGAGCAAAGAATTCAGGCGTCGCTTTCTTTGCCGTTGTCTCCCACGAAACGGCCTTGACGCCGTTTTCGCACAGCTCCATCGGCGAGCGGTGTTCCGGGTCCGGCCAGGCGCAGCCAGGGCAGTCAAACCCTTTAACCTGGTTCATTTTAAATAGCGCGATGGTATCGCGCAGCGGCGTTTTTTGCCCCAAAACGTGGGTGGTACAAGCTTTAACGGCCCCCCATCCGCCGGCGGCTCCGGCGTATTGTTTCAGGCCTCGGGTATTATTAGTCATCAGAATACATCAGCGTTATTTTCAATCGCTCTTTATTAACACAGCGTTTCTGATGTGCTGATTCCCACCATGGAGTAACGGTAAGCGGATAAATAATAAAAAAGAAGTAGAATTATAATTCGAATAGCGCTCAGCATTAATCAAACACGAATTAACCATTAACAAACAAATAGTTATATTTATTTAAAGCATTGTTTCAGGCTGTAATATGTCACCCAAATATCATTACATGGTAAACAGAACGTAAAACCACAACAGTAGCCCCCCAGGAAGGGGTAAATAATATTTTCGTTTAACTACCTACTATATTGCCGCCTCGTATAACGAGAGGCGGATTGGTGCGGCGGTTATTTACAATTGGTATCGATTTTTATCGGACGGTGCCTGCGGCAACAGGCACCGGGGAGAAATTACGCGCGCAGGCGAACCGGTTCACTGAAATCGTCAGCCGGTTCGAGTTTGAGATTGAACGTTGTCAGCAGCGCCGCGGCGCGCTCGTGGAACTCACGCAGCGTTTTTTCGAGTCTTTCGCGAACTTCAGGGTCGTCGATAGCGACCGCCTGCCAGTTACCCTCTTTATCAAACAGGCCGAACTGGTAGCTATAAGTGAAACGAGATTCCTGCGCTTCCATTTCCATCCACCAGCCCCAGAATTCCCGCTTCTCCGGCGCTGGTTTAACGTTGACGCAAACTGCCAGGCAGTCGAAAAAAAAGCGGTTCTCTTCACACTGCCCTTCACGGATATAGGGGCCTAGCGCCGTGAATTTTTTAATCAGCTTACTTTTCAGGTGTCCACTCGGTAACGTCATTGCGATCTCCTTTAGTGATGCAACTGTTTTACCAAACCAATAAAATTTAGCAATATATTAACCAAATCTATGGTTGATCCAGCGGGCAATCTGACGCAATGCGTGATCGAAATTACGGTAAACCGGCTTAAACGGTATCTCCAGCAGCTTGCCATCCGCCGAGGAGGAGGTGATTAACCGCGACTCCTCTTCGGGGCTAAAGGGATCATCTTTCCAGTAGCCGGAGAGCATCGGCGTAGGGCAACGGCGGCCCAGCAAGCCCTGAGTTTTTAATGAATAACGGTTAAGTTCGACGCGCAGCGCTTCGTCGGAAGCATCGTGCATGCCAAGACGCGATGCCAGCACATCGAGGAACATCTCCGGCACCCGCGCCATCAGCTGCGGATCCACCAGCAGGTTGTGCACCACCGGCCCCAGACAGGCCACCGCCTTCAGCCGCTGCGACTCCAGATACCCCAGACGAACCGCAATATTGGCGCCGAAGCGGAAACCAAATGCCGCCACCCGGGTATGGTCAACCCAGGGGACATTCTGCAGATGCTGTAGCACGTACTGATGCAGCATGCTGGTGTCCTGGCTCAACGTCCACTTGGTTGAGAAACCGATGGACGGCATGTCCAGCGTCAGCATGGCGATCCCCAGCGGGGCAAAATACTTCTCATACAGGCTGTAATAATCGGTTTGCAGCGAATCAAGACCGCCGCACATCAGCACCGTCGGAAACGGGCCTTCGCCTTTCGGCATATGCAGGAAGCCCGTCACCGGGGCGCCGCCGGGGATAGCGAATTCCAGTTCCCGCAGCTCGCCCGGCAGACGTTGCGCCGCCTCTTCATAGGCGCGATTGGCCAGCGTCTGCGCCTGATCGGCCAGCCCATCGCCCTTGATATGCGGGTAGGCGGCGATGCTATAGAGGTTGGAGGCGTGCAGCCAGTGGCGACCGCTCTGCAAAGGATCGGCTTCCTGAGTCGCTTTTTGCTGCCACATCATCGCTTGTTTAGTCCACTCATACACCCAGTTGCCGCCGCGATAGCCAATCACCGTATCGTAGAGCTCCGGGTCGGAGCGCTCGGCATCGCTCATCACGATGCGCGCCTGGACATCCCATATCTCCTGCGGCGAGACGCCGCGCCAGATCCACATCAGGCGATTGATTAAGCGATACCAGTGGTCGACGTGATTACCGCTCAGCGCGGTCTGCATGCCCTGATGCTGGCCGGATGAAAACCGACGGACCAGCGTTGAGGTTTCCGGATATTTGAATCGGGGTTTAAACAACGTTTCGCTAAGGTTAGCCTGTGACATGTGCCGCCTCCATCATGTTGCTGCTTTCGCTATTGTAACCCGCGTCAGGGTAAAAAAAACCACGCCCGGCATAACCGGGCGTGGTAATTATTCACGATTGGCGGGAATTAACGGCCAGCGATTGGCGGGACGAAGACGACGCCCATATCCCACGGCTGTTCAATCCAGGTATCCTGCGGGATATCAACCACATAATCATCAACCAGCGGACGTCCCGCCGGCTTAGCGAAAATGGTGACAAAGTGCGCTTTAGGATACATTTCGCGGATAGCGACGGCGGTGCCGCCGGTATCGACCAGGTCATCAATAACGATGAAACCTTCGCCATCGCCTTCAGCGCGCTTCAGTACTTTCAGTTCGCGCTGGTTGTCGTGATCGTAGCTAGAGATACATACGGTATCAACATGACGAATACCCAGTTCACGCGCCAGTAAAGCTCCCGGTACCAGACCGCCACGGCTAACGGCAATGATGCCTTTCCATTGTTCAACCGGCAGCAGACGGCTTGCCAGTTTGCGGGCGTGAATCTGCAACATGTCCCAGGTGACGACGTATTTTTCGCTCATGTGAATTGTCCCAGCCTGTGTATAACGGCTTAAATATTGTTCGAAGGGGAAAATGGTTGCGCGAGATTATAGAGACCTGACGCGCTAAAAACCAGTATTAAGCGCCTCCGGCAACGCTTTTTGCGTGCTTTACACTAGCAGAGCGCGCGGAAAGTGGTATTCTCAACCACATCGCGCAAGCCCGAGCTTGTAGTGAATCTTATTGCTAACCCTCGACCTGTAAACGACTTTTGCAGGTGACTGTAAGGAGACTCATCGTGTCTGAATTGTCTCAATTATCCCCGCAACCGCTTTGGGATATTTTTGCCAAAATTTGCTCCATCCCACACCCGTCCTATCACGAAGAACAGCTCGCCGAGCACATCATGGGTTGGGCAAAAGAGAAAGGTTTACACGCGGAACGCGACCAGGTTGGCAACATTCTGATTCGTAAAGGCGCGACCGCCGGTATGGAAAACCGCAAGCCGGTAGTTCTGCAGGCGCACCTCGATATGGTGCCGCAGAAAAATAACGATACCGTCCACGATTTCACCAAAGACCCGATTCAGCCGTACATCGACGGCGAGTGGGTTAAAGCGCGCGGCACCACCCTGGGCGCGGATAACGGCATCGGTATGGCCTCCGCGCTGGCGGTGCTGGCCGACGATAGCGTTGCCCACGGCCCGCTGGAAGTGCTGCTGACCATGACCGAAGAAGCCGGCATGGATGGCGCGTTCGGTCTGCAGGCTAACTGGCTGCAGGCGGATATCCTGATCAATACCGATTCGGAAGAAGAAGGCGAAATCTACATGGGTTGCGCCGGCGGTATCGATTTCACCTCTAACCTGGCGCTGACTCGCGAAGCGATTCCTGCCGGTTTCCAGAGCTTTAAACTGACCTTGAAAGGGCTGAAAGGCGGACACTCCGGCGGTGACATTCACCTTGGTCTGGGCAACGCCAACAAGCTGTTGTCGCGCTTCCTCGCCGGCCACGCCGATGAGCTGGATCTGCGTCTGGTCGATTTCAACGGCGGTACATTGCGCAACGCCATCCCGCGTGAAGCATACGCGACCGTCGCCGTGGCTGCGGATAAAGCCGATGCGCTGAAAGCGCTGGTGAGTACTTATCAGGCGCTGCTGAAAAACGAGCTGGAGGCCAAAGAGAAGAACCTGGTGGTGCTGCTGGAAGCGGTCGATAACGGCAAAGCGGCGCTGGCTAAGGCTTCCCGCGACGGTTTCATCCACCTGCTGAACGCGACGCCGAACGGCGTGATCCGCAACTCCGACGTCGCCAAAGGCGTGGTTGAAACCTCGCTGAACGTCGGCGTTGTCACCATGACCGACGACAACGTACAGATCCACTGCCTGATTCGCTCGCTGATCGACAGCGGTAAAGACTACGTCGTCAGCATGCTGGATTCGCTGGGCAAACTGGCCGGGGCGAAAACCGAAGCCAAAGGCGCTTACCCAGGCTGGCAGCCGGATGCCAACTCTCCGGTTATGCACCTGGTGCGCGAGACCTATCAGCGTCTGTTCAACAAGACGCCGAACATCCAGATTATCCATGCTGGTCTGGAATGCGGTCTGTTCAAAAAACCGTATCCGGACATGGACATGGTCTCCATCGGCCCAACCATTACCGGCCCGCACTCTCCGGATGAGCAGGTTCATATCGAGAGCGTCGGCCAGTACTGGACGCTGCTGACCGAGCTGCTGAAAGCCATTCCGGCGAAGTAAGCCATACACCGGCGGCCTACCGTTAATTTGTTCACCACGCCGCCTCAAAATCCCCGGTGGCGCTACCGCTTACCGGGGCTACAGTAATGTGCAGTTTGGTAGTCTCCGGGAAAATCCCTGGCGGCGACTGGACCGCAACAGACTCTTAGCGTTTTGAGATAAAGGCTTTTCTCAAGCTAAAAAAGTCGCAAACCGATAACAGTATCTATTCAGCCTTACCCGAACCGCGTTTTTCCATTCGATAGTTGGTGAACCACTCTCCACGCGATTCTACTCGCTGCTCAGCGACGACACGAAATCCCTGACGAAGAAAACTGAATCGTGCCGTTATGCTCGCATCAACCGACAATATCTTTCCCGGAAGGCTGGCGCAGACCGCCCCGATGAGCGCATGACCGATTCCACGACGGGTATAATCCGGCGAGACGAAAAAGAGGTCGATATAATCATTAACAACAGTGATAAATCCAACCGGCTGATTATCAATAACCGCCACCAGCACTTGCGAATCGGCAAGTTTCTGCCGCCAGCGGGATTCATCAACCTGCGCCCAGGCGGCAATTTGCGCGGGAGAATAATCCCGGCTGGCGGTCTCTTTAACCGCACGCAAAAAAATGGCGCACAGCGCCGGAAAATCATCTTCTAAATACGCCCTGATCGTTAACATCGTTATAGTCCAAGTACCAGTTGTCGTTCAAGCTGTGGGTCGAGCAGAGTTACGTGTAACCCCACCAGCCGCACGCCGCGGCTGCCCCGACGCTCAAGCCAGGCGTTGCGCGCGGTCGCGATTAAATCCTCTTTGTTTAACCGCGGCCAGACGTGCTCCTGAGTAGTGAGCTGGAAATCGTTAAACTTCAGTTTGATGCCCTGACGCGCGATCAGTAGATCCGGTTTTACCTTCGCCAGACGGCGTTCCAGCTCGGGATAGAGATTTTCGATAATCGCTTCGCAGTCTGACCACTCATGAATATCTTCCGCCAGAGTGCGCTCGACGCCGACCGATTTACGCTGACGATCGTTATGGATTTCGCGCTCGTCAATGCCGTGGCTGCGCTCCCACAGAATACGGCCAAACTTACCAAAACGTTTAAGCAGCATCGCCAGATCGCTGTTTTGCACGTCGCCACAGGTACGCAGCCCCATATTTTCCAGCTTCGCCGCCGACACCTTCCCGACGCCGGGAATTTTCGCCAGCGGCAGAGACCGCACAAACTCCGCCACCTGATGCGGGGCAATGACGAACTGGCCATTCGGCTTGTTCATATCTGAGGCAATTTTCGCGAGGAATTTTACCGGCGCCACGCCCGCTGAAGCGGTGAGATTCAGTTCACGCTCGATGGTCTGGCGGATCTCCTGGGCCATCAGCGTGGCAGAGCCGTGGCAGTGTACGCTGTCGCTCACGTCAAGGTAGGCTTCATCCAGCGACAGCGGCTCGATTAACGAGGTATAGCGGGAGAAAATTTCGCGGATGTGGTTCGAGGCTTCTTTGTAGGCATCAAAGCGCCCCGGCAGCAGCGTGAGGTGCGGACACAGTTTAAGCGCCGTCGCCGTCGGCATCGCGCTGCGCACGCCAAACTTACGCGCAGGATAGTTCGCGGTACTAATCACGCCACGTTGTACCCGACTGCCGCCGATTGCAATGGGGATATCGCGCAACGCCGGGTTGTCACGCATTTCCACCGCTGCGAAGAAGCAGTCCATATCGACATGGATAATTTTACGCATCGCCTTGCCCAACACTGTATACCCATACAGCATAGCAAAACTACACGCAAATTTTATTCTTTTTTTAATTCAACCGCCAAAAAAGCTGTTACAACATAAAAGTGAAACAAATCACCTTTATTTTCATACATTTAAATAATGAATCAGGAAGATACAATCATGAAGAAAATACTCACGGTACTCTGTCTGCTGGCGACCGGCAGCGTTTTCGCCAATCCGCAGCTGATTGCCCACCGCGGCGGTACCGGCGATGCGCCGGAAAACACCCAACCGGCCATCAAACTGGCGCTGGAAAATCACGCACAGGCCATCTGGATTACGGTACAGCTAAGCCGCGATGGCGTACCGGTGCTCTATCGCTCAAGCGATCTCTCCGCCCTGACCAACGCCGAGGGCAAGGTCTCAAGCTTAACCGCCGCCGAGCTGGCAAAAGTCGATGCCGGCTGGAAATGGGGCGATGACAGCCATCCGTGGCGCGGCAAGCAGGCCACGATCCCGACCTTACAAAGCGTGCTGCAGCAGTGGCCGCAGACCTTCTTCTACATCGATATAAAATCACCGGATGCCGATCCGGCGGTGATGGGCGAACGCCTGCTGGAGGTGTTAAAAAATACCCATAGCCTCGACCGGGTACGGATTTATTCCACCGAAGACCGCTATATCGCCGCTCTGCCGCAACCGATCCCCCGCTTTGTTAGCCGCAGCGAAACCCGAACCAGGCTTGCAAACGTTTCGCTCAGCCACCAGTGCCAGCAAGACAGCCAGCGCGACGGCGATAAGTGGTACGGGCTGGAACTAAAGCGCAAGGTGGAGGTAGTCGAGAAGTTTACCCTGGGTGAAGGCGTTTCTCCGGCGACGCTCACCTGGGATAAAGAGGCGATGGATTGCTTCCGCTCGCAGGGCCAGGCCCACATCATTTTCTTCGGCATCAATAGCGCGGAAGATTATCGAACGGCGAAAGAATTAGGCGCCGACGGCGTGATGGTGGATTCTCCGGCGCAGGCGAAAAACTGGCAGTAAGATAAAAAAGGCCGCGAAAGCGGCCTGAAAAACGCAAGCGTAGCGCCGTCGGCGCATTAGAGAATGCGCTGCTGCTGGCGCTGCGCCTCGCGGGCGAGACGTTTCTTACGCGCATCGCACGGTTCCGGACAGTCGCAGACTTTCTCCAGCCCCAGCGAGGAGATCCCGCCGCAGCTGCCTTGAATACTCTTACGCTTCACCAGGTAGCCCAGGGACATGCCGAGGATCACCAGCGCAAAAATCACAAAGGTCGCGACAAATACCGTCCACATCATCAGCCTCCAAAGTCGTCGAGCATGATGTTCTCATCTTCGACGCCCAGATCTTTGAGCATTTTAATCACCGCGGCGTTCATCACCGGCGGCCCGCACATATAGAACTCGCAATCTTCCGGCGCCGGATGGTCGCGCAGATAGTTTTCATACAGAACATTATGGATAAAGCCCGTATGCCCGGTCCAGTTATCTTCCGGCAGCGGATCGGAGAGCGCGACGTGGAAGGTAAAATTGGGGTTTTCGCGCACCAGCTGTTCAAACTCATCGTCATAGAACATTTCGCGCAGCGAACGCGCGCCGTACCAGAAGCTGATTTTACGCGTGCTGTGCAGGCGCTTAAGCTGGTCAAAGATGTGTGAACGCATCGGCGCCATGCCCGCTCCGCCGCCGATAAACACCATCTCGGCGTCGGTCTCTTTGGCAAAGAACTCGCCAAACGGCCCGGAAATCGTCACCTTATCGCCAGGCTTCAGCGACCAGATATAGGACGACATAATCCCCGGCGGCGCATCCGGTACCTTCGGCGGCGGCGTGGCGATACGCACGTTGAGCATAATGATGCCCTCCTCTTCTGGGTAGTTAGCCATCGAGTAGGCGCGCAGGGTCGGCTCTTTCACCTCAGAGACATAGCGGAACAGGTTGAACTTATCCCAGTCTGAGCGATATTCATCGGGAATATCAAAGTCGGCATAGGCCACTTTATGCGACGGGCATTCGATCTGAATATAACCGCCGGCGCGGAACGGCACCGCTTCACCATCCGGCACCCGTAATTTGAGCTCTTTAATGAAGGTCGCTTTGTTATCATTAGAGATAACCTCGCACTCCCATTTTTTCACGCCGAAAATCTCTTCCGGCAGCTCAATTTTCATATTCTGCTTCACCGCCACCTGGCAGGCCAGGCGGCACCCTTCTTTGGCTTCGCGTTTGGTGATATGCGAAAGCTCTGTCGGCAGAATATCGCCGCCGCCTTCTTTGATGGTCACCCGGCACTGGCCGCAGGAGCCGCCGCCGCCGCAGGCGGAAGAGACGAAGATACCGTTGCTGGAGAGCGTGTTCAGCAGTTTGTCGCCCGCCGGCGTGCGGATCTGTTTATCCGCTTCGTTATTGATTTCAATAACCACGTCGCCCGCGTTCACCAGCTTCGAGCGCGCCACCAGAATAAGCCCCGACAGGACCAGCACGATCAGCGTGAACATCACCACGCCAAGAATAATTTCCATACTTTTCCGCCCTTATAGCTGCACACCGGAGAATGACATAAAGCCGAGCGCCATCAGTCCGGTGGTGATAAAGGTGATCCCTAACCCGCGCAGACCGGCGGGCACGTTGGCGTACTTCATTTTTTCGCGGATCCCCGCCATCGCGACAATCGCCAGCATCCAGCCGATGCCGGAACCAAAGCCGTAAACAATCGATTCCGGGAAGTTGTAATCGCGCTGCACCATAAACGACACGCCGCCGAAAATAGCGCAGTTAACGGCGATAAGCGGCAGGAAGATCCCTAACGCGTTATAGAGTGCCGGGAAGTACTTATCGAGGATCATCTCAAGTATTTGCACCAGCGCCGCAATCACCCCGATAAAGGTGATGAAGTTAAGGAAGCTGAGGTCTACGCCTTCCATCAATGCGCCGTCGCGCAGCACCAGGTTATAGACCAGGTTGTTGATCGGTACGGCAAGACCCAGCACCACCGTGACCGCAACGCCGAGGCCAAACGCGGTGGAGACCTTTTTCGACACCGCGAGGAAGGTACACATCCCGAGGAAGAACGCCAGCGCCATGTTCTCAACAAACACCGCGCGGACAAACAGGCTAATGTAATGAGCCATGATCGGTTACTCCTTTTCCTGCTGTTCAGGCTTCCAGCTACGCAGGGCCCAAATCAGCAAACCGATAATGAAGAACGCGCTCGGCGCCAGCAGGAACAGGCCGTTCGGCTGATACCAGCCGCCGTTCTGCACCGTTTCCAGTACGGTGATACCGAACAGCTTACCGCTGCCGATAAGCTCGCGCAGGAAACCGACGATAATCAGGATCGCGCCGTAACCGAGACCGTTACCGATACCATCCATAAAGCTGGCCAGCGGCGGCGATTTCATGGCATAAGCTTCGGCACGCCCCATCACGATACAGTTCGTGATGATAAGCCCGACGAACACCGACAGCTGCTTAGAGGTCTCATAGGCGAAAGCCCGCAGCAGCTGATCCACCACGATAACCAACGAGGCGATGATCGCCATCTGCACGATGATGCGCACGCTATTGGGAATATGGTGGCGAATCATAGAGATAAACATGCTGGAGAACGCCGTTACCAGCGTCACCGCAATGGTCATCACGAAGGCGGTTTCCAGTTTGGTGGTCACCGCCAGCGCGGAGCAGACGCCGAGCACCTGCAGGGCGATGGGGTTATTGGCGATAAGCGGCCCCACCAGCACGCGCTTCACCTCTTTCATATCGCTCTGTTCAGCCATTATTCAGCTCTCCCTCACGAACCTTTTTCAGGAACGGACCAAAGCCCAGTTCGCCCATCCAGAAATCAAAGCTATGCTGCACGCCGTTTGACGTCAGCGTGGCGCCGGATAAACCGTCAACCGCGTGGAGATCGCCTGCGCGCGCGCCGCCTTTTACCACCTTCAACGACGGCATGCCGTTGTCATCCAGCACCTGCTTACCGACAAACTGCTGACGCCAGTTCGGGTTTTCCACCTCGCCGCCCAGCCCCGGCGTTTCGCCCTGATCGTAGTAAGTAATGCCTTTCACCGTGCGCCCATCGACGTCCAGCGCCACGAAGGCGTACATCATTGACCACAGGCCATTGCCATAGATAGGCAGCACGACTTCCTGAATCTGCTGCTGCGCGTCACGCACCAGGTAAATTTCCGCCAGGTTGCTGCGGCGTTTAATCCCGGCCGGATCCTGGCTGGCGTCGAGCGCGATACTCTGCTGCGGATCTTTCAGCGCCTGAGCCTGATTAAATTTGCCCGGGTCTTTATCCAGCAGTTCGCCGGTCGCCAGATTGACCAGCCGCGGGGTAATGCGCGCGGCGAAGGTTTCCGCCACCGCGTCAGCATCCATCCCCTGCTGCATCAGGCCGGCGACGGCCAGGATATTGCGCTGTTTATCCAGCGCGCGTTGTTCCTGCTGACGCGACTTGAGGCCCACGGCGGAACCGGCGACCACAATGGAGCACACCAGACAAAGCACCAGCACCACCAGCAGCGTTTTGCCGATGCTATCGTTACTTTTCTTCTCAGCCACGCGACTTCCTCCGCTTGATATTGGCCTGCACCACCAGGTAATCGAACAGCGGCGCAAAGAGGTTGGCGAACAGAATCGCCAGCATCATCCCTTCCGGATAGGCCGGGTTGACGACGCGAATCAGCACGCACATCACGCCAATCAGCAGGCCGTAGCTCCATTTACCTTTATCGGTAAAGGAAGCCGATACCGGGTCAGTCGCCATAAACATCATGCCGAAGGCGAAACCGCCGAGCACCAGATGCCAGTACCACGGCATCGAGAACATGGGGTTGGTATCAGAACCGATGAAATTAAACAGCGTAGCGGTAGCGATCATACCGACCATCACCCCGGCGACGATGCGCCAGGAAGCGATACGGGCAAAGATAATGAACGCGCCGCCGATGAGGATCATCAGCGTCGACACTTCGCCAATCGAGCCGGGAATGTTGCCGAGGAAGGCGTCCATCCAGCTCACCGGGATGCCGGTGGCGACGTTAACCAGCGCTTCACCGCCGCCGCTGGCCCACTGGGAGAGCGGCGTCGCGCCGGAAAAACCGTCCGCCGCCGTCCATACCAGGTCGCCGGAAATCTGCGCCGGGTAGGCGAAGAACAGGAACGCGCGCCCCGCCAGCGCCGGGTTGAGGAAGTTGCGCCCGGTGCCGCCGAAAATCTCTTTGGCAATTACCACGCCAAAGGAGATCCCCAGCGCCGCCTGCCATAGCGGCATCGTTGGCGGCACAATCAGCGCGAAGAGAATTGAGGTAACGAAAAAGCCTTCGTTGATCTCATGTTTGCGCACAATCGCAAACAGTACTTCCCAAAAACCGCCGACGATGAATACGGTGAGGTAGATAGGCAGGAAATACACCGCCCCCAGCGTCATCATGCTAAGCCACCCGGCATCGGCGCTGAAGCTCACCCCTAACCACTGGGCAACGCTATAGTGCCAGTTGTTGGCAATGACCTGCTGCAGCTGTTCGGCGCCATATAGCTTGTGCAGCGCCGGAATTGTCTGCAAGCCGACGTTGTACATGCCCCAGAACATCGCCGGGAACACCGCAAACCAGACGAGGATCATCATCCGCTTGAGGTCAATGGCGTCACGTACGTGCGCGGCGCCGCGGGTGACTAAACCCGGGGTGTAGAAGATCGTCGCCGCCGCTTCATACAGCGGGTAATATTTTGCTAACTTGCCGCCGTGGGTGAAATGCGGCTCAAGTTTCTCAATCAGGTGCTTTAAGCCCATCTCTTATCCTTCCTGCTCAATCTGGGTTAACACGCTGCGCAGCGCCGGGCCGTATTCATATTTGCCCGGACAAACGTAGGTGCAGAGCGCCAGATCTTCTTCATCCAGCTCCAGACAGCCCAGCGCCTGGGCGCTATCGCTATCGCCGGCAAGCAGATCGCGCAGCAATATGGTCGGCAGAATATCCAGCGGCATTACCCGCTCATAGTTGCCGATCGGTACCATCGCCCGCTCGCCGCCGTTAGTATCAGTGGAAAAATTAAAGCGCTTGCGCTTAAAGAAATGACCAAGGGTGGTGCGGGTAATCGAGAACTTCTCTTTGCCCGGCATCACCCAGCCAAACAGCTCTTTTTCACGGCCTTCTCGTACCACGCTGACCTGCAAATGGTAGCGCCCGAGGAAGGCGTGAGGGCCGCAGGCGTGGGTGCCGCTCAAGACAGAACCGGAAATAACCCGGTTTTCATCATCCACCAGCTCGCCCACCAGCAGCTCATCGAGGCTGGCGCCGAGACAGGTTTCCAGCAATCGCGGCTGTTTTACCTGCGGGCCGCCAAGGGCAATGACGCGTTCGCTGTACAGCTCGCCGTCGAGGAACAGTCTGCCGATGGCAATGACCTCCTGATAGTTGAGATGCCAGACCAGTTTGGTCAGGCTGACCGGCTCAAGGAAGTGAATGTGCGTACCGGCAAGCCCTGCCGGATGCGGGCCACTAAACTGGTTGAATGTCACCTGCCCGGCGGGATGGCCGCCCAGCTTGCCGCCGCTGGCCTGACAGACGTGGACTTTACCGTCCGTCAGGTGCGTTAGCACCGTCAGACCGGCATCAAAGGCTTCACGCTGGGCGAGGATAATCGGCTGCGGTTCAGCCGCCAGCGGGTTGGTATCGATAGCAGTGACGAAAATAGCCGCCGGAACGCTACCCGGCGCGGGAATTTTGCTGAAAGGACGGGTACGAAACGCCGTCCACTGCCCGGATTCCAGCAGCTGTTGCTGCACTGCTTCCCGTGGCAAATCGTTAAGATCTTCTAATGCATAGCGGGTAAACGACACCGCCTCATTGCTGCCGTCGATATCAATCACCACCGATTGCAGCACCCGGCGCTCGCCGCGATGAATGGCGCTGACCACCCCACTGGCTGGCGCGGTAAAACGTACCCCGGCGTTCTTTTTATCTTCGAACAGCACCTGGCCTTTTTGCACCCGATCGCCTTCGCTCACGGCCATCGAGGGGCGCATGCCGACGTACTCCTCGCCGAGCAGCGCGACGCGTTTCACCGCAGGCCGGGGCGAGATCTGCTGTAATGGCATGCCAGCTATGGGCAAATCCAGCCCTTTCGTGATTTTAATCATATCGTTAGCAGGTATCCGTAACCTAAACCCCGGCTCAAGCCGAGGCCAGCATTATTGATGGAATATCAGAATAAGAAAGGAATAGCGGTGCCACGGGGGCACAAGACGGGAGAGAAGCATCCTTTCTTACCCTGGTCATAAACGGCGGGAGTGTAACATTTTGTGAGTGGCAGAAGTAGGAAAAGCGCCAATAAGTGCTTCTAAAATGCGAGCTATTGCGCAAAGTTCTCACTGCGCTTTGCGGCAATATTCGCTATAAAGGAACATTAAATTGTAAACGCAGCCACACCGTGCTTGCGAAAAACTGCCGTGATGCTAATGTGAGCGCTCTAAATCCAGAAAACTCTGATTTCGGGTATCTCTTGCCGTCCTGGCATGTGGTTTTTTGTTTTATCAAGGAACAAGCAGTATGCGCAAAATCGCATTCTTTATTGCGATGCTTCTGTTGCCGTGCGTGTCATTTGCTGGGTTACTCAGCAGTAACAGCCCGACAACGCCGGTTAGCAAAGAATATAAACAGCAGTTAATGGGCTCTCCCGTTTATATCGAGATCTTCAAAGAAGAGCGGATGCTCGATCTCTACGTCAAAATGGGCGAAACCTACCAGCTTCTCGATAGCTACCGGATCTGTAACTACTCCGGCGGCCTCGGGCCGAAGCAACGCCAGGGCGATTTCAAAAGTCCGGAAGGATTTTATAACGTCTCGCGCAGTCAGCTAAAACCAGACAGCCGCTTTTATAAAGCGATCAATATCGGCTTCCCGAATGCCTACGATCGCGCGCACGGCTATGAAGGTAAATACCTGATGATCCACGGCGCCTGCGTTTCCGTCGGCTGCTACGCGATGACCGATACCGGCATTGACGAGATCTTCCAGTTTGTCACCGGCGCGCTGGTATTTGGCCAGCCAAGCGTGCAGGTCAGCATCTACCCGTTCCGCATGACCGACGCCAACATGGCGCGACATAAGTTCTCGTACTATGCGGATTTCTGGAAGCAGCTGAAGCCAGGCTATGATTACTTCCAGCAGACCCACAAACCGCCGGTGGTTTCGGTGATGGATGGCCGCTATATCGTCAGCAAGCCGCTCAGCCACGAGGTTATCCAGCCGCAGCTGGCCTCAAACTATACGCTCCCCGAGGCAAAATAACGCCCACTCGCCTGGCATGATTTTATTCCAGGCCTCATTGCCGGTCAGCGGCTGAGTGGCGATAACGGAGACCACATCGTTTGGTGTGGTCTCACGTTGAAAATCAATTTCCACATCCTGATCCAGTAGCTTCGCCACGCCAAACGGCGCCCGACGGGTGATCCAGTACAGGTTGGTTGAACAGTACGCCATCACATAGCGCCCGTCCGATAACAGCATATTAAACACGCCCTTCTCGCGCATTTCGCCCGCCAGCGTCGCGATGTATTTAAACACGCCGACCATATTGCCAGGCGTGCGCGGATAGCGCTCGGTTAAACGGTGCAACAGCCAGCAGAAAGCCGTTTCGCTGTCGGTCTCGCCCACCGGGCGGAAATTTCCCGTCTTCAGCGATTTATAACCCTTGAGCTGCCCGTTATGGGCGTAGGTCCAGTGGCGGCCCCACAGTTCGCGGGTGAACGGATGGGTGTTCTCCAGCGCCACTTCGCCACGGTTGGCCTGACGGATATGGGCAATGACGGAACAGGATTTAATGGGATAATCCTGTACCAGTTTGGCTATTGGCGACTGAAAGCTCGGCTGCGGATCTTTAAATGTGCGACACCCTTTCCCTTCGTAAAAGGTAATACCCCAGCCGTCTTTATGCGGCCCGGTGCCGCCCCCGCGCTGAACCAGCCCGGAGAAGCTAAAACAGATATCGGTCGGCACATTGGCGCTCATCCCGAGCAATTCGCACATAGATCACCTCATACCACTGCACAAAATATCCTGCCGCTAAAGCCTTGTCGCCGCGGCTCCTCAACATGGAAGCCACGGCGCCGTCATCATGGCAAGTTAAGCTTTAACCATCTCTTTTTCGATCAACATAATCAGAATATGAATCACCTTAATGTGAATCTCCTGAATGCGATCGGCGTAACCGAAATGCGGTACGCGAATTTCCACATCGGCGGAACCCGCCATTTTGCCGCCGTCTTTACCGGTCAGGGTGATCACTTTCATTCCCTGCGCGCGCGCGGCTTCAATCGCTTTGATCACGTTGCCGGAGTTGCCGGAGGTGGAAATGCCCAGCAGAACATCGCCTGCGCGGCCAACAGATTCAACATAGCGGGAGAAGACATATTCATAGCCAAAATCATTACTCACGCAGGACAGATGGCTGACGTCAGAAATAGCGATCGCCGGATAACCAGGGCGGTTCTCGCGATAACGCCCGGTCAGCTCTTCCGCAAAATGCATCGCATCGCAATGAGAACCGCCGTTGCCGCAGGAAAGCACTTTACCGCCAGCTTTGAAGCTATCCGCCAGCAGTACCGCCGCGCGCTGGATAGCGTGAATGTTGGCCTCGTCCTGCAGAAAGTTGGCCAGCGTTTCCGCGGCTTCGTTCAGTTCGTTACGAATAAGATCCTGGTACATGAGGATAATCCTTCAGTATTGGTTGGAATAACCCTGGCAGTGTACCGGATAGCCGCCGAAGCGAGAAGCAGCAGGCAACGTTATCCCTCGTCCTTTTGATTTTACGTGCCGCTTTTCCAGCCAACAATGTGAGCAAGGTTGTAATTATTTTGTAAACACATTGCTAAAACAAATTACATCCACTACAACCAATACATCACAAGTGGTCAGACCTCCTACAAGATAAGGGAGCATTTCTCTATGATGATTTTGAGTATTGTTGCAACCGTAGTGTTACTCGGCGTGCTCTTCTATCACCGAGTCAGCCTGCTTCTCAGCAGCGTGATTTTGCTCGCCTGGACCGCGGCGCTCAGCGTGGCGGGGCTGTGGAATATCTGGCTGCTGTTGCCGCTGGCGATTATCCTGCTGCCGTTCAACTTTGCGCCGATGCGTAAATCCCTTTTCTCCGCCCCGGCATTCCGCGCCTTCCGCAAAGTAATGCCGCCGATGTCGCGTACGGAAAAAGAAGCAATCGATGCCGGCACCACCTGGTGGGAAGGCGATCTGTTCCGCGGCAACCCGGACTGGCACAAGCTGCATAACTATCCGCAGCCGCGCCTCACCGCCGAAGAGCAGGCTTTCATCGACGGCCCGGTAGAAGAAGCCTGCCGCATGGCGAACGACTTCGAAATTACCCATGAAATGGCGGATCTGCCGCCGGAGCTGTGGGCGTACCTGAAAGAGCATCGCTTCTTTGCGATGATCATTAAGAAAGAGTACGGCGGCCTGGAGTTTTCCGCCTATGCCCAGTCTCGCGTACTGCAAAAGCTGTCCGGCGTTTCCGGGATCCTGGCGATCACCGTCGGCGTGCCTAACTCCTTAGGGCCGGGCGAACTGCTGCAACATTACGGTACCGAAGAGCAGAAAAATCACTACCTGCCGCGCCTGGCGCGTGGTCAGGAGATCCCATGCTTCGCGTTGACCAGCCCGGAAGCGGGCTCCGACGCCGGCGCGATCCCGGATACCGGCGTAGTCTGTATGGGCGACTGGCAGGGTCAGCAGGTGCTGGGGATGCGCCTGACCTGGAACAAGCGCTATATCACCCTCGCGCCAATCGCCACCGTACTGGGCCTGGCTTTCAAACTCTCAGACCCGGACCGTCTGCTGGGCGGCGAGGAAGAACTCGGTATCACCTGCGCGCTGATCCCTACCTCAACGCCGGGCGTGGAAATTGGCCGTCGTCACTTCCCGCTGAACGTACCGTTCCAGAACGGCCCCACTCGCGGTAAAGATATTTTCGTACCGATCGATTACATCATCGGTGGCCCGAGCATGGCCGGCCAGGGCTGGCGTATGCTGGTTGAGTGCTTGTCCGTGGGACGCGGCATTACTCTGCCGTCCAACGCCACCGGCGGCCTGAAATCAGTCGCTATGGCGACCGGCGCCTACGCCCACATTCGCCGTCAGTTCAAAATCTCGATTGGTAAAATGGAAGGGATCGAAGAGCCGCTGGCGCGTATCGCAGGCAACGCCTACGTAATGGACGCCGCCGCTTCGCTGATTACCTACGGGATTATGCTTGGCGAGAAACCGGCGGTGCTGTCGGCGATCGTTAAATATCATTGTACCCACCGCGGCCAGCGTTCAATCATAGACGCTATGGATATTACCGGCGGTAAAGGCATCATGCTGGGCGAAGGCAACTTCCTTGCCCGCGCTTATCAGGGCGCGCCGATCGCCATTACCGTTGAAGGGGCGAATATCCTCACCCGCAGCATGATGATCTTTGGTCAGGGGGCGATTCGTTGCCATCCGTATGTACTGGATGAGATGGCCGCCGCGCAGAACAATGACGTTAACGCCTTCGATAAGCTGCTGTTTAAACATATCGGCCATGTCGGTAGCAACAAAGTACGCAGCTTCTGGCTGGGCCTGACTCGCGGCCGCACCAGCAGCGCGCCGACCCGTGATACTACACGCCGCTACTATCAGCACATGAATCGCCTGAGCGCCAACCTGGCCCTGCTGTCGGATGTATCAATGGCGGTACTGGGCGGCAGCCTGAAGCGTCGCGAACGTATCTCCGCGCGTCTCGGCGACGTGCTGAGCCAGCTTTACCTGGCATCGGCGGTGCTGAAACGTTATGACGATGAAGGCCGTAATGAAGCGGATCTGCCGCTGGTCCATTGGGGCGTGCAGGATGCGCTGTATCAGGCAGAGCAGGCTATCGATGACCTGCTGAAGAACTTCCCGAACCGCTTTGTCGCCGGCGCGCTGCGTCTCGCCATCTTCCCGACCGGCCGTCACTACGATGCGCCGTCCGACAAGCTGGATCATAAAGTGGCGAAAATTCTGCAGGTTCCGAGCGCGACCCGCTCTCGTATCGGTCGCGGCCAGTACCTGACGCCAAGCGAACATAACCCGGTTGGCCTGCTGGAAGAGGCGCTGCTGGATGTGATGGCGGCGGACCCAATCCACCAGCGCATCTGCAAAGAGCTGGGTAAAAATCTGCCGTTCACCCGCCTGGATGAGCTGGCCACTAATGCGCTGGCCAAAGGGTTAATTAATCAGGAGGAAGCCTCGATTCTGACCCGTGCGGAAACCAGCCGTCTGCGCAGTATTAACGTTGATGATTTCGCGGCGGATGAACTGGCGACCAAACCGGTAAAGCTGCCGGAAAAAATCCGCAAGATTGAAGCGGCATAATAGCAGCAATACTCCACATCACGACGAAGGCGGGGAATTTCCCCGCCTTTTCTTTTGTTACTCCCCCGCCAAAGTAGCATTTTTTTAACAAAATATTCCATGCCGCCTCCCGCTGCTGATATGGTATTAAAATTAGCTTATGCCCTCTTCATAATGGAGTTCACCACTGTGTCTGGCTTGAAAATTACGCTGTTGCAGCAACCGCTGGTGTGGATGGATGGTCCCGCCAACCTGCGCCATTTCGATCGTCAGCTGGAAGAAGTGAGCGGGCGCGACATCATTGTGCTGCCTGAGATGTTTACTACCGGATTTGCCATGGAAGCGGCGAAGCAGTCGATGCCGCAGGGAGAGGTCGTTGAGTGGATGCTGGCGAAAGCGGAGCAGACCAACGCAATGATTGCCGGTAGCGCGGCCTTGCAGACCGAACGTGGCCCGGTGAACCGCTTTCTGCTGGTAGAGCCCGGCGGTAAAATGCACTTTTACGATAAGCGTCACCTGTTCCGCATGGCGGATGAGCATCACCATTATGAGGCAGGTACTGAGCGAGTGGTCTTTGAATGGCGCGGCTGGCGAATTCTGCCGCTGGTATGTTATGACCTGCGCTTCCCGGTATGGTCGCGTAACCACAACGATTACGACCTGGCGCTGTATGTCGCTAACTGGCCAGCCCCGCGTTCGCTGCACTGGCAATCGCTGCTGGTCGCCAGAGCAATTGAAAACCAGGCCTACGTCGCCGGCTGCAACCGCGTCGGCACCGATGGTAACGGCCACCATTATCGGGGCGATAGCCGTATCATCAGCCCACAGGGAGAGATTATCGCTACCGCCGAACCGCATCAGGCGACGCGGCTCGATGCCGATCTGTCGTTGGCCGCGCTGCAGGAGTATCGCGAGAAATTTCCGGCCTGGCAGGATGCCGATCCCTTCACAATCGGCTAAACACTTTTCGGGAGCCGCTGCGCTCCCTTTTTATTCCACTACGATCCGCAAAGCGCAGTAGACCAATAACGCTGCCAATACCCAGTTCAGTTGCCGCCCGTACAACAAAAACAGGCGCTGAAACAGATGCCCCGCCAGAGCCCAGCATAGATTTCCCAGCGCGCCAATCGCCGCCAGCAGCAGACTCACGCTGATGAGCCAAATCGGCTCGCGGGTAACGGGCAGGACAAAGGTAGAGAGCGCGGTGATGCCATAGAGAATAATTTTTACGTTGACGAACTGCAGGCCCAGGCTCGCCCAGAAACCCACCGGCTCTGTACTCAGCGCGCCTGCCCCCGGTTTGCTTTTGGCTATCTGCCAGGCCAGCCACAGGATATACGCCGCGCCAATCCATCCCAATATCCGGGTAAATCGCGAGTCGAGTTCCACCAGCGAAAAGGTTAAAGCCGCGCAAATCAGCATAGTGATAATAAAACCAATGCTCATCCCCGCCAGCACCCGCAGACTGCGGCGTAAGCCATGGGCGGTGACGCTGCTGAGGGCAAGAATATTATTGGGGCCGGGAGTCAGCGCGGTTATCAGGGTATAAGTCAAAAAAGCACTAATCAAAGCTGGGGTCACTTGTCTTCTCCTTCGTTTTGGCAGACAGTACCCGAAGCTATTCATTTAAAAAAATGAATGTTTTCTGATTCTGAATTCGATAATTTCGATAGTTGGTGGCGAAATGGATCTGCGGCGTTTTATTACTCTCAAGACGGTAGTGGAAGAAGGCTCGTTTTTACGCGCGGCGCAAAAACTATGCTGTACGCAATCCACGGTGACCTTTCATATTCAACAGCTTGAGCAAGAGCTTGCCGTTCAGCTGTTTGAAAAAATTGGTCGCCGCATGTGCCTGACCGAATCCGGTAAAAAGGTGCTGCCGCACGTCCATGAACTGGCGAGGGTGATGGAAACCATTCGTGAGGCGGCTCGCGAGGATAGCGAACCGGCTGGTGAGCTGCGCGTTGCCTGTGGGGAAACCCTGCTGGCCTATAAAATGCCGCAGGTGCTACAGCGCTTTAAACAACGGGCGCCGCAGGTACGCTTATCATTGCAATCACTTAACTGTTATGTCATCCGTGATGCGCTACTCAACGATAGCGCCGATTTGGGCGTGTTTTATCGGGTTGGCAACGATGACGCGTTAACCATGACAAGCTTTGGCCAGCAGCCGCTGACGCTGGTCGCCTCGCCGCGGCATCCGGCGGTCGATTTTACCCGCTGCGGGCAACATATCCCGCTGAGCTTTGTTATCAATGAGCCACAGTGCGTATTTCGGCAAATTTTTGAAAGCACGCTGCGCCAGCGCGCCATTACCCTGGAAAATACTATTGAGCTCTGGAGTATCGAAAGTATTAAGCAGTGCGTGGCGAGCAATCTTGGCGTCAGCTATCTGCCGCGTTTCGCCGTTGAGGAAGAGCTTAAGCGCGGTACGCTGGTTGAACTCCCGTTCAGCGATATTCCACTCACTATTAACGCGATATGCGCCCATCACGCCGGTAAAGTGATTAGCCCGGCAATGCGGGTATTTATGCAGTGTGTTGAGGAGGCGTTAGGGGCGGATTAAATGATAATTCCCCCAAACGACGAAGGCCTGAATCATTGCTGATTCAGGCCTTCTGAATAGTGGCGGAACGGACGGGACTCGAACCCGCGACCCCCTGCGTGACAGGCAGGTATTCTAACCGACTGAACTACCGCTCCGCGTTGTTGTTCCGTTGGGAACGAGGCGAATATTACGGTTTCCCTACATCGTCGTCAACGCTTTTTCTTCACTTTTGAATCGTTTGCTGCAAAATTAGCCCGCCCGCCTATTTTTAGCGCATATTACCGGCAATCAGGCACGCCACAGGCAGCTTCCGCCCTTCTTTTGCACCAGGTCGAGACGCGATTCATGGTCCGCCAGCTCGCTATCAGAGGCATAAACCACGCGTAATTTACTGGCGGCGCGGACAACGCGCTGTATTCCAATATCGCCGGCCTGCTGTTGGCCTTCTCCTTCCATCGAAAACGCCATGCTGGTCTGCCCACCGGTCATCATCAGATAGACGTCAGCCAGAATCTGGGCATCGAGCAACGCGCCGTGCAGCGTACGCTTGCTGTTGTCTATTTCATAACGTGAACAGAGCGCATCAAGGCTGTTACGCTTGCCGGGGAACATCTTACGCGCCAGCGCCAGGCTATCGGTGACCTTACAAAAGGTTTCCGTTTTCTCAATGCCGCGGTTCAGCTTTTTGAATTCATAATCCATAAAGCCGATATCGAACGATGCGTTATGGATGACCAGCTCCGCGCCGCGGATATACTCCATGAACTCATCGGCAACGTCGGCAAATGTCGGCTTATCCATGAGGAATTCATCGGCAATACCGTGAACGCCGAAGGCTTCAGGGTCCACCAGCCGGTCGGGCTTCAGGTAAACATGGAAGTTATTACCGGTGAGGCGACGGTTGATCACCTCTACGGCGCCGATCTCGATGATCTTATGCCCTTCATAGTGGGCGCCGATCTGGTTCATACCGGTGGTTTCGGTATCGAGAACAATCTGTCGTGTAATTGCAGTGCTCATAGCGGTCATTTATGTCAGACTTGTCGTTTACATATCGATTTCAATTACAGGAAGTCTACCAGAGATGCTCAAACAGGTAGAAATTTTCACCGATGGTTCTTGCCTGGGGAATCCAGGGCCTGGCGGCTACGGCGCTATTATGCGCTATCGCCAGCATGAAAAAACCTACAGCGCGGGCTACCGCCTGACGACTAACAACCGCATGGAACTGATGGCTGCCATCGTCGCTCTCGAAGCGCTTAAAGAGCACTGCGAAGTGGTGCTAAGTACCGATAGCCAGTACGTCCGCCAGGGGATAACCCAGTGGATCCATAACTGGAAGAAACGCGGCTGGAAAACGGCGGACAAAAAGCCGGTTAAAAATGTCGATCTGTGGAAACGCCTTGATGCCGCTCTCGGCCAGCATCAGATTAAATGGGAATGGGTCAAAGGCCATGCCGGACACCCGGAAAACGAACGCTGCGACGAACTTGCGCGCGCCGCTGCGTCTAACCCCACGCTGGACGACGTCGGCTACCAGCCGGAAAGCTAATTCCCCCCGTCGCGCCACTGCCTGGTGGCGCCAACGGCCGGACGCAGCTGCGTCTTCGCCTTCCCGGACTTCATCGGATTTAGCGTCAACGGAATGGTTCTTTTCCGCGCGACGATCATTTGCAAACATCCCAAAGCAGGCAGATGAGTACTTAGCATTTTTCCCCCCTGCTTCGACCAGGGCAGCACCTGATAGCGACCGTAGTGCAGCACCTCAAAATTGAGCAGCGCCAGCCAGTCAAGCTGTCGCGTCATGGTAAACATCCGGCTGTTATAGGGGATAGTTTTTCGCAGAACCGGCGTCACTTTGCGCAATCCAATCAGGCTCAGCGGGTTAAAAGCAGTCAAAATCATCCAGCCATCGTCAATCAGCACGCGGTCAGCTTCGCGCAACAGCCGGTGCGGATCGCTGCACCATGGCAAAGTATGCGCCAGTAAACAGGCATCCACCGATTTGGCGGCGAAAGGAAGAGACAGCGGGTCGGCTTTGACCTGGATCGGACTTCCCCCCAGCGAAACGTTCACCTGATGGGAGATCGCGCAGGCTTCGGTATTGATTTCCGCGCTCAGATTGCCAATCTTAAGTAGATGAAAGCCATATAATTTAGCCAGCCACGGTTTCATATGCCGTTCCAGCGACTCGCGATAGTATTCACCCCACGGCATACTGGACCAATGCTCTGGAGCTGTAATTGTATGAGGTATCCTTGCCGGCTTCATCGCAACCTTCCGCAACGCTTTGAGAGGTAATTTATGAATCTTATCAGTATTCCTGCATTTCAGGACAACTACATCTGGGTTGTTAGCGACGATAGCCGTCGTTGTGTGATAGTCGATCCCGGTGAAGCCGCGCCGGTACTCGCGGCCATTGAAGAAAACAACTGGCAGCCAGAAGCGATTTTGTTAACCCACCATCACCATGATCATGTTGGCGGCGTGAAAGAACTGCGGCAAAAATTTCCGCAACTTGTGGTTTACGGGCCGGCAGAAACCCAGGATAAGGGAAGCACGGATATTGTATCTGATGGCGATAGCATTACTCTTTTGGGTCACGAATTTTCTATTTTCGCCACGCCAGGTCACACATTAGGACATATCTGTTTCTACAGCAAACCTTATCTATTTTGTGGCGATACAATGTTTTCCGGCGGCTGCGGCAGGCTGTTCGAAGGTACAGCAGATCAAATGTATCAATCATTTATGAAAATAAATGCGCTTCCCGCTGACACCCTAATTTGTTGCGCACATGAGTACACTTTAGCAAACATGAAGTTTGCATTGAGTATCCTGCCAGATGATATGGATATAAAGGATTACTACCATAAAGTTAAGGAGTTACGCGCAAAAAACCAAAAGACACTACCCGTTACTCTGAAAAATGAACGCCGTATAAATTTATTTTTACGTACGGATGACAATGATTTAATTAAAGAAATATCCAAAGAAACAAATTTGCAACACTCAGCGCAGAGATTTGCATGGTTAAGGTCAAAGAAAGATGACTTCTGAGATTTAACGCTTGTCATCCTCGGCCTTCACCGTTATCCTTGCTCGTCTTTTAAGCAACTATTGACACACACATGAAGGCACGAGCGATATTACTCGCCTCTGTCCTGCTGGTAGGGTGCCAGGCGTCGAAGCACGACGGCACCGTAGAACAGCGAGCACAGAGCCTTTCTGCAGCTGGTCAAGGGGAAGCAGGCAAGTTCACAAGTCAGGCGCGATGGTTAGATGATGGAACCCTCTACGCGCAAGACCAGGATCTGTGGACTTCCATAAGCGACGAGCTAAAGATGGGTATTCCGGAAAACCCCCGGATTCGCGAACAGAAACAGAAGTACTTACGTAATAAGAGCTATCTCCACGATGTAACTTTACGGGCTGAACCGTATATGTACTGGATAGCCGGGCAAGTTAAGAAACGTAACATGCCAATGGAACTGGTATTACTACCCATAGTGGAGAGCGCTTTTGACCCACACGCAACGTCTGGCGCCAATGCCGCAGGCATTTGGCAGATCATTCCGAGCACAGGGCGCAATTATGGTTTAAAACAGACCCGCAGTTACGATGCGCGTCGTGATGTCGTCGCGTCCACTACCGCGGCGCTGGACATGATGCAACGTCTGAACAAAATGTTCGACGGCGACTGGTTACTGACCGTCGCAGCATATAACAGCGGCGAAGGCCGGGTAATGAAGGCCGTGAAGGCGAACCGTTCGCGTGGTAAACCCACCGATTTTTGGTCGCTCTCGCTGCCGCGTGAAACCAAGGTCTACGTGCCAAAAATGCTGGCTTTGAGCGATATTCTCAAAAACAGCAAGCGTTACGGCGTGAAGCTGCCAACGGCTGATGAAAGCCGTGCGCTGGCGCGCGTTCGCCTCGATAGTCCGGTTGAGATTTCTCAGCTCGCGGACATGGCAGGAATGCCGGTCAGCAAGCTGAAAACCTTTAACGCCGGCGTAAAGGGTTCAACGCTTGGCGCTAGCGGGCCAAAGTACGTTATGGTGCCTCAGAAGCACGCGGCTCAACTGCGTGAGTCTCTGGCCTCTGGCGACATTGCCGCCGTACAGCCGACGCAGCTAGCTGACAATACGCCGCTGACCAGCCATAGCTACAAGGTACGTTCTGGCGATACGATTTCCGGGATTGCTTCGCGTCTCGGCGTCACCACCAGGGATCTGCAGCAGTGGAACAACCTGCGCGGTTCAGGGTTGAAAGTTGGACAGAATCTGGTTGTCGGCGCAGGCAGCAGCGCGCAACGTCTGGCGAACAACAATGATAGCATCACCTATCGTGTTCGTAAGGGCGACTCGCTATCGAGCATCGCAAAACGCCACGGCGTCAATATCCGCGACGTTATGCGCTGGAACAGCGATACCGATAACCTGAAGCCTGGGGATCAGCTAACGCTGTTTGTGAAGAACAACGACAGACCTGAATCCTGATTTCAGAATAATGAGAAAGGCACCGATTCCCCGGTGCCTTTTTTATTGCCAGCGCTACACTGCTTTATGCGCTTCAAACATGATGGTATCGCTGGTAAACGATCCATCCTGCTGTAATTCGAAGTAGGCTTTAACCTCCGCCGATGCACTCTGCTGATATAAGCGAATCGCCTCCGCCAGCGCTTCTGGCGTGCGCATCCGCGCGACCCAGGAGCTAAATTCCAGCGGCAGACGATCGGTCAATAAATGATTGATCGCCAGGCCTGCGTCGTTGGCCAGCGCCAGCCACTCGCCGCTGGAGTAATTACGCACGTGCGAGGTGTCGCGCAGGGCCTCTACGGTCTGCAGCCAGACATCACGTACCGGATGCCCCGGAGACATTACGTCCATCATGATCATCACCCCGCCCGGCTTCAGCACGCGTTTCACCTCGCGCAGCGCCTGGCCGACATCATGCCAATGGTGAGCGGAGTAGCGGCTAATCACCACATCAAAACTGGCGTCGGCAAACGGCAGCATTTCAGCATATCCCTGCTGAGTGACGATGTTAGTAAAGCCTTTGTCTTTTGCCGCCTGAGCGACAACCTCCAGCATCTGGCTCGATAAATCATACGCGGTAACCTGCGCTACCTGGCCGGCAGCGGTAAAACTGGCGTGCCCTGCCCCGCATCCCATATCCAGCAACGTTGCCTGCGGGAAATCCGCCAGCCGTTCCGCCAGACGCTGCAGATCGCGCCCGGAGGCGTGTACGGCGCTGGTCAGATAGGCGCTTGCCTGTGAGCCAAACTGCTTTTCGACGTTGTCATGATGAGAGCGTGTTGTCATTGTGTTGTCCTTCGGTGGTTTGAGTAATAAAGGGCAGCATCGTGCTGAACGCAGACCTGCCCGATGGCAGGCCTGACATACCTTAATTAATCAGGCTTGCCGGGACTGAATTCGACTAGTAGCGGGTTGTGATCGGAAGCGCGGGTCACCAGCACGGAGGCATCGTGCACGCTTAAGCCGCGGTAGAACACAAAATCGAGCGGGCGACCAAACGCGCGGCGGCGCTGATCGTCAGAGAAACGAACTTCGCGTAACGACATCTCACGCGCAAAGCGGTACAGCGCGTTCATCCGCGGGCGGCTCCAGGCGTTGAAATCACCAGCCATGATTACCGGCCCGCTGTGATGGGCAATCTGATCGCCAATTGGCAGCAGCTGTTTACTATAGACATCGACGCCAAGACTAAAATTAACCGCATGGATATTCACCACCATTAACAGCCGCGCATCGGGCAGCGGATAAACGGTCACTAACGCCGATTTAGGCAAACGTAAAATAGGTTCGCGCTCGCGCAAGGGACAGCAATAGATGGGGTGAGCGGAGGCCAGCGTCATCACGCCGGAAGGATGCTGCGGCAATACCAGCGCCGGCACCTGATCGGCGGCCAGATAGTTTGAAGTCGCGAACCTGACCAGTTCTGGGGTGGTTTGCGCCTCCTGCAACAGGACCAGATGCGCGTCTTTGCCGAAATTTTTGAGCACTGACTGCCATTCTGCACGCTGCTGCTTAAAGATATTCCACACCAGCACGCGAATTTTCTCATCGCTGCTTAATGGCGCGCCGGCGGGATAAACCGGACTGACGCCCGCAAACGCCCCCGGAGGCAAGATTCTCTCCGCGGGTTGTCCGGCGACATAGCGCATGGCATAGGTATTCTTTCGCAATTTGGGCATTCAACCTCGATAACAGGAAACCAGCCCGACTGCGGCTGGTTCTTCTGTTATAGGGATTTTCCCATACACTTTCAATGCAATTTGCGAGAAAGCCTTATCCTTCGAGAGAAACGGCTGCCGAACGGCGTGGAGATTTATCTAAACGACCGCTCAGTACGACCAGTAGCAAAGCAACCAGCACAATCAGCGCGCCAATCCACGGCGTCTGCGCCAGACCGTACAGCTCGACCGTCTGTCCACCAATGACCGAACCAAGGGCAATACCGATATTAAAGGCTGCGATGTTCAAACCAGAAGCAACATCAACGGCGCCCGGCGTGTATTGTTCAGCCTTTTGTACCACATAGACCTGCAGACCCGGAACGTTGCCGAAGGCGAAAATGCCCATCACCAGTACCGTTGCCAGAGCGGCGTAGTGCAGATTGGCCGTGAACTGGAAGACCAGCAACAGCACCACCAACGCAGCGAAGATAAATTTCAACGCGGCGACAGCGCCATGTTTATCGGCGAGCTTACCGCCCCATACGTTACCGATAGCGACGGAGATACCGTAACCCAGCAGGATCCAACTGACCGCAGACGGGCTAAAGCCAGCCAGCTCCTGCATCATCGGCGCGAGGAAAGTAAATGCGGTAAACACGCCGCCATAGCCCAGCGCGGTAATCGCGTAGATCATCAACAGGCGCGGATGGGTCAAGACTTTCATCTGATCGCGCAGGCTGGCGCCGGCGCGGCCCGGAATATTATTCGGCACCAGGATCAGGCTGCTGATAAGCGCAATGACGCCCAGAATCGATACCGCGAGGAACGTTTCCCGCCAGCCAAAATGCTGACCGATGAACGTCCCGAAAGGCACCCCGGTTACCAGCGCGACCGTCAGGCCGCCGAACATGATAGCAATGGCCGAGGCGGCTTTCTCTTTTGGCACCAGGCTGGTGGCAATCGTCGAGCCGATAGAAAAGAATACGCCATGCGCCAGGCCGGTCAGCAGGCGGGCCATAATCAAAGTTCCATAACCCGGAGCCTGCCACGCTAGCAGGTTACCGGCGGTAAACAACACCATTAACGCCAGCAGGAGCTGCTTACGCGGCATACGCCCGGTTAACGCGGTCAGCACCGGGGCGCCAATCGCCACGCCTAGCGCATAGATGGAAACCAGCAGGCCCGCAGACGGCAGCGAGATAGCCAGTTGTTCGGCGATGGTCGGTACCAGACCGACGATCACAAATTCGGTAGTGCCAATAGCAAAGGCACCGATGGTTAATGCAAGTAGCGCCAGTGGCATAATTTACTCCGTAGCATCAGGATTAAGATGACACGTAGTATGAAGGGATGTTTAAATAACAAAAACCATCAAAATCTCAATAGAATTTTGCTATAGGTGCAACAATGAGAGCCACGTCAGAAGAGATCGCTATCTTCGTCGCCGTAGTGGAAAGCGGCAGTTTTAGCCGGGCGGCCGAGCAGCTCGGGCAGGCAAACTCTGCCGTCAGCCGGGCAGTCAAAAAGCTGGAATCAAAGCTAGGCGTTAGTTTGTTAAACCGGACCACGCGCCAGCTGAGCCTGACAGAAGAAGGCGAGCGTTATTTCCGCCGCATGCAGGTGGTGTTGCAGGAGATGGCGGCTGCTGAGAACGAGCTTCTGGAGACGCGCACCACCCCTCGCGGATTGCTTCGCGTTGATGCCGCCACCCCGGTGATGCTGCATTTTTTAATGCCGCTGGTAAAACCGTTTCGCGAACGTTATCCAGAAATGACGCTCTCGCTGGTCTCCTCGGAAACCTTCATTAATCTTATAGAACGTAAAGTCGACGTCGCGATCCGCGTGGGTACCCTAACCGATTCCAGCCTGCGCGCCCGCCCGCTGTTCACCAGCTATCGCAAGATCATCGCCTCGCCTGATTATATCGCCCGCTACGGCACGCCGGTGAATGCGGAAGATCTTGCGGATCATCTCTGCCTGGGGTTCACCGAGCCTGTCTCGTTAAATACCTGGCCTATTGCCGCCAGCGATGGCCAATTACTGGAAGTCGGTTGCGAAATTACCTCTAACAGTGGCGAAACGCTAAAACAGCTCTGTCTTGGCGGCAATGGTATTGCCTGTCTATCGGATTATATGGTGGATAAAGAGATTGCCAGCGGGGAGTTTGTGGAGCTACTTGCCGACAAGCGCTTGCCGGTGGAGATGCCTTTCAGTGCGGTGTATTACAGCGACAGAGCCGTCAGCACGCGTATCAGGGCATTTATTGACTTTCTGAGTGAGCACGTCAAACAGCTCCCGAAGGAGCTGTAAGAAACTATCGTCCGGCAGCGGCGTCAACCGCCTGCCGGAATCGGTGGATTAATCCCACTTCGGCGCCAGACCTTCCGGGCTTACCAGACGGTCGTTGCAATCCAGCGCGGCAATCGCTTTACGATCTTCATCATCCAGCTTCAGATCCAGCGCTTTCAGGTTGCTCGCCAGATTTTCACGCTTGGTGGAAGATGGAATAACCGCATAACCTTCTCCCATCGCCCACGCCAGAATAACCTGTGCCGGGGTCGCATTATGTTTCGCCGCGATACGGGCAATCACTTCATCTTTCAGCGCCTTACCGTAGGCCAGCGTCATGTAAGAGGTGATGTGGATCCCGTGTTCACGCGCCCAATCGACCACTTTACGGTTCTGCAGGTACGGAGACAGTTCAACCTGGTTGGTCGCGATATTTTCAGCGCCAACGGCAGCGATCGCACGTTCCATCAGTGGAATAGTGAAGTTAGAGATACCGATCTGTCGGGTCAGACCCAGCTTCTTCGCTTCCATCAGCGCAGCCATAAACTCTTCAACAGCAACCGCATCGTTCGGCGACGGCCAGTGAATCAGCGTCAGATCAACATAATCGGTGCGCAGCTTCTGCAGGCTCTCTTTCAGGCTGGCGATCAGCTTGTCTTTACTCAGGTTTTCGATCCAGATTTTGGTGGTGATGAACAGTTCATCACGCGGCACGCCGCTTTCCGCGATAGCCTGGCCAACAGCGGCTTCGTTTTCATAGATCTGTGCGGTATCGATAGTACGATAGCCCAGCTCCAGCGCCATTTTTACAGAGTTGATGACTACGTCGTCTTGCAGACGGAAAGTGCCAAGACCAAATGCAGGGATTGTCATGATTGATGTTCCTCGTTAATTATTCGTTTCGCTTAACTGAGGCCATTATGGGTGAAGGTTGGGTTGGGAAAAAGATCGATAAATGCAGAGGATTTTTGCTGATTTAGCAATAATTGGAATGGAGAAAACAAAAAAGCCCTGAGCAAATGCTCAGGGCTTTTAATAAGTGGCGGAACGGACGGGACTCGAACCCGCGACCCCCTGCGTGACAGGCAGGTATTCTAACCGACTGAACTACCGCTCCACCGAATTTTTTCTACATCTACCGGTTTAATGCCCCGGTTTTACTGCAAATTTGATGCCTGGCAGTTCCCTACTCTCACATGGGGAGACCCCACACTACCATCGGCGCTACGGCGTTTCACTTCTGAGTTCGGCATGGGGTCAGGTGGGACCACCGCGCTAGTGCCGCCAGGCAAATTCTTTGTGCTCGTCCTGTGTCTTTTGCGCTCATACTGCGTTGGCTGCTCTCGCGAATGTCAGTCACATACTTCAGTATGCTCCTTCCATCGCTTCGTTTGCCGCCTTGTCTCAGCGCAAAATACTTCGGACTCTGAATCTAAGCTGAAATTTGTGTCTCTTTCGCCAAAACATCTTCGGCGTTGTAAGGTTAAGCCTCACGGTTCATTAGTATCGGTTAGCTCAACGTATCGCTACGCTTACACACCCGACCTATCAACGTCATCGTCTTTAACGTTCCTTCAGGAGACTTAAAGTCTCAGGGAGAACTCATCTCGGGGCAAGTTTCGTGCTTAGATGCTTTCAGCACTTATCTCTTCCGCATTTAGCTACCGGGCAATGCCATTGGCATGACAACCCGAACACCAGTGATGCGTCCACTCCGGTCCTCTCGTACTAGGAGCAGCCCCCCTCAATTCTCCAGCGCCCACGGCAGATAGGGACCGAACTGTCTCACGACGTTCTAAACCCAGCTCGCGTACCACTTTAAATGGCGAACAGCCATACCCTTGGGACCTACTTCAGCCCCAGGATGTGATGAGCCGACATCGAGGTGCCAAACACCGCCGTCGATATGAACTCTTGGGCGGTATCAGCCTGTTATCCCCGGAGTACCTTTTATCCGTTGAGCGATGGCCCTTCCATTCAGAACCACCGGATCACTATGACCTGCTTTCGCACCTGCTCGCGCCGTCACGCTCGCAGTCAAGCTAGCTTATGCCATTGCACTAACCTCCTGATGTCCGACCAGGATTAGCTAACCTTCGTGCTCCTCCGTTACTCTTTGGGAGGAGACCGCCCCAGTCAAACTACCCACCAGACACTGTCCGCAACCCCGATAAGGGGCCAACGTTAGAACATCAAACATTAAAGGGTGGTATTTCAAGGTTGGCTCCACGCAGACTGGCGTCCACGCTTCAAAGCCTCCCACCTATCCTACACATCAAGGCTCAATGTTCAGTGTCAAGCTATAGTAAAGGTTCACGGGGTCTTTCCGTCTTGCCGCGGGTACACTGCATCTTCACAGCGAGTTCAATTTCACTGAGTCTCGGGTGGAGACAGCCTGGCCATCATTACGCCATTCGTGCAGGTCGGAACTTACCCGACAAGGAATTTCGCTACCTTAGGACCGTTATAGTTACGGCCGCCGTTTACCGGGGCTTCGATCAAGAGCTTCTCCTTACGGATAACCCCATCAATTAACCTTCCGGCACCGGGCAGGCGTCACACCGTATACGTCCACTTTCGTGTTTGCACAGTGCTGTGTTTTTAATAAACAGTTGCAGCCAGCTGGTATCTTCGACTGATTTCAGCTCCA